>CAJUFP010000060.1 GCA_910585645.1 uncultured Hungatella sp. | reverse complement strand
GCATATCTGAACCCGAACGGCACACAGCCTCCCTTCCCTCCCTGGCATCACGACTCCTCCGCCCATTGCTCACTCAACAATACACCTAATATGACGATCTTAAAGTTCCGGTCTATCCAGGTTAGAGGGCTAAAAAGTAAATCTCCCTCTATCTTCTGTCCCTATTCCTCAATCAACCATTGCTGTAACTCTGCATACGCATAACCCTGCCAGATTAAAATATCTCATACACGCAGCTCTTTCCTCGTTTGGACATGATAACGGGATTCTGTAAGAGCCATACATAATTGCTGGCTACGTCAAATCTGGCAACGGCTTTAATTACCTTTTCATCTATCTTCTGGCATACTCTCCCCCTCTGGCAGTTTCTCCTCTTCTTTTGCCCACTCTCCTTCTTTTAGGCTTTCATTTACTTCTATATTTGTAAATTTTGACAGATTATCACCATCCTTTTCATCAGAACTCTCCGACAAATCTTCCCCTGTCTTCTCTCCGGAACTCTTTGACTGATTCTCTTCCACTGTTTCTCGGAAACTTTCCGACTGGTTTTCCTTCACCGTTTCACCAGAACTACCTGACTGACTTTCTCCCACCACTTCGCCAGAACTACCCGACTGACTTTCTCCCACCATTTCACCGGAACTCACCGGCTGATTTTCTCCGCCTTCTGCATCTATATTCTCCGTTGAATCCGCACCTGAATCTGCGCTTTCCCATTCACTTTCCCTCTTTGCCGGATTTGCGCTTTCTTCTGCGGCCTCACTCCCCGTCACGTTTTCCCCCGCAAGATTGACACCGTCGCTCTCTGCCGGGACCGGCTCCGCTCCGCTGCCGCTCTCTGTCACTCCCATATTTCTCGCGGCGTCTGTGTCCTCTGCAGCCTCGTTATCTGCCTTCCAATCTCCGTCATCCGGCAGAATCCTCTCATCCGCCGGAGTCGCCTGCTCATCTGCAGTTACCGTCCATGTCACGGTGATCTCCGGCGCTATGCCGGCTGCTTCGGACCAGTCCCCATCCCTGTTGACTGCGCCGGTCAGCCGAAACGAACACATATTAACCTCTCCATCCCGGCTTCCGTCCATCCATATATCCATACACGCCCCATGTTCGCTGTCAACAGGTACTATATTCTCCCCGTCCGTCAGCGCCAGATAAAGGCTCGGATCTCTGTCGTCTGTAAAATCCGGATCATCGGTCAGAAAAATCCCCTCCACAGACTCCGGTGAAACGTAAGCGCTGAGGCTTACATTCACTGCAGATGTCCCTGCATTGATGATTCTGACCTCATCGCTGTAACTGCTGTACTCGGTCTCGGATTTTCCGTCAGACCTCCTGAAAAATAAAGTGGCTCCCTCCTCAAACAGACTGCCTCCATAGGCTGCGGCCTCTGTCTTCGCGATCAGCTGCTGCGGGTCCATAATAAAATCAAAAGCATGGCTGGTATCCACAGGCAGAAGAACCTGGAACACATCCCCTCTCTCCCCAGCATCTCCCATGGGTTGATGCTGCCCCGGCTCAGCCCCTCGATTTTCTCCTTTCGCCACGTCCGGACCGGCCCCGGTAGGTTCCTGCACGGCCTTTTCCGCTTTTCCTGCCGCTCCTGCCCCGCTCTCCCCGCCGGCCTCTTCTGCCTTATCCCTGTCTTCCGGCCGGCCTTCCTGCATATCCTCTCTTTCCTCCCCCTTTGGCCGGCTCTGAACCGGCCCGGCCGGATACGTTTCCTCTTCCGCTTTATCCGGTTTATCTGCCCGACTCTCCTGCATGTCTCCCTGTTCCCGGTCCGGCTCCTTTGCCTCCTTTTCCACGGCTGCCGGCCCGGACACTTCCCGCTCCGTTTCCTTTCCGAATACTTCCCGTTCCGATTCCCTCACGGACACTTCCTGCTTCGATTCCCTTCCGGACTCCGTCTCTTCTGCGGACATTGTCACCGGAAAGCAGACAAATAACATAAAAGCAGACAGCATCCACACCGCTGCCCATTTCACCCTTCCTCTCAAAACCTTACCTCCTCTCTGTGGCTCTGCACATCTTTTACCCGATCACTCTCCGGCTGTCTGAAACCCGTTATTTTTCAGCTGCTCAACTGTGTGGAAAAGCCCTTCCTCCATATGGACTCTGGCTTTCCACCCTATACGGGCCAGTTTATCCCCGCTCATCAAAGCTTTTGTGGCAGCCGAATACCCTTTTCGCTCCGTCTCCTCCGGCCTCTCAAAGACCACCCGGCTTCCGGCAATGTGAGCCAGCCTTTCAGCCAGCTCTCCCAGCGTCATGTCAGACTCTTGGTCCACCACATTGTACGCCTCTCCGGGTCTTCCCACAGCCAAGGTCCAGACGATCCCGGCTGCCGCGTCCGTGACAAACGTATAGGAGTACCGGGGAGTTCCGTCACTTTTAAGCACAATGTTCTCCCCTTTTGCCGCCCTCCTGATAAACTGGGAGACAGCCTTTGAATCCGATTCAAGCATGGTCGGCCCATAGACCCGGCTCAGCCTCGGTATAACGTATTCCGTCCCGTACGCCTCCCTGTAGGCGCTGCACAGAGACTCCCCAAGCCGTTTGCTCTCAGGATAGCCGGCCCGCAGAGTATTGCAGTCAAGATACCCCATATACGACTCGTCAAATCTTTCCCTGTCCCCCCTGTTTTCCCCGTAGATCTCCACCGACGATACAAAGCAAAACCGCCTCATACCGTGAGAGATCCCATAATCCAGCAAATTTCGGGTTCCGAACACATTGGCAGCGATGGTTCCTATGGGATCGCCTGCATACAGCCTGGGATGTGTATGGCTGGCTCCGTGGATTATATAATCCACGGGACCGCATTCAGGTATGGCGCTATTGACATCGCAGGACACATACCGAAAACGCGCATCACCCCGCCAGGCAGAAAACCGTTCCCTGGCCCTCCTCTCATTTCGGCTTACGGCGATCACCCTGATCCTGCGGCGCATCATAAAAAGGTCGGTCAGGCATTTTCCCACCATTCCCGACGCCCCTGTGACCATGACGGTCTTTCCCTCCAGATCCTGCCACAGCCTCTCCCGGCTCAGCCAGCCGTGAAGCTCCTCCTCATATTTTGTCATGTTCTCTCCCTTCGTGAAGGCCCCGGACTATACAAGCATCCGCCGTCCGGTGTGGGCAATCTTCAGATCACGTTTGTGGTACATGAAATACAGGGTCGTCAGATTCTCCCCCAGATATCCCATATAGCGGTCCGCCCGCTCCCACCCTCTTGGCACGCTCAGCTCCTCTGTCCGCAAAAGAATCGGAAACAGCCAGCCGCAGAACCTGCAGAAAATCTCCCTCCTGGCTATAAACATGTTGTAGTTGTAGAAGTACGGCCGGGAAAAGATATAGGGCATGGCCCCGGCGTACTCCGGCTCCAGCTCCTCCAGAGCCGAAATCATGGCATTCCAGTCACTCTCCCTCACGTAGCGCCTGTGCTGCTCTTTGATAGATGGCAGGTGGATGGTGGGATAGGGCAGGATAACGTCGATGCCCATTTCCCGTAAACGGCACAGATCCGTCTCCCCCATATCCAGAATCCGGCGGTAATGAAACAACCCCAGATAATCGCTTCCATTTTCCACATATCCCCTGTTTTTCCAGATCCAGTAGAGAGCCGTCAGCTCACTGTAATTCCCGTTTTTCTCCGATATGTGATCCCCGGTGTTATCCCGAATGTCCGCAATGGACATATTCGTCAGCGCTGCCCCCGCCTGGATCGGGCAAATCCATGGGGGATACTCACAGGGACTTCGCAGGTTCCTGTCTCTGTGGAACCTGACCATGTACACGGTGAGAAGGTTCCATGGATACTCCGCCCCTTTCCCTCTCTTTGGGCCGAACAGGGAGAGGGGCAAAAATTCATCCGCCGTCTTAAAGTATTCCTCCATAAGGATCGATTCGCTGCCGGAATCAACGCAGAAATACTCTCTCAGCCCTCTTTTCTCCAGCGTCTCCCTGATGTCTGGATGATAGTTCTCCGGGACGGCCACAACGATCTTCATATGGTCTCTCCCGGATGTTCTCTCAAATTCATCCAGCGACACTACCGGAATGCCGTCGATTGCTTCCGGGTTTCCCTCCTTGCGGGTGACAATAAAGTATACGACTGTGCAGTTTTTAAACAGCCACCGGACAGCCGTGTAAACGCTGACAGCCACCGTACCGGCTCCGTAGACGGCAATATGGCCTTCAAAGTAAATCTGCATGTGTCCGTTCATCCCGTTTCCCCTTAACCCAGTCCTCCCTCACCGTGCCAAGAAGGGCCTTAAACACTTCCAGGTCGTCCATGGTGGTAATCTTCACGTTCTTCTCCGTGCCCTTGGAAAAGTACACCTTCTCTCCCAGGCGGAGCATCAGGGTATTGATGTACACCTCACCCTGAATCCCGCGCCGCTTCGCCTCCTCAAAGGCCCGCGCAGCCCTTCCGTACGTATACGCCTGGGGCGTCTGAACCCGCATAATCTCCTGGCGGTCAATACTCTCATGGCCCTGCACCCCGTCTTTTGTCCTCACGATGGTTTCCTGGCACCGGACCGCGCTAAGCCCGGACCCCCATCTGCGGCACACAGAGACGGCGTCGCTGATTATCTCCGGAAGGAGAAATGGGCGGATCCCATCATGAACCATCACAATATCCTCCTCCCCGCAGACGTCTTTCAGGGCCTCTATCCCTCTCCGGGTGGACTCCTGCCCGTCGCTGCCGCCGTCCACCACCCACTTAAGCTTTCGGATCCCATACTGCCTGCCGTAAGCTTTCAGGATCTCATGCCACCCGGCAAGACAGACCACCGCAATCCCGTCAATATCCGGATGACGCTCAAAATTCTCCAGGGTATAGATGATCAGCGGTTTCTCATACACATTCATAAACTGCTTCGGCACATCCTGCTGCGTCCGGCTCCCATGGCCGCCTGCCAGAATCAGGGCTATCGTCATTCCAATCTCTCCTTTGTACATCCATACACTGCTTCTTCGCTTTTACCCTTTCTTCTCCACGGCCTCCTCCGGATGCTTCATCCGGTAAAGTGCTCTGAACATCTCCACATCCTCCACGGTGTTTATCTTCATATTCAGGCTGGAACCTTTGGAAAAATACACTTTCTCCCCTAAATTGGTCAGAAGGGAGCTGTTATCCCATGCCCCCACGCAATTTCTCTCAATGGCGCGGTTGTGAATCTCCCAGATCAGTCCGAAGTCAAAGGACTGGGGGGTCTGAACCTTCATAATCTCATAGCGGTTAATGCTCTTATATCCCTCCTGCCCGTCCCAGGAGTGCATAATCGTGTCCATGATGCAGGTGGCCGCCACACCCATCCCCTTTTTCCGGCACATCTGCATGCTTCTGGTTATCACTTTTTCTGACACCATGGGCCGTATGGCATCGTGAATAACCACCATATCCCCCTTCCCCATCCGGCTGCACAGAAGTTTCAGTCCCCGGTATGTGGATTCCTGGGCGTCCCTGCCTCCGGGTATGATGGCCTTCAGCTTGGTGATATTAAACTGACTCCCATACACCCGGACCATCTCCTGCCATCCCTCCACGCAGCTGACGATGATCTCGTCAATATCCGGGTGATTCTGAAAGATTTCCAGTGTGTATACAATAATCGGACGGTTGTTCACATTGACAAATTGCTTCGGTATATCCATCTGAAAACGTGGATCCGTTCCTCCCGCCAGTATCAGTGCAGTGTTCATGTTCCTCTCCTCCTTCTGCGCATTTACAGAGATCCGTCGTACAGCCTGGTCAGCCTTTGGCCGGAAGCCTCCATACTGTATCCTGCCTGCCAAAACCGTTCATCACAGGTTTGTCTGTCCGTATCCGGCCTGGCGGCTGCCAGTTTCTCCACCCACAGCTGGGTTTCAAGGGGAAGAAACTCCACCATGCCCGTAATATCACACTCCCTTGTCACCCGGTCTGACACAAGGCACTTAAGCCCTGACGCCTGCGCCTCCATGACGGAGATGGGCAGCCCCTCAAACCTGGACGGCAGACAGAAGACATCCATGGCCAGAAGATACTCCTCCGGACGTTCCTGCCAGCCCATAAAGCATACATCCTCCCTGATGCCAAGATGTTCTGCCAGCCCTCTCAGCCCGTCAAGCAGCTCACCCTCCCCCAGAAACAGGAGAAACAGATTCCCGTTTCTTTTGCGGGCCCGCGCAAACGCTTCCAGCAGAAAGCTCTGGTTTTTCTGGTAGCAGTACCTTCCTGTATTGCCGATAACAATTTTTCCGTCAATCCCCAGCCTGCGGCGTATCCTGCCACGGCTCTCTTGTCGAAACCGAAACCGCTCCACGTCAATGGCGTTGGGCAGTATATGGATGCCCTTTTCCAGAAGTTCTTTTCTGTACAGCCATCTGCCGGCCGGCTCTGAGCAGGCGCACAGATCCGTGGCGTACTGCATGCCGAATCTCTCCTTATACGCCTCATGACCGGCCAGAAGCTCCCTTCTCGCCGCCTCATCCGGCTCGTCGATCCCCGTGCTGTGCGCATGCACGATCACTCTGGGAATTTTCATTTCCATGGCGATCTCCTCAATCAAAAAGCCGCGCCAGTAGCTTGTATGCAGGTGGATAACATCATACCCCTCACCTAAGATCCGGGTAATCTCCTTTCTAAGCCCGGCAGGGTTACCGCGCTCCACATTGCAAAATCCCCGGACCGGAAACCTGTAGCGCCTAAACTCTTTCGTCCTGGTCAGTTCTTCCGGATTTTTTGTTAGAAATGAAAATTGATAGTTTCTCTGGTCTATGTACGCCATGTGATTAAAAATGTATCGGTATATGCCGTTTTTAATGACCGGAGGGGTCATATGGAGAATCTTTTTCATCATTCAGTCCAAAACATCCTTTCCCGTGTTCTTGTCCCCTCCCAGCCAGTCGTCCAGGATAAACTCTCTAAGCGTGGGAATATGGATTTTTGAAAACGCCGCGTCCGTACAGCCCAGGATCTCATCGCAGAAGCCGGTGGGCGGCATCCTGTCAGGCATACGCTTTACCATATCTGAGAACGCTTCACAGTATTGTGCGATCCCTCTATGTATGCTCTTGAGACATTTGATCTGCTCCCCGGTCCGCCTCTCCTCCTGGTACACAAACCGCCCCTTCTCGTCGATCCCCGAAAAGGAGGGCATATAGGAGGTAAAAATACACTCCAGAAAATCGCACATGGCAAATATTCTCAGGTTATTTTCATAGGCTGAGGATTCCCCAAAGAGAGCTTTCACATGGACTGCGTTTTTCCCGGCGTCGTCGCTGACGCTTCTTTGAACATACACCCCTGTCATTTTCCTGCCTGTTATCCCCTCAAGGCCTGCCTGGCAGGTTCCTCTGGACATAAAGTCAAAAAAGTACAGCTCTTTATATTCCTCCAGTCCCAGGGAAGCGATATACGTTCTGTATCGGCTCCCTTTCTCTCTCTCCGCCGATTCCGCTATAACCCGCCGTGAGATCATGAGATAGATATCCTTTGGCAGCGGTCTGACCGCCCATTTCTCCCTGAGAAGCCGGTACATTTTCTGAACCATCCATCCGTCCCTGGCCGCGAACAGCACAAGTCCCTCACTCTTTTGGGAAAGGACGCCAAAAAGCCACACCAGGAAGGACACCATAAGAGGACCCACAAAGAGAAACCCGAATTGTTCCGCTCTCAGTACCTCCGGTTTCCCCTGGGAGTGATACAAGGCGAACGGGTCATTAAACACCTCCGCCGCCAGAAGCCCCGCCATTACCCTGCTTCCGCTTCCGTCTACATGGGTCAGCACACGGTTCCAGGAGGATATCTCCATCATCCTCACCGCAGGCATAATGAGAAACGCGTCAATCCCGCTCTTTTTGGGGGCGTCATAATCCGCCTCTTTGCTGTCGCCGATATGCAGGCAGGAGGCTTTTCCTGCTTTTTCCCTGAGAACGCCAAACAGGCCCTGAGTCTTGGACATATTGTGCCGGCAGGAGACAATGATTTCCTCATACCCGGCAATACCGAAGCGGTCCAGAAATTCTTTTAAAATCTCCGGCGGCAGATACATGTCTGACACCAGAAACCAGGGTTTTCCCGCACGAAGGCAGTATTCTGTACACGCTTTCATCCGCTCTCTGACTGTCAGGGCTTCCCGCTCCTTCTCCAGCTCTCTGTTTAAAAGGGTACTGCACAGTTGTCGGGAAAGCCCGTATTTCCTTCCCATATGTTCATAGATCTGATACAGATCCGGATTGCAGGTCTCTAAAAGTTCTTTTGTACTCTCCTCTCTCATGTGGGAAAAGGCATGGGGCATCTCCTCCTGAGTCTCCATGTCCACCATGGAAAAGATGTCTGCCGGTTCATACGTCCTGCGCATGAGAATCGTGTCAAAGATATCAAAGGAAATCACATCATGGGAATCAATCTCCCTCAGCAGCTTCTCATAGGAGACTTCAAAATACGGCGAATCCCATCGGTCAGAGTCCGTCTGATCCCGGATCTCTTTCCCGTATATGTCGTACACTTGTACCTTGTGGGAGAGGCACCACTCCCGGATTCTTCTGTATATAATCGTATGTACTGCCGGCCGCGCCGCAATGACGATCTTTCCGATCCCCTGCTCCAGAGCTTCCTCCAGGGACAGTACGGGAAGGCCGCAAAAAGTCTGTCCTGTTTTCTCCCTGTCCAGCACCCCTCCAATCTCATAATCCATACAGTGGGTCAGAATCGCCCCTGCATGGATTCCGGTTCCGTAAATTGCAAATTTTCCGAAGGTTTCTTTTGGGATGTGCTGCCGGAATACGGAGATTGTATGCATTTCTTCCTGGGACATCATTGATTTATCACCGCTTTCTCTGGTATATTCTGCTTTCTTCTTTATAAAGTCCGCCCCTCCTCTGACAGATCGCTGCAGGAAAAATAGTAAATATTTTTAAAATTTGCGTCTTCCTTCCTGATCTCCTCCATAATTTCTCCAGAATACTTGCTGCTGACTGCTATGATAATACCTGTTTCATCATCTAATGGAATCTCTGAAAAGTTATATATAGCCAACCCCTCAGCTTCCATAACCATCTCTTCCCTGTTACTCACAATATAACTCTCCACAGGGATACGGAAACCATTTAAAATTCTTCGGCATATCCTCCCATACTCACCTGCCCCATAAATATATACATACCGAAATTTTTTTGCAAACTCCAACATGGAAGCATATGCTTGATTTCCAACCTTTAATTCCCCAATAGTCTGAATCCCTATAACATTAGTCAGAAAATCAAATGTCTCTGTCATTATATCCTGCATCGCATCCATCCGTTCCCCTGCGAACTTATCTGTCATAACAATTCCTGTATCGAATCCCGCGTCCTGAGCTACATATGCAAAACACCTCTCAACTGCATGGCTGATAGTTCCATCCATAGGCAGCGGTTCTTCATCAAAATCTTCGTATTTCCATTCTTTCTCAAAAAGTTTTTTCAAGGCCTCTGTCCTTGCCCAGAAAACGGTTCCCAGAGAGAGAGGTTTCTTTTTCGGATTCAGATCACAGTGAAGCTTCAATTCCCTTGCCAGGGCTTCCATCAATTTATAGTTGTTATCCCAGGTATTGGTGTGGACAAATTTATAATTATCACTGAATGACTCCGGCGGCATCAACAGCCCAAGGGAGGTATGTCTCTCAAACATATGTATCACATTTCTCACATAAGCTTCACTGCCCAGTGTATTCTCCCATAAACATCTGACAAAAATTTCTACGTCTTTCTGTGTCTCTTTATCTCTGGCTCTTTTATCATGGGCAAAACAGATAAGCCTGTACTTCATCAATTCATTCCTGCTCGTTACCAACAGCGCGCTTATGTCCCGCCCACGGTTTATCTTTTCCATTATACGAAATTTTCTTCCTGTAGAATTTCGGTATGATTCCAGGACGTTTCTCACTTCCTGGTGAGAGGTAGTGAAGATAATATTGGCTTCCAATGGAATACTGGACATATAGTAAAGATATTCCTGAATAGTCTCTATATAGTGAATATGCATAATAACCAGTACGCCCGTCATATCTACGGAGGAGGCTCCTGGCAGAAATTGTTCTTTGGGCAGTATAAAATTCAAATTTTTCTCTCTTTTTATATCAAAAACATTTTTCATGCTAATTTCCATTCCGCCATCTTTGGCTGGATTCTGTCCCCGAATTTCTCCAGTGTAAAGAACGCCTCATACGTTTCCCTTCCGCGCCTTCCCATATGCTCCAATCTGTCCCGATTCTGTATGCAGAACTCCATCCCTTCCAGCAGACTGTTTACGTCGTTGACACGAAAGGTCAGCCCGTTCTCCTTATGCCTGATGTACCCGGCCATTCCGGCTGCATCCGATACGATGCAGACCTTTTTGTGCATCATGGCCTCTATGGCTGTCAAAGACATAGTCTCCTGTTCTGACGCCACTACCAGCACATCAATGGTCCCATAGATCTCCTCCACCTCTCTTCGGGTCTTTCTCCCTAAAATCGAAACATTGGTCAGACGCTTTGCCTTGGCCTCAACCAGATTGACATAGTCCGGTTCATTGCCTTGATCCCCGATTATCAGAAATTCGCTCTCCCCACGCCGTGATTCCTCCAGACGTTCCACAGCATCTAAAAACAGCAGCTGACATTTGATGGGATGAATGGTTCCGATAACGGCAAATCTCAGTTTTTCATTGATTTTATAAGCCTCTGTCCCTGTATCCGGAATCCCGCAGGGCAGTATCCCTGTATTGCACTCCCTGATATTTTTTTCAAAATTTCTCTTCGCAACATCACTTACCGCATAAATGCGCAGGTTTGGAGACAAAATCTCATTTAAAACCCGGCTCCTCCAGAAGTCCATAGACTGATATACACTGTGGCTTTCATGGAGCCAGATCACGACTTTCCGGTATCTGCTGATCTCAAGCCCGCACAGGATCATGGGATACGTATTTACAACAACCATCTGAAACGGTTTTGTCCAGAACAGATCGCTCTGCCTGGCAAACGGAAGGCTGGGGCAGATAAAGAATGTGATTCCTTTATCCCGAAATTCTTCGATAAAATCTCTGTCGCCGCCGGGCGCCGCAACCACCGCTGCATATCCTTTTTGTTCCAATGCCATAGCCGTGTATACGGCTGTCATAGCCCCTCCGTGATATCCCAGGGAAGAAGTGATGACCAATGCCTTTTTTTTCGACATATTTACAGGAGCCCCAAAATAGACTTCCATCTTCCCTGCCTGCGCTAAGCTGACATATTCCGGATAATACAGAATATCCCCACTGTCACAGCCAAGTTCAAGAAGCTGTTCTCTCATAGCCCTGTAGCTAGCGCTCATAAGTATAATCCTGTCATAGGATATCCCGCCAATATCTGACGGGTCGTAAATCTGTATGCCGTCTAACCGGCGTCCCTGTATGCGTTTATTGTTATCTAAAAGCGCAACTATGTTATCATCCTTTGCAATATAATTTTTATTTCTTCTGTATATATCTCCTGTACCGAAAATCACCATATTCATGATCTGCCCATCCTTTGTTTCTCATGCATACAGCACACTTACAACTGAAATAATGTCATCTAATAAAATCCCCTTTTTTAACAGATCACTGATGATCTCATTCTCATGAAGGACACTCATCACAATGATCTTGTCTACCGCCTTCCCATGGTACTGCCCCGCCAGCTCATCCGGGGAAGCCACAGGATAATTTCCCAACTGCTTTCGGAACATTCCCGCATTTCTGTCACAGACTGCTTTCAATCCCTGCCTTCTGCAGTCCGGCCCCAGATCCTTTAAAAAGAGATGTGTGAAATCCGTCACTGCGTATAGGGCGAAGCTGTCTATGTTCTCACTCTCAAAAAACTGTTTTACACTCCACCCTTCCATTTTCCGCTGCAAGTACCGATACAGAAGTCTTTCGTGATATAGGCACTTTTTCTCATAGCCGGCTTTTCCTTCATCCGGCCATGTGATCCTAAGGGATGGAAATATTTTTGTATCAGACATTCTCTATTCTCTTTCCGCGCCTCTGATTGCTTCTCTCAGATATGCTAATGATTTCCTTCTCTCCCTGTCCAACCGATGGAAGACAGGTTTATAATCTGTCTGCAAAGTCAGTCTGTCCCCGCTGACATACCCCTCAATTACCCTGTCCTGAAGATGAAGCAGCCGGACCAGGTTCTCCTGTCTGCACTTTCTGATCTGGGGATAGTACAGATACAGCGGTCTCTCAAACAGTATGGAAAACACGGCTCCGTGAAAGGAATTGGTGACCACGGCCATAGCATTTTTTACATACCACAAAAATTCACCGATTCCCTCCTGGATCATGCTGCCTCCGTCCCTTACAAGCATTCTTCTGGCCAGTGAGGACTCTGAGAGAAATGAGTGCTTAATCGTCACATTGTATTTTCTTGCAAGTGTATTGACTGTCTCCACACTTCCAAGTCCCCCATCTCCCAGATCGTACCAGAAGTAAAGGAGATACGGCTCTTGTGCCCGGTCCGGCTTTTCCATCAGCGGCTCATAGTCTTCCCCTGTTAGCAGCAGGGACGGGTCTAGGGTAACGTGACATTTCTGCCCTGACAGCCTGGATACGCGCTCCACGCAGTTCTCCTCTCTCAGGGAAATTTTGTCAAACCAGGGAAGATATTGTCTGAATAATTCTTCATCGATCTCCTCTGGTTCCATTCCAATACTTGCCGAATAGGCGATTCTCTTTGCCTTGCTGCTTAAATGGGGCAGGAAGTATTCACAGTCAGCCGCTGCCTCCCAAATATCCAGGTTCCAGATCTGATCGCTTCCCACCACATATACATCTTTACTGTTTCCCTCAACCGAATGAATCATCGGCGTGTTGACCCCGCAATATTCCAAAAGAAACCGTTCAAACTTTTCTCTCTTTTTCTTTTGGCTGTCCGCATGTTCCGGAGAAACCGGATAGTTATAGCCTTTTGGTACATAATTGATAAGATCTGCATGGCAGCCCAAAAAGGAATTAATGACCCGCCTCAGCGCGTATGCCTGCAGTACCGCACCGTGGTTGTCGGCATAGTGGAAGGTTAGAATGCCTATCTCTCTATTCATCTGTATTTCCTCATTACTACTGTGTAAAATCCTCTATTTCTGAATTTTTCCGTAATAAATCCAGTTTTTTATGTGGTCAAACGCCGTAATATTCCGGTCCAATAATGCATTGACCACTTGAAATGCCCCATTCACATTTTCAATCATAATTAAAACGAAACTATCCCTTTTGTTGTCCAGAATATCCGGAGATTCACATATAAGTCCATAGTCCAATGTTTCTCCCCATCGCTGTTCGCTGCTGTCAACAACACGAATGGCTGAGAATAACTCCCGAATCACAGAGATATACTTACGAAAACAATTTCCTGTCCCCCACAAGACGACTTCGCTGAACACGCAATCCCTAAACCGCTCCGGTTCTGTAATGTTTAGACAGCTTCTCACTGCTTCGTGCAGCCCCTTCTCCTTAATTATCTGATCAAACAGATCCCACCCGGGAGACTCCTCGTGGGAGGTAAAATACCGGGGATTATGACAGAGCGCATATTCTCTGTCGGTCTTCTTCAAATAGAATCGCTGTTGTCTGAGGCAGTCTAACAGAATATCTCCTTTTCTTGTATTCACCAGAAGCAGAGAAACGCCCTTTTTGTTGTATTCGTCCATACCTGGACGGCATCCCCAGAAATCCCCGGCTACTATATCTCCAAAATGGTTTTTATCTTTGAAGCGGCAGTGATAGCACGCTTTCCTTTTATAATTTAGAAACGCAAATCCATAATCTGATTCACTGAACGGTTCCAAATACTTTTTTCCGTTCTCAAATTCAGCGTATATATATGGCGGTGTCCACCCTCCGTCTTTATACCTGAGACTGAACTTAATCACTTTGGATTTATAAATCCCTTCTATATATGACACAAACTCTTTCTGTACAATTTCGTTTGTCACACCGTCACAGATTAATTCTATTGTGAACAGCCGCTCTGTATTTGCGTTCTCTCTCTTTGCAAGCCCTATGAGCGCGGCAATATCACATCCTGTCCCTGTAAACAGAATTCTGGCTCCCTCTCCCAATTTCTGCACGGCATCTTTATACACGGATACAATTCCTGAATCCTTTTGGATCGTTTTATTAGCATACACATATTTACTGCCCCGGAATTTTCTTACCCCTTCCTCTGATTCGGCATATTCATAGACTGCGGAATAGAAATCCTGTGAATAGGAAACACCATAGACAATTCCCCCATTCTGTGCGAATCTCTCTGATATCGCGTTTACAGCGCCTCCTGAGGACGACTCCATTAATTTTTCTTCCTCAATATAGTATCCTGCATATGCATCCATCTATAGAATCTCCCCGAATTTTAAGGCCTGCAGTTTGTATTTGGGGATAATCCTGTGTAAATATTTTCTTATTTCTGAGTCATGCTCCATAATAAACTCAAACTTTCTTCTCAGTTCGTCCTTATCCTCCATCTCGCAGAGTGGGAGTACAAAGGGATTAATGTCTTCAAACAAATCCTTTGCTATCCCCATAGACTTTACCGAATAGCTGACAACAAGAGTTGGCACACATGTCGAATATGCCGCGATTGACGCATGGGTTCTTGCTGTCACTAATATTCTCAGTTTAGAGATCACGTATTTAATCTGCATAGCGTTTAAAAGCTCTGTCTTCATTAAAATGACCCGATCATCTTCTTTATACCATGAATAAATCTTCTCCAAAGCGTCTAAGTCATACCCATTATTCACAATATGCTGAATCAATATAATCTTATATTTCGTTTTCTTAAGAATAAAATCCATCAGTCTGTGATATGAATCCAATATCGTCTCCCTATCAGCACCGAAGCGGCCTGTCAGGATCAGATTGCTGATATTTATGCCCACCATCTGCCCTTCTGCAAAACCTGACGGCATGTTACACTTTTCCACAGGCATAACAAACGCCGGATCCGGATATAACCCGATTTTGTCCAAAGGAAATCTCTTTAACAGCATTTCATACGTTATGGATTCCCTGGCAGTAACATACGAAAATCTTGTGAAATCTCTGAATGTGTTTTCCACAAAATTATTCTCGTGTAATGAGCAGTCATAAAGTATCATTTTTGCCTTTGTCTCATCACTCAGCTTTCTGTTCACTTCTTCCATGGCGGGATTTCCAGACAGGCTGTCATAGTTATCAGCGCCTGTCACAAGAACAATATCCGCCTGCTTGGCCGCAGACAACAGGGGATCTATTCTGCCGGCTGAGTCATACCTGGGTACAGTCTGGTCCGCATCTGCAACATCCTTTAATATCTCCCCCTCCTCCCCTGTTGACACAGTGATAAAACTATCCGGCCTCCAAAATCTGCAGATCCGGGTAATACTCCTTATAACGGCTTCTGATCCTCTGTTGTACATAATTGAATGATTCGTGATTAAAATATTCATTCTGCCTCTCCCATTGCCATGGCATATAGTTACAGTGTATTTGATATCTGCATATAAATTTTAACACCTGTTTTTTTGCTGTCCGGTATCCGGCATTGATGATCCGTGTAATTGTTTCCGGTATTCTCAATAAACTCCTTTAAGCCGCACAGTTCAAACTCTTTTGTACAGTTCTCGCCATACAGATATTTTCCGATCAATGTGTTTAAGTCTTTCCCTGTATCCAATTCATCCATAAATTTCTTTCTGTTTTTATGACAGCCCGGTGTATTGCCAAAATGGGCTGATTTACTTTTACAATATTCCACACTAACCTTCTCAGCGATCAAAGAAGGACGGATCTTTTCAAAAAGAAACATCCCCTTACGGTTTGACACCGCGATCATACTTATTCCCTTATTCTGATTACCTGTCAGCAGTTCTCCATCATATCCCCAAAAGTCGCCCAAACTTATATCTGCTATTCTTGGGACAGAGGCATATCTGCATTCACTGCAGGAAGGGCGTGAATAGAGATTATTCAAAAACCCGAACTGCATGGTATTATAGGAGGAAGGGCTGACTATTTCATACCCATTCTCGAACCGGACTGAGACTTTATTAGGCCCCCATCCGTCTCTTTTGTCGCGCCAGCAGACAAAAACCGGCCGCGTTCCATACGCCCTCTCCAGTTCCTCCAAATATTGACTGAAGACTTTTTGGGAAGGAACTCCATGACACACCAAATCTACCGTATATAAATTTTCGTAGTCCTTTCCCAAATAGCCATATAATCCTCCTATCTGGCACGGTGTTCCGGAGAACAGCACAGTCTTTCCCCTTTCAAGATCTTCCTTTGCCATTGAAAATGTGTATCCGATATCCGATTGAAGATACTTGGATTTACGAAATTTTTTTGCATCTTCCATATTCAATGCCCGCTGATGTTTTACATGCAATTCACCATCCAGAACCGCTCCGTAAACAATCCCCTGCATATCGTATACAACTTCACACAGGGATTCGAATATGCCCCCTGAGGATCCCTCCTGCATCTTCTTATCGTCCCTGTTGTAAGCGGCCCAGCAGTCCGGTACAGGCTGATTCCCACTCTGTACGTTCATTATCATATGGCATTTGGAAGTACAATTCCCACATTCGATACACAGTTCCGTGTTTACATGCGGATACAAAAACCCCTCTGAATCCGTCTCCATAGAAATGCAGTTTTGTTCACACGCATTCATGCATGCGTTACATCCACAGCATTTTTCCTTCTTTCCTATCTTTATATGTCCTCTTTCTTTTCTATTCTTTTTAGCTGACATTACAATCCCCATTGTTTTCATTATCTTTAAATATGCCGGCCCATCAGGACCGGCATATAGCCTCCAAAAACGGAACTATATTACTGTACTATTACTTCATCTATATTTCCATTAGAGTATGTAAACTTGATAGTGGCGCCAGACCATTTCGATACCATATCGGCTTTAAAAGTATAAGTATCCCCACTCTTTGTATAATGACTTCCTGCTACCATCGCAGTCGGAGTTGTAACTCCCACTTTAAATAATTCAACTTTTGAAACAGTTACTCCTTCTGGGAGAGTCGCTGTTACAGCCGTACTGGAGGCAGTCATTGTCAGCGAATCCAAGTAAGCATCCGTATGCTCCTTATAACTCCAGGTAACCTTAATCTCCGGAAACACAATGTCTTCTCCCCATGTTGCGTTCTTGTTGACAGCGCCAGTCAGCATAAAGGAGCAGTCATTCCAGTCTGCCAAAGCGTCATCTGCTTTCTTTACATACTGATACCCATCAGTCTCATCATACCCTGCTTCATAGTTATCAGGCACACCTGCAACTGTCGTTTTAACCACCGCTGCGCCATTGGCAGAAAGAGCCGCTTCATTAGGGTCTGTTTCCCCATCCGTAACTGCAAGATAAAGTTTATTAGCCGTATCATCAGCATCAAATGTCGCAGAAGATGCATACTGGATAATACTGTTTCCAGCCGTTTTCTGTTCCAGTTTGACAGTCACATCGAGGTCCTGGGCATTTTCATTTGCCAGAGTCAATGCCGCACTCTTTTCCGTATAGGTTTTAGCGCCGGCATCTGTTTTGGAAGTAAGGAAGAAAAGACCAGTCGTCCCTGTGAACGTGGAGTCTTCGTATTTGGCTGTATTAGTCGCTGCGATCAATCCGTTGGGGTCAGCGATATAATCGTAGGTCCCAGCCGGAATCGTAGGCAGTGTAACAGAGAGTGTGGGATACTTCATCTCCCCGCCTTCATAACTTCCAGTGCCTTCTGCAACGCCTGCTGCCGGTGTCGTGTCCTCTCCTTCAGCAAATACGGTCATTGCGCTTCCAAACGCCATTGTTGCTGCCAATGATGCAGCCGCGAATCTCTTAAAATTTTTCCTGTTCATTTGCATTTTCCTCCTGATTTTTCATATACATTTCCCTTATCCTGCGAATCTAGCTTTCTATAATGATAGCAATACCGATCCGCAAAGTGCTCAGCGTGTTCTGTTCCTCATCAATAAGATGATAGATTACCACACAGTTATAGTTCCCCGCCGCCAGAGATTCGTTCAATGTAATCTCCTCCAGACGCCCTCCCCGTGGAATAACCGGAGACTGGTACAAAACTTTTGATTCGTCCTCCTCCAACACAATGTCAAAATATACATCATTGGTATTTGCCTCTACATTTTCAACCACCGCATCATAGGATGCCTCGTTTCCCGCGGCAAAATGCCATGTGGTATTCATCGTAGCAGTGTAATATCCCGGAGGTACAACATCCTGTGTTTCGGTAAGCTCTTCCAACACGCTCTCTACATTTTCAGGAGTGATGACTACATTACGTTTTTCCTCTTCAGGTTTCGCGTTCCGTGACAGCAGAAGAAATATTATGACACCCATCAATGCCGCAATGACCACCACCGCAGCTGCAATGCCAATCACAAAACCTCCTTTTTTCGTTTTATTCTGCTCTTGTTCCCTCATCACATAAGCCTCCTCTTGAAAATGCTTTATATCATAAATCCATGGCTTCCAGCCGAAATTGGACGCTAGCATGGCCAAAAGCGTTGGAAGCCACAGAATCATGACCTGTCTTTTCCTTTAACTGTTTTCCCTACAACTCCTACATCCTGGATCATCACTTTTTTCCCTGCGTCCCGGCATAGCTACACAACGCTGCTTCCATCTCCATAGTACCCATCGCAGATCGCTATAGCTCTATTCAGCTCCGCCGAGTCGTCATAAATCCCCCATCCATCCCTGCGATATTGTTCCACCAGGTTTTCATATTCTTCCAGATACTGAGGACGCATAGTTTTTATCGTAGCATAAAACAATGGATGTGGTCTCCACAACAAGGCCACCTCTTCCTTTTCCTCCCGAAAAATCCGGAACACATCCCTCACTTTATCCATATACAACTCGCTATGTTCTAAAAAGGCGCTTAACCCTGTATTATATAAAATTATTTTTTTTAAGCCACCATCCGGTTTTCGAATAATCTTCAGCCATTCCTCCGGAATTTCCTGATCCTCCTTTTTGGTGTTCAAAACCTTATCCATCTTCGGCGATCCTAAACCCAGAATCTTTCTCTCCCAGCTTTTCCTCGTCAAACCATGTCCTGATCCAAACTTCGTCATCACATTGACGTATACACGACGCATATTCTCTGATTGGACGATGACTTTATCCGAATAGATAACTCCCGCAGTTGTGCAAAAATGTGCTATCTCTTTTTCCGCCTCAGGATTATCAGAAGCCGGCTCTCCTAAGATAAAATAAGGAATATATACTAGCTTTTTTGTAAACTTCTTTAGGTTCTTAGCATAAAAAAATGGATGCACACTGGTTAAATAGTTAAATTCATCATAGGGATTGTGAATAAAGATCATATCCGGCTTCCGTATGGCAAACTCATAATCCCGATAGTATGTGACAGGCACATCCTTAGGATATAAATTACCTTCATAGTGCATCTGCCCTAAACTTCCATCCGGGTTCCTGTCATAGTAGGGAATCGGAATCACGTAGGCATCACACTGAGGATCTGCCTCTGCCGCTCTCCATATACTCTCTAGTGAATCCCACATAGAGGCTTTATACGGTAAAAATACCGCCTCTTTACGCACATGAATATCTTGTTTAATACTGTTTCCTATCCGTATCAATTTCCTGGACAAATCATTATGTACCTGACTGCCGCTTACCACACTGGACTGTCTGACTTTCTCATAAATCTGGTATACTAACTCACAGTAATCCTCCAACAGGGAGATCGTTGGTGCTTGTTCCCCCTCTGCTGCTTCTATCTTTTCCCCCAAACCAATAGCACAGCTCTGACACTGCTCCAAAAGTTCCAGAGCTGACGACCTGTTCCTGGCATCTATCATCTTTTTTATATGAGTGTGAACGCGCTTTAGAAGCGCTATGGTTTCCTCTGCCTGCTGTTTATCTGTTGCTTTCATAAACTCCCCTTAAAGCCTGCTTTCGTTTGTATTTATACAAATTGTTTTGACGAATTACTCTGCTTATCTACATTTTGTGAATACATCACAGACTGGGCAAAGCCAAGTGCCTGCAAAACTGTAAGCGCCGCGTCTTGTCCTTTGTCATTTAAATTCATAAAAAGAGCATTAAATTCAGCGATCCGCTGAATATTATCCTTTGTCTGTGTCATATGCTCACCTCGCTCTCCTATGTTGTGTTATAAACACAGTTTAGCGCATTATTGAAGTGTTGTCAACACTTATTTTGCTTTAAAATTGTGTTGACTGTTGCCTTTTTGTGTTGTAATATGTATTTATTCGTATCAAAGGAGGGACTCCATTGTCTAACAGAATAAAAATCATACGAGAGGCATTAAAATTATCTCAACGGGAATTTGGAGAAAGATTAGGCGTAAGCCGAGATGTAATAAGTAACATTGAATATAACCGCGTTCAGCCTAAAGAACTTCTGCTGCGCCATATATGTGAACTTTACAACGTAAACCAGCATTGGCTGGAAACAGGGGACGGTGATATGTTCAATGAAAATCCGGACGAAGTCAGCAAGTTTGATGAGGCTTTCAAAATCTTCAAGTCCTTGCGTCCGGATTTCCAAAACTATGCCTTGGATCAGATAAAAAAGCTGGTGGAACTGCAGGATAAAAACAACTAACAAAAAAAATACCCGGTAAAGCACCGGGCAAAAACACTCTCTAAACAGTATACACCTTTATCCTTTTCCTCTGCAAAAACTATTGGTTCCCTTTCCCTGTTCTCCGCATATCCTATATTGAAATCCATCTATCAGGAGTCACTATGAGCCGTTTTTCTCCCATTGAAGGACTTGTCACCTCCGTAACCCCTCTCCAAAGCGGAAACGCTTCTTCCTACTGCACACTCCTGGTCTACATACGGACCAGGTATCAGGAGGACTATCAGGTTCTTGTCAGTTCCTCTACATTTGTCCTGGATCAGAAGCCAATCCAGCAGGGCGACACCATCATAGCCTTCTATGACACCTCGGCCCCCATGCCTCTCATCTACCCGCCCCAGTACCAGGCCGCAGCTGTGGTATTCCCACAAAGAGGCGAGTACGCCATGTTTGACTATTTCGACCGGAATCTAAGAAACAGCGACAACTCTCTGGTGTTGAACCTTTCCGGATCCACTGCCATGCAGCTGCCAAACGGCCAGTATTACCTGGGTGTTCCCGGAGGCCAGTACCTTCTGGTGCTCTACTCTGCCACCACCCGCAGCATCCCGGCTCAGACCACGCCCCACCGCATCGTGGTGTTCTGCTCTGGTTATGAAAGGCGATTCCCTCTTTTATAGACCCTGACGCCGTCCACAAAAGTCTCATCCACACAGACCTTTCCCAGTTCCTTGCCTGGGACCTGTGTAAGGTCTGTGGAAAAGACCGCAAAATCCGCAGCCATGCCCGCTTTGAGCATCCCCTTTTTCCTTTCTTCAAAAGCTGCCCAGGCCGCCATGGATGTGTAACTTCTAAGGGCTTCCCCCAGCTCGAAAGCCTCATCCGGCAAAAAGGTTCTCGTCCCGTCCAGGGAAGCTCTGGTGACGGCGCACTGGATCCCCTTCATCACATCCGGAGTCTCCACCGGGCAGTCGGAACCATTGGAAACCGTACAGCCCATATCCATCAGGGTCTTAAACCGATACGTATCTTTTGCCCTTTCCTTTCCCACCCGGCTCTCCACGATCCTGCTGTCGTAGTTCAGAAAGATCGTCTGAATATACCCGTGAAGGCCCAGCTGTCTGAACTTCTGCAAAAGCCTCCCTGTGGTAATCTGACAATGGACGATCCCGTGCCTGGGATCCTTCCTGGGATGTGCTTCAAACGCCTTCTCATAGGCCAGGACCACACGCTCCATCATGCCGTCCCCAATGGCGTGAACCGCTATCTGCATCCCATGACTGTGTCCCCAAAAAATCATCTCATCCAGCTGTTCCTGGGTGACGATCCCCATACCGCAGGTATCCGGCTTATCCGCGTACGGCGCTCCAAGAAGAGCCGTCCTTGCCCCCAAAGATCCGTCCCCCACGATCTTCAAAGGTCCGATCTTTACATACTCTGTCCCGGCTCCGGTAACATACCCTTTTCCCACAAACTCCTGAAACTGCTCCAGATTCTCAAACTGTGACTGTTCATAGACCTTTATGGTCAGCTCTCCCGCTTCCTCCAGCTCCCGGTAGGCCCGAAGCACGTTCTCATACCCCACCTGGGGAAGGGACAGGAAATCATCGCTGTGGACCGAAGTGATGCCAAAACGATTCAGGCTTTTACAGGCAGCCCTTATATACGACTTAACCTCCTCCAGAGATGGTCCGGGAATGGCATTCTTCACCATGTCAATGGCGTTCTCCTCAAAGATTCCCAGAGGCTCCCCCTGGTCATCCACCCAGAATCTTCCGCCCTTTGGCTGCTTTGTATCCCTTCCGATACCAGCCAGCTTCATGGCCATGGAATTGGCCACCGCCAGGTGGCCGCAGGCCCTTGTAAGAAAGATCGGGTGCTTATCCGAGATGGCGTCCAGATCATGGCAGTTGGGATACTGTTTCTCCCCCTGAAAATAATCCTGATTCCACCCTCTCCCGCAGACCCAGGCTCCCTCCGCGATGTTGCCTTCCTCCACAAATGTTTTCACCGCCAAACACATATCCTCCAAAGAATCCGTGTGTTCGGTCAGGGAGACCTCTCCCAAAAGCCTGCCATATCCCAAAAGATGCATGTGGGAATCAATAAAGCCCGGAGTCACGAACCTGCCCCGAAGATCTACCTGCTCTATCTCTCCCTTGCCCTTAAGGGGAAAATGTTCAAAGGGCTCACCGCCCACCCATAGGATCTGCCCATCCTCCACAGCCATAGCCGACGCCCAAGGCCGTACCGGATCGGAGGTAAAGAGTTTTCCATTATAGTATCGCGTTATCATAATCTTTCCTCATTATCTGTCTGGATTCCTGTATTGATTTGTTCATGAAACTTTCCCTGTGTACATCCTCCAAAAACTCCCCTCACCTCATAACCTCATCAAAGATCTTTGCCAGATCTTCCTGCCTTCCATACTCAAACCCGATCCGCCCTTCATAGGTAATGGAATCGCAGGAATCCACGGCCACAAACATCCGCAAAGTCTCCCCGTCCTCCCGCTCAATGTCCAGCACTCCCTTGTAAGGGCAGGCTGAGACAGCCTCATGGCCCTGGATGGCATTGCCCAACAGGGCTCCAAGACTCTTAAGCTTTCCCGGCTCTGTCACTGTCTGAGTGCCAGATACAAATTCATGATCGCCGTCCTCCCCCTTCTCCAGCCTGGGAAATTCCAGAGAAGCCTTTCTAAGAGGCGTATCAAACCAGGCATCGTCAAAAGTTCCATAATCCCTCCCCATGACCTGCCTGATCCTGTCCATCACATAGGTGTAAGCCGGCCCGCACATCTCCAGGGAAACCGACTCCGCCCCGTAAGCCATGATATAGCCCCCGCAATCTTTGCTGCCAAATATTCTGTAGTAGCTATCGCCCAATTTCAGATCCGCCCCCGTAGACCTGACCGAAGGCTCCTGCTGCCGCAGCCACTGGACCGCCTGACTCTCACGGTCAAACACCTGCTTCTTTTGTCCCTGGTCCAATAGCCCCTGGAGCTTTTGGACCTCATCCCCGCCAAGGAGGATATGGCACAGATAGGGCTCCGAGTAAAACTCCAGGGTATCCTCATCCTGATAATAGCAGGAGATGTAGGACCGGTCTTCGTAGAAGAACGAAAGCCCCGGATGATCTCTCAAAAAGTCTAACTCCATCCTTCCCCCTGTCTCAAAGGCCTTCCCAAACGCCTTTCCGCCAAAGGTATCAGAGGGAACCAGACAAAAGCAGTCAAGAGCCTCCGGCGTCTTCATATCCGCCAAAACCGTCAGCCCGTAATCCGGAAGCTGATACAGGATCCTCTCCCTGCCGTCCGTCCTGTCATATCCGATCTGACAAACCTCCCCGGGCGTATCAGGGCCGGACACATAGCCAACGGACAGGCACTGAAAATCATCATATACCGGGGCATCCGCCCGCCGGGCCGCCACATAGTACGCCCGACCCTCCTCATCCCCGCGCCCGGCCACCTCGTAGTGGCCGGACAGCAGCTCTGCCAATTCCTCTGCCCGCCGGCTGTCCCCAGGGCCAAAGGAGTCGGATTCCACATAGCTCTCCACCAGGGACGCGTAATCTTCACACCGCTCTGTCAGCTCCTCTCCCACCATCTCCGGATGGTCAAATATAAGAAGACCGCTTTCCTTTTCGGCCATGGAGCCCTGGTTTTGGGACACAGGAACTTCATCCGTCTTTTCTTCCGCTGATCTCTGACCTTCCATCCGGGACGCCTCTTGCGTCCCCGGGTCTGAAGGTCTTAAACTCCCCTCACCGGCCCCTTCCTCTGCTGCCGTCGCCATCCCCGCGCCATCGCCCCCTAAGGTCCCGCAGCCTGCGCTCCATATCAGGGTCACTGCCACTGCTGCGGCCAGAACACACCGTCTCCTGTTCCTGTCTTTTGCCTGCATCTTCTCCTCCTGTCTGACTCCCTCACCGGGCCCACGATCGATCCTCTGCCCAAAACCGCAAAAAATCCCTCACTCTTCTTCCCAGAACAACCTGCACTCCATCTGAATCACATACTCCATCAACACGGCAGTCCCGTCCTCCATCACCAGCTTTCTGGCAAAGGTGTCGATCTTTTTAAGATTCCCGGTCACCGTCTCGTAGGCCCCTCCCGTCTTCCTGCCATCAGGCCTGAAAAAAGTGATGGTCACTTCCGGGTGTTCCTTTATGTGCTCCTGCAAAACCCGCAGTTTCCCGTCCAGACTTCCCCGGTTGTCCTCATCCAGCCACACAAGCTCATCCGTAAGCCGGGCCGTCTCCCGTATGGCGTCCCCGTAGCCGGTGAGAGCGGCAAAAGGCGCAAACTGGGCCGCCCGGTCTGACAGCGCCATCTGGGGATGCACAGACGAAACATGGTGGGGCAGATCCATCATATCCTCATACTTGCCCGGATCCGCGGGCCTGCGCCTGTCTCTGTACATGTTCTCTCCTCCCTGTAGATTGCTGTTCATGGGGAGCATCTTCCTATCCGGCTCCCCCCCGAATAAGAAGCATCAGGCCTTGGCCCCGGCACACTACGCTTTGTGTCCCCCGATCTGCCGGTTCCTCTCCTTTGCCGTAGCTCCCTCCATCAGGTTCATACCTTTTAAAATGGCATTCTTCCCAAACTTTTTCTTGATATCCACCATAGCCTTCTGCATCCGTTTCTCCCGCTCCAGACGCGCTTCTTCCTCCCTGCGCTGCCGCTCCAGAGCCTGGTAGTCCGTAAACATGTCAAGCTGCTCCGCTTTCTCCATGGAAGCAAAAGCTGCCAAAGCCTCGTCCGTCACCCGGCAGGCAGTGAGATAGAGACGCCTGATCAGCAGCTCCCGCGACACAACGGTATCAAACAGCTCCATGACAGCCGCCGTGATAAGCCTGGCGGAGGACGTGGGATGTTCAAGATTCGCTGTCCCATGGCCGTGCTTTGGTATCTTTCTCCCATACCGGTCAGTGGTCACAGCTCCCTTATACTTCCCGCCTCTGCCTTTGTCCTCCAGATTCTCCCTGTCATAGCCAACGGTCAGGACCATCTGGTCTGTCACCAGCCCCTTGTCCACCAGCTCCAGAGCCACCGAATCCGCCATCTCCCGCGCCACCAGCCTGGCCTTCTCAAACGAATAGGGGCAGGGAAGGACCTGGCCGGAACCGATGCTGTTAGACTGAGGCTTGTAGGCTTTAATATCCTCCATCCCACAGGGCTCCCACCCCCAGGCATGGTCAATAAGCAGTTCCGCGTTGACCCCGAACAGGCGGTAGAGCAGATCCTCGCAGTGGTACTCCCCCGCCTTTCCCATGGAGCATTTGGCAATATCTCCCATGGTAAAAAGCCCGTGTTCCTCCAGCTTATCCCGGTATCCCCGCCCCACCCGCCAAAAATCCGTCAGAGGACGGTAATCCCACAAACGCCGTCGGTACTCCTTCTCATCCAGACAGGCGATCCGCACCCCGTTCTCATCAGGTTTCATATGCTTGGCCACAATGTCCATGGCCACCTTAGCCAGGTACAGATTCGTCCCAACCCCGGCAGTGGCCGTGATCCCCGTGGCCTCAAAAACCGCCTGGATCATCTTTCCCGCCAGCTCTCTTGCCGTAAGTCCATACGTCCCCAGATAGCCGGTCACATCCGCAAAGATCTCGTCAATGGAATACACATGGATATCCTCCGGCGCTACAAACCTAAGATAGATCTGATAGATCCGGGTGCTCCACTCCACATACAGGGCCATGCGGGGGACTGCCACCAGATAGTCAATGGCCAGGGCCGGGTTGGCCTTCAAATCACCCACGTCCCAGGAAGTCCCAGAAAAAGTCCCCAAAGGCGCGCTCCTCCTTCTTAAACGATTGGCCTCCTCCACCTTTTCTACCACCTCAAACAGCCTTGGCCGCCCCGGGATGCCGTACTCCTTGAGGGAAGGGCTCACCGCCAGACAGATGGTCTTCTCCGTCCGGCTCTTGTCCGCCACCACCAGATGGGTGGTCAGAGGATTCAGCCCCCGTTCTCTGCACTCCACAGACGCATAGAACGACTTCAGGTCAATCGCAATATAGTTTCGCTCTTTTTCTGCCATATTCCCTCCCCAGCCATAACCGTTTTACGTCCCTCTCCCTTTTCCTCTATTATAGCAAACATACGTTCTGTTTTCAACTGGAAATTTATTTTTTAATGCATTTAAAATCAGTTCCCTGCAATTACCTGTCTCCCTCCGGCCAAGCGGCAACTCTCCCTTTTAAATACCGATAAAACATCTCGGCGGCTCTGGTCCTGCCGCGCCCCTTCTCCGAAATAAGTTTCACCGCCCGCTCAGGCACCTGGCATGGGATCGGGATCTCCACCAGCGTTTTCTTGTTGATAAAGGGCGCTGCCATAGGCTCCGGCACAAACCCAATGCCAAGATTATTCCGGATCAGGGGAAGCAGAAGATCCGAAGTTGCCACCTCCATGTCAAGGGTGATATCCACATTATGCCGGCGAAAAAAATCCTCATAGAGATCACCGGTCGCCGTTCCTCTTCCCAGGCCGATCCAGGGACAGCCTGCAAGGTCTCCAAGAGCAGTTCCTTTGGCCAGATGCCGATATTGCATCCCTCCCACAAGTATTTCCTTAAACTGACACATAGTCTCACGCTGAACCCCTTCCGGCGTCTCAAAAGGTGTGGTGACCACCGCAAAATCCAGATTGCCGGCCCCAAAATCTTTCAAGATTTCCTTTGTGCTGTGGTTGTGGACTTTGATCCGGATCTTTGGGTATTCCACCCTAAAATCGTGGAGAGCTTCCAGCAGAAAAAGATGGAGAGCCGCCTCTGTAGCCCCCACCTCAATGGTCCCCCCATGTTCCAGGTCCTGTCCCCGAATCTCCTCCTGCGCTGTCATCAGATGGTCCCAGGCAGCCTTCGCGTGGACAAACAACCGCTCTCCTGTCTCCGTAAGCCGGATCCCCCTGGGTTCCCGGACAAACAGCCTGCAGCCAAGCTGTGCCTCCAAAAGCTTTATCATCCGGGTCACATTAGGCTGGCTGCCTCCCAGCACTGACGCGGCCTTGGTAATACTCCCGTACCGGGCGACACAGTAAAAAACCTTATAGTATTCAAAATTGATATCCATATAAATTTTATATATCCCCCATATTATCTATGTATTTTATCTATTGATGATCCCATAGTATAATATACCTCTGAAAAAAAGAAAAGAAAAGGACCTGATAAAAACCATGAACAGAGATCTGACAACGGGAGAACCCCGAAAAGTATTGTGGTCATTTTGCCTCCCCATGTTTGGGAGCATAGTATTTCAACAGCTGTATAATCTTGCGGATTCCCTGGTGGCCGGCAGATATATCGGGGAAAATGCATTGGCTGCGGTGGGGAACAGTTACAACATCACCCTCATCTTTCTCGCTTTTGCTTTTGGCTGTAACATTGGCTGCTCTGTGGTGGCAGCCCAGCTGTTTGGGGCCAAAGCTCACACAGCCATGAAAACCGCCGTGTACACCTGCCTTATAGCCAGCGGTGTGCTGTGTCTGGGGCTGATGGCAGCGGGCCTGGGCTTTACCCTCCCCCTTCTTCGTCTTATGAAGACCCAGCCCCAGATCCTGGCAGACTCCTGCCTGTACCTGACCATTTACATCTGGGGGCTGCCGTTTCTCTTCTATTGTAATATTGCCACCGGCATATTCTCTGCCCTGGGTGATTCCAGGACGCCCTTTTTCTTTCTGGCCGCGTCCTCAACCGCCAACATCCTGATGGACATCGTCTTTGTCAAATGGTTTTCCATGGGGATCGCAGGCGTCGCCTGGGCCACGTTCCTTTGCCAGGGCGTCAGCTGTGTCCTTTCCTTAGGCCTGATACTCAAACGCCTGTCATCCATAAAGACAGAATCCAGGGTCCCTGTATTCTCCCGACACCTGCTGGCCCAAATAGCCGCTGTCGCCGTACCAAGTATATTGCAGCAATCTTTTATATCCGTAGGAAACATGATGATCCAGGGCCGCGTCAACAGCTTTGGCATCAGCGTTGCCGCAGGATACTCCGCCGCGGTCAAGCTGAACAACCTGGTCATTACCTCTTTTACCACCATCGGAAACGCCATCTCCAATTTTTCCGCTCAGAACCTTGGCGCCGGCAGATATCCGCGGATACGGCAGGGCGCCAGGGCCGCTCTTGCGCTGGTGTGGCGTCTGTGCGTCCCATTCTGCCTTTTGTATTTTCTGTGGGGGCATTATCTCCTCCTGCTGTTTTTGGACCGCTCCTCCACCCTGGCCCTTGCCACGGGACAACAGTTTTTGCGCATCCTCTCCCCCTTCTACTTTGTGGTGTCCGCCAAGCTGGTGGCTGACGGGGTACTCCGCGGCACAAGCGCCATGTCCCGGTTCATGGCAGCCACGTTCACGGATCTTATCCTTCGAGTGGCCCTGGCATTTGCATTTTCCGACCTGACAAACTCAGCCATGGGCATCTGGCTTGCGTGGCCTGTGGGGTGGATCGCGGCCACAGGGCTTTCCATTTTGTTTTATCGAAAACAGTGCAGACAATTGACCGTCTAAACGCGCTCTGTTTTGTGGGAGATTTCGCCCCTATTGAGGCCGCCTCTCCCACAATCTTCTCTTCATCACTTCCGCAGGATCTTCCCCATATCCTTCCCCCTGGCCAGCTCATCTACCAGTTTATCCAGGTATCGGATCTTCTGCATCAGAGGGTCCTCAATATCCTCCACCCGCACCTTGCACACCACCCCTTTGATCAGGCGGCAGTTGGGATTCATGGCCGGCGCCTGGGCAAAAAACGTCTCGTAATCCACATCCTTCTCAAGCTGCCTTAAAATTCCCTCCTCATCGTACCCTGTAAGCCAGCAGATGATCTCATCCACTTCCTCTTTTGTCCTGTTTTTCCTCTCCGCCTTCTGCACCAGCAGGGGGTAGATCTTGGAAAATTTCATGGCAAATACCTTGCTGTTCTCCATATGTTCCTCCATTATCTCTCAAAAATTTATGGTTCTTCTTCTGTAGCACCCTAATCCGGATAAAATAGAATTTTAAGGTTGTCATATTAGTATATTATTGAGTGAGTAAAGGGCGGGGGAGTCGTGGAGCCAGGGAGGGGAGGAAGGCTGTGTACCGTTCGGGTTCAGATATGCCAAACATTCCGATGAGCCCTTAAAGCGGGAACCAGTCGGGTATCAGCCCTCCTGTTTCCCTGGTCTCATCTCCATGGCATAAATTCACCCGCCCGGCACACAGCCTTCCTCCCCTCCCTGGCAAAAGCAGAATTCGCTGGCTG
>CAJUFP010000059.1 GCA_910585645.1 uncultured Hungatella sp. | reverse complement strand
AACCCGGACGGGACATCTCTCCTTCTCTGACTGGCATCACGACACCCCTCGCCCCCCCTTTTATGCCGGATTGGGAGGAGTGGCGGGAAAAGTGTTACAGATTGCTCTTGTAATTTTTGCCCGCATTCTTTATAATGGATAGGAAAGAAGTAAGAAAGAGTCAGCATTTACAATAAAAGTAACATGTTTAGGAAGGAATCAAGATGAGCAAGGAACAGGAATTAAAACAGAAAATACTGATTGTAGACGACTCAGAGATGAACCGGGCGATTTTGGCGGATATGCTTGAAAGTGAGTATGAGATCATAGAGGCGGAGAACGGCGAGGAGGCCATCGGGATCCTTGAGGAGCGCAGGACGGAGCTGGCCCTGATCCTTCTGGATATCGTGATGCCCAGGATGGACGGATTCGGAGTCCTGGAGATCATGAATAAACGGGACTGGATCGAGGACGTGCCGGTGATTATGATATCCTCGGAAAGCGGAGCCGCGCCGGTGAAGAGGGCCTATGAGATGGGTATTTCGGATTACATAAGCAGGCCCTTTGATTCCACGGTGGTTCACCGGAGGGTGGTCAACACCATCATGCTGTATGCCAAGCAGAAGAAGCTGGCAGCCCTTGTGATGGAACAGATCGACGAGAATGAAAAGCAGAGTGCCCTGATGATCGATATCCTCAGCCATATTGTGGAGTTTCGAAACGGGGAGAGCGGTCTTCACGTGCTCCATATCAGGATATTGACGGAACAGATCTTAAAGCATCTGTCCCAGATCACGGACAAATACTCCTTTACCCAGGAGGAGATCTCCCTGATCAGCACGGCTTCCGCCCTTCATGACATCGGAAAGATCTCTATCCCCGGCGAGATCCTTAACAAGCCGGGCCGTCTGACCAAGGAAGAGTTTGACACCATGAAAACCCACACCACGGTCGGAGCCAAGATGCTTGACAACCTGGCGTTCCACCAGGACGAACCTCTGGTGAAAGAGGCCCACGCCATCTGCAGGTGGCATCATGAGCGGTATGACGGCCGGGGATATCCCGACGGGCTTAAGGGGGATGATATCCCCATCTCCGCCCAGGTGGTGGCCCTGGCGGATGTGTACGACGCCCTGACCAGCGAGCGCGTCTATAAAAAGGCCATTCCCCATGAGGAGGCGGTGCGCATGATCTGTGACGGAGAGTGCGGCACCTTCAACCCTTTGATCTTAAAGTGCCTCAATGATATCGCGGATATTCTGCCGGCTAAGCTTAAGGACAGCAATCCGGGCCGGACCAATGAACAGGAACTCCAGGAGATTCTGGAGAATAAATTGCAGCCAAAAGACTCCCTGGCCTCAGAGCGCACTCTGCGGCTTCTGGAGCGGGAGCGGATGAAGTGCAGTTTTTACGCCGCCATGTCCGACGAGATCCAGTTCGAGTACACCCTGTTGCCGCCTATGCTTACTTTGCCGGACTGGGGGGCAAAGAAACTGGAACTTCCGGAGATCATCATGGATCCCTTTAAGGAGGGAAGTCCCCTGTATTCGATCGTAGACAGAGGAGATATCGCGGAATTTCTGCGCATCCTGACCGAGACCTCCCCCCAGAAGCCGGTGGCCAAATATGACTGCAAAGCCAACATCGGCGGCGAGTCCAGATGGGTGAGGATCGTGTGTCAGTCCATGTGGTCCTTTGACGATGAATCCCAGCTTACGGGGGTTATCGGCAAAGTGGTGGATATTCACGATTCCAGGATCCGCATGGACGCCCTGGAGCGGATGGCCTCCCATGACGCCATGACATCGCTTCTCAACTACGATTACGCCAAAGAGCAGATCCAGCAGCTGCTTAGGAAGTCCACAGGGGAGGAGTATGTCCTGATGCTGGTGGATGTGGACGGGATCAAGAGGGCCAATAATCTCAACGGGCGGGAGTTTGGCGACAAGGTCCTTATACATGTGGCGGAAAAGCTGAAAGAGGCTGCGGACGAGGGAGAGATCGTGGCCAGGATCAGCGGCGACGAGTTTTTGTTTCTGGCAAGATGCGATGTGGATATGAACCAGGCGGCGGAAAAGGTAGCCCAGGCCGTGGAGGGAGAATACGAGGGATTTCAGATCTCTGTCTGCGTCGGAATGGCCGGGACCAGATATATGGGCACCAATTATAATGTGCTGTTCCACGGAGCGGACGCGGCTTTGCGGGCGGCAAAGAAAAGCGGGCCGAAGAACAGAGAAGATTACATGAATCTGACGTCTATGAAATGTGGAGGATGAATTATGAATTTACAAGAATGTTACGGAGCTCTCGGCGGCGATTATGAGGATGTCCTAGGCCGCCTGCGCAGCGAAAAGCTGGTCCAGAAATTTGTCCTGAAATTTTTAAATGACAAAAGCTTTGATCTGCTGTGCAGTTCTCTGGAGGAGGGGAACTATGAGGAGGCGTTCAGAGCTTCCCATACCATCAAAGGCGTCTGCCAGAATCTGAGTTTTACCAGGTTATACGAATCCAGCCATGAGCTGACGGAGGCCCTCCGCTCGGGATGGAGCCAGGAGGCGGCCGGTCTCACCGAGCGGGTGAAAGCGGACTATGAGCAGACGGCTGCCGCGATTCGGGAATTCCAGAAAGGGTTGGAAGGGTAAGTATGAAAAACAGGATAACTCGTTTTCTGGCTGTCAGTGCCGTAGGGATCCTGACACTGTGCGTTTCCGTGTTTTCATTTCTGGCATTTTACATGAACAAGCGCAGCACGGAGACCATTACGGAAGTCGGCACCATCTATATGACAGGGATGAACGAGAGGATCTCCATGCATTTTCAGACCACCATTGAGATGCGGCTGATGCAGGTAGAGGAGCTGGTGCAGGAGTACCCGCCCCAGGGAGGGGAGGAAGACAGAAAAGAGCTGGCTTACAGCGCGAAGGCCAGAGGGTTTAACCATCTGGCGGCCTGTTCCCAGGACGGCGGGTTTGAGATGTTTTTTGGAAGCCCTGTGAAAGTGACTGACCCGGAACCGTTTTTGCAATCACTGCGGAATAATGAGAAGAAGATCGCGGTGGGAACCGACGAGGAGGGCAATGCTTTGATCCTGATGGCGGTTCCGGCTGCCTACAGGATGGCAGACGGGCAGGAGAGCAAAGCTCTGGTGGCAGGGCTTTCCGTTGACTATATCAAGGATATCCTCTCCCTGGACGCGAATAATACGCTGGTGTATTCCCACATTATCCGCAAGGACGGCAGTTTTGTCATCCGCAGCGCGGGGGCTTTTCGGGATTCGTATTTTAATCGGATCCGGGAGCTTTTTAAGGAGGCGGGCGCTGAGGGCGCCGAGGGCTATGTGGATGCGCTGCAGTCCGCCATGGAGGATAACCGCGACTATTCCAGCATTATCAACATGGAGACGGAGCGCCGCCATATGTACTGCGCTAAGCTCCCCTACTCGGAGTGGTATCTGGTGACCATCATGCCTTACGGCACTCTGGACGCCACGGTGGGCCATCTCAACCGGCAGTGGAGCTACATGGCAGTGGGAAGCTGCAGTCTTGTGCTGGCAGTGCTTCTGCTGGTCTTTCTGCGGTATTTTCAGCTGAATAAACAGCAGCTTGGCGCCCTGGAGGAGGCCAGGAGGGAGGCGGTGGCGGCCAATAAGGCCAAGAGCGAGTTCCTTTCCAACATGAGCCATGATATCCGGACTCCGATGAACGCTATTGTGGGCATGACAGCCATCGCCTCGGCCAACTTGGAGGACGGGGACCGGGTCCGGGGGTGCCTTCGGAAGATCACCATGTCCAGCAAGCATCTTCTGGGCCTGATCAATGATGTGCTGGACATGTCAAAGATCGAGAGCGGAAAGATGACGCTGAATATGGAGCAGGTGTCTCTGCGGGAGGTTATGGACAGCATTGTGAATATTGTGCAGCCTCAGGTAAAGGCCAAGAACCAGCAGTTTGAGGTGCAGATCTACGATATTCTGGCGGAGAACGTCTACTGCGACAGCGTGCGCCTGAACCAGGTGCTTTTAAACCTGTTGTCCAATGCCATCAAGTTTACGCCCGAGGGCGGGAAGATCAATATCGCCATGTACCAGGAGGAGTCCCCTCTGGGGGAGAAGCATGTGAGAAATCACATTGTGGTGGAAGACACAGGGATCGGTATGTCCGAGGAGTTCAGAAAGAAAGTCTTTGAGTCTTTTGTCCGGGAGGATAATGCCAGGGTCAACAAGACAGAGGGCACCGGCCTGGGTATGGCTATTACCAAGTACATCGTGGATGCCATGAAGGGCGCCATCGCGGTGGAGAGCGAGAAGGGGAAGGGGACCAGGTTCCATGTTTCCCTGGATATGGAGAAGGCGGAGGTCGAGGAAGTGGATATGATCCTTCCTGACTGGAATATGCTGGTGGTGGATGACGACCAGCTGCTCTGTGAAAGCACCGTGGCGTCCTTACAGGACATTGGCATCAGGGCAGAGTGGACCCAGGACGGGGAGAGCGCCCTGGAGATGGTAAAACAGCGCCACAGGGAGCACAGGGATTACCAGATTATCCTTCTGGACTGGAAGCTGCCGGGGATTGACGGCATTGAGACGGCCCGCAGGATCAACAGGGTCTTAAAAGGCGACATCCCCATTATCCTCATATCGGCCTATGACTGGAACGATATCGAGAAGGAGGCAAAAGAGGCGGGCATAAGCGGATTTATCTCCAAGCCTCTGTTTAAGTCTACCTTGTTCTACGGACTGCGCCAGCATATGGGATGGAATGAAAAGGCGGCGGAGGACACCGCAAATCAGGAGGGGCAGCTGGGCGGATACCGGGTGCTGCTGGCTGAGGATAATGAGCTGAACTGGGAGATCGCCTCCGAACTTCTGTCCGCCGAGGGGCTGAAGCTGGATTGGGCGGAGGACGGACGTGCCTGTGTGGATAAGTTTTCCCGCTCCCAGCCAGGGTATTATAACGCCATCCTTATGGATATCCGTATGCCGGTGATGAACGGCTATGACGCGGCCAGGGCGATCCGGGATCTGGACAGGGCGGACAAGGATATTCCCATCATTGCCATGACGGCGGACGCTTTTTCGGAGGATATCAAGAAGTGTCTGGAGTGCGGGATGAACGCCCATGTGGCCAAACCCATTGACATTAAAGAAGTGACCAGGATCTTATTAAAATATATAGAATAGGTGTGGTTTAGAGGGAAGGCAGTCCGTGAGATTTCGCGGACTGTCTTTTTGCCGGGAATATAGGTGAAAATTACATGTACTTTTCAGGTTTGGATCCTTATAATAAAATAAGGTTTATCGGCCTTATCCAGCGGCCTGGGAGGCCAAATCAGAAAATCAGGAGGAATTGACATGAACAGCAGAGTACCGGATCTGGCGTGGCTGGAAAACCCGGAGGTTTTTCAGGTTAACAGGGAGAAAGCCCATTCGGACCACCGATTTTATGACAGCATCAGGGCCATGGAAGCGGGGGAGAGAGACGGCGGGCAGATGGACCTGCGCCAGTCTTTAAACGGGGTGTGGAAGTTTTCCTATGCTCAGTGCCCGGATAAGCGCCAAAAGGAGTTTTACCGGGAGGATTTTGACCTGTCCGGTTTAGACGAGATACAGGTTCCGGGGCATATCCAGACTCAGGGCTATGATAAGAGGCAGTACATAAACACCATGTATCCATGGGACGGACACAGCGAACTGCGGCCGCCTCACATTGACTGGGAGTACAACCCGGTGGCAAGCTATGTGAAGGAGTTTGACCTGAAAAAGGAGCTGGAGGGCAGGCGGGTGTTCGTGTCCTTCCAGGGGGTGGAGACCGCGTTCTATGTGTGGCTGAACGGGGAGTTTGTGGGCTTTAGCGAGGATACCTTTACACCGTCGGAGTTTGAACTGACCGAGTATATCAGAAATACGGGGAACCGGCTGGCTGTGGAGGTGTACAAGCGCAGCAGCGCCAGCTGGATCGAGGATCAGGACTTCTTCCGGTTTTCCGGCATCTTCAGGGAGGTATATCTGTACGGAATCCCCAGGATCCATGTGCGGGACCTGTTTGTGAAGGCGGATCTGGTCATGGACGACAACGGGCAGCCGGCAGGAGCGGACAGCCTGTGTCCGGGCCGGGAAGAGATGAAAAAAGGAAGATTACAGGCAGAACTGGAGTTGACGGGCGGTCTGGCCGGCCAGGGGGCCAGGGAGGCTGACGGTCAGGCGCGGGCGGTTTTGACAGATGGAGAAGGAACCGTTGTCTGCGAGGCAAAGGCAGTTTCCATAGAGGATGGGAGAGCGGTTCTGGATATGGAACTTCCGGCAGTGCGTCCCTGGTCCGCGGAGTCTCCCAGCCTGTACACCCTGACATTGACGGTTCTGGACAGGGACGGCCAGGTGGCGGAGGCCATTCCTCAGACCGTGGGATTCCGCCATTTTGAGATGCGGGACAAGATCATGTACCTGAACGGGAAACGGATCGTGTTTAAAGGCATTAACCGCCATGAGTTTAACATCCGCAGAGGGCGGGCCGTCACCAGGGAGGACATGCTGTGGGATATCCGGTTTATGAAACAGCACAACATCAACGCGGTGCGCACCTGCCATTATCCCAACCAGACCTTGTGGTATGAGCTGTGCGACCGGTACGGGCTTTATATGATCGACGAGGCCAACTTAGAGAGCCATGGCTCCTGGCAGAAGATGGGGGCCTGCGAGCCTTCCTGGAACGTGCCGGGAAGTCTTCCTCAGTGGAAGGAGTGCGTGGTGGACCGGGCCAGGTCTATGGTAGAGCGGGACAAGAACCACCCGGCCATCCTCATATGGTCCTGCGGCAATGAGGCCTATGCCGGGGAGGATATCCTTGCCATGTCCCGGTTTTTTAAGGAGAGGGACCCGTCCAGGATCGTCCACTATGAGGGCGTATTCTGGAACCGGGAGTTTGAGCGGATCAGCGACGTGGAGAGCCAGATGTACACCAAGCCCCAGGATGTGGAGAAGTATCTGACCGGCGATCCAAAGAAGCCTTTTATCCTGTGCGAGTATTCCCACGCCATGGGCAATTCCCTGGGCGGCATGAAGAAATATACGGATCTGGCAGACAAGTATCCCATGTACCAGGGCGGATTTATCTGGGATTACATGGATCAGGCCCTTGTGCGGCAGGATGTGAACGGAGAGGAAGTGCTGGGGTACGGCGGCGACTTTACGGACAGGCCTACAGACTATAATTTCTGCGGAAACGGGATCGTCTACGGCACCAGGGAGCCGTCGCCGAAAGCCCGGGAAGTGAAGTTTTTGTACCAGGATCTTGTCATAAGGCCTAAGATCGCCTGGGAGAGCCAGGAAGACGGCTCTGCCATGAAGGTGTCTGTGGAGATTGCCAACAAAAGCCTGTTTGCGGATACAAAGGCATATGAGTTTATCTGCCGGATCTTAAAGGAAGGGGAAGCAGCGGCGGAAACGGTTTTCCAGGCAGACGTGGCGGCAGGAGAGAGCCGGAGCGTGTCCGTGCCGGTGTCTGTACCCAGAGAGCCAGGAGAATACGCGTGCCAGGTATCGGCGGTTTTAAGGGAGGAGACGATCTGGGCTCCAAAGGGCCATGAGACGGCCTTTGGAGAGTCTGTGAGCCGTGTGGACGAGGGCAGTCTGTCAGGGACGGAGAGCTTAAAAGGCCGGTCTTTGCATGTGATCCACGGGGATATCAACCTGGGAGTGAAAGGGGAGGATTTCTCCGTGCTCTTTTCCAGGCAGGACGGAGGGATCGTGTCCCTGCGCTATGGCGGGAAGGAGTGGATCACCACGCCGCCTATGCCAACCTACTGGCGGGCAGTCACGGACAATGACAAGGGCAATGGATTTGGCGTGGACAGCGCCATGTGGTTTGCCGCGGACCAGTTTCGGCGTTATGATAAAACCAAGATGGAGGTGGAGGAAGAGCCTGACCGGGTTAGGGTCACCTTTACCTATGGATTGACCGTGGTTCCGGCTACGGAGACAAAGGTGGCTTATGAGGTGACCGCTGACGGGAAGATCGGGGTCAAGGCCCATTACTTTGGCAAAGAGGGACTGCCAAAGCTGCCGCTGTTTGGCATCAGGTTCCGTTTCCGGTCAGATGTGGATTCGTTTACCTACTACGGGTATGGGCCCGAGGAGAATTATATTGACAGGGCAAACGGGGCCAGGCTGGGGATCTTTGAAGGAACGCCTATGGCCAATGTATCCCGGTATCTGGTTCCCCAGGAGTGCGGCGGCCGTACCGGGGCGAGGTGGCTGAAGGTGGCGGACAGGCAAGGCCACGGGCTTAAGTTCACGGCAAAGGAAAAACCCTTTGACATGAACGTGCTGCCCTACACGGCTCAGGAGCTGGAATGCGCCCTTCACAGGGAGGAGCTTTGTAATCCGCCAAGGTACACCATTGTCAGCATCCTGGGAGCCGCAAGAGGCGTGGGCGGAGACGACAGCTGGGGCGCTCCGGTTCATGAGGAGTTTGAGATCAGCGGGGAGAAGGATGCCTGGGTGGAGTTTGTGATCGAGGCAGTGTAGGACAGACGGGAGAGAGGGGATTTCTCAGGAGGGACCCCCTCTCTTTTTCTTGTCAAGGCGGGGACCTTATGGTAAAATCAGAGCCGTAGGGGGTAGGATGATGCAAAAGATACTGATAGTGGAAGATGCCCAGATCAATCGGGAGCTGCTGCGGGAGATTCTTCAGGATGAGTACATGGTGGAAATGGCAGAGGACGGGGAGGAAGCCCTGGAAAAACTGCGGCAGTGTGAAACCCAGATGGCAGCGGTTCTTCTGGACTTGCAGATGCCCAGAATGGACGGATTTTGTGTAATTGAGGAGATGGGAAAAAACGGATGGATCGGGAAGATCCCGGTTCTTGTTATAAGCGGCGAGTACACGGTGGAGGCGGAGAACCGGTGTTTTGAGATGGGGGTCTCGGATTTTATCCATAAGCCTTTTGTGGATTCCATTGTGAGAAAACGGGTGAGGAACGCCATAGAGCTGTTCGCGTGCAAGAACCAGCTGGAGCAGAGGGTGGAAGAGCAGGAACAGACATTGAGGGAGCAGTACCGGATCATTCAGGCCCAGGAGGAAAAGCTTCGGGAGGAAAAGCCCTTTAACCGGCTGATGATGGAATACAGGGCGGCGATCATGGAGGTGGAGACAAGGCTTAAGGTGCTTAACGGAGAGTTTTCTCAGGAGTATAACCGAAATCCCTTTGAGTCCATTAAGAGCCGGTTAAAGTCTCCTGCCAGCATTTATGAGAAGCTGGGGAGAAAGGGGTTTCCCGAGACCGTGGAGAGTATCCGGGATAATCTGACAGATGTGGCGGGGATCCGGGTGATCTGTTCGTTTCCCGACGATATCTACCGGCTGGCCCATTTGCTTACCCGGCAGGACGATATTCTTCTGATCCGGGAAAAGGATTATATTAAGGAGCCAAAACCCAACGGATACAGGAGCCTTCACCTGATTGTGGATGTGCCGATCTTTTTATCCAATGAGAAGAAATACATGAAGGCGGAGGTGCAGTTTCGCACCATCGCCATGGATTTCTGGGCCAGTCTGGAGCACAAGCTGAAATATAAGAAGAATGTGAACAATACGGATGAGATCGAGATTCAGCTGAAAGCCTGCGCGGACTCTATTGGGGCGCTGGATTATCAGATGCAGGAGATCCGGAATAAGATCGACAGCTCAAGAGGGACGTGAAAGGACTCAGGGAGGCCGGTCTTGGGCGGCAAAAAAGACATAAATAGGAGCAATGTGTATGCGGGAAGATGTTTTTGGGATGTATCTTGAGGAGATAAAGGACATCAAAAGCTGTGATGAGGCGGAGAATCAGCGGCTTTTGAGGCAGATCAGGGGCGGCGATGAGAGGGCGAAGGATCGGCTTATTGAGGGAAATCTCAGGCTGGCCCTAAAGCTGGTCCAGGAGTATGTAAACCGGGGCGTCGCGGCGGGAGACCTGGTCCAGGAGGCCAACATGGCCCTTGTGCTGGCGGCGGCAGAGTTTGAGGACGGAGTTTTTGAGGACTTTGTGAGGGAGCGGGTGAAGGAGGCTCTTTTGGCGGCAGTGGAGGAACAGTCCCTGGAGGAGGAGACGGCAAAGAAGATGGTTGACCGGGTGAATAAGCTTGAGGACGTGTCCCAGGAGCTGGCTCGGGAGCTGGGGCGGGAGGCCACGGTGGCGGAGCTGGCAGGCAGGATGGAGATGACTTGCGACGAGGTGAAGGAGATTATGAAACTGACCTTGGATGCTATGAGCGTGGTGGGAGATTAGCAGATTAGAGGATTAGCAGATTAGGGGATTAGAAGATTAACGGAGGAACAGGAGCATGAGATTATACTTGATTCGTCACGGTCAGACGGACTGGAATGTGGCGGGAAGGATTCAGGGGAGTACGGATATTCCTTTAAACGATACGGGAAGGAGACAGGCGGCGTGTCTGGCTGAGGGGATGGAAAAGCGGCCTGTGACCCAGGTGTTTTCCAGCACTCTTTCCAGGGCTTATGAGACGGCGGCTGCTATTGGGAAGAGACAGGGGGTGCCGGTGCGGGGGCTTTCGCAGCTTCAGGAGGTTAATTACGGGGATTGGGAGGGCCTGACCATGGAGGAGATTGAGCAGAAGTACCCAAAGGAGCTGGAGCAGTGGTATCTAAGCCCTGTGGAGGTGGCGCCGCCCGGCGGGGAGACCCAGACCCAGGTGTATGACCGGTGCAGACAGGCTGTGGAGAGGATCCTTGATGAGGCCCAGGGAGATGTGGCTGTTGTTTCCCACGGGGCCACGGTGGTCTTTCTCCTGGAGTACATGCTGGATGGCACGGGGCGGGATGAGGAGGACGATATCATCGTAGGGAACGCCAGCATTTCCACGGTTGAGTACGACCGGGAGACGAAGCGGTTTAAGCTGACACAGTTAAATGACAGGGAGCATTTGGCGGGGATGGAGATGGGGCAGTAAGGGTTTAGGACAGGTTTGCGCGTTAGCCTCTTTTCATATCCCTCATCTTATGATATCCTTTATATAACTAATCATCAGGCCGGGCCATGTGCCTGGGCCTCAAAAGAAACCTTGCGAGGAAGGAGACACCATCCACATGAGTGTTAAGAGAATTTTCGTTGAGAAGAAACCGGATTTTGCCGTGAAGGCCCGTGAATTGGCGGGGGAGATGGAAAGCTATCTGGGAATAGAGACCGTAACCGGGGTCCGTGTGTTGATCCGTTATGATATTGAGAACCTGTCCGGGGATACGTATGATAAGGCCCTGGGGACTATTTTTTCGGAGCCGCCTGTGGATTTTCTCTATGAGGAGGACTTTCCAAGGCAGGAGACAGACCTGGTATTTTCTGTGGAGTATCTGCCTGGGCAGTTTGACCAGAGGGCGGATTCCGCGAAACAGTGCGTGAAACTTTTGAGTGAGGACCAGGAGCCGGTGATCAAGACGGCGACTACTTATGTGATCTCCGGAGCGCTGACACAGGAGCAGATACAGTCTATAAAGGGGTTCTGCATTAACCCGGTGGATTCCAGGGAGGCGGAACGTGAAAAGCCGGATACTCTGGTGACCGTTTTTGAGACGCCAGAGGATGTGAAGATCTTTGACGGTTTCGGCGGGCTGGGGGAGGAGGATTTGAGAGAGCTGTACCAGTCTCTGAACCTTGCCATGACATTTGAGGATTTCCGGCATATCCAGAAGTATTTTGCGGGGGAGGAGCACAGGGACCCTACCATGACGGAGATCCGGGTTCTGGACACGTACTGGTCTGACCATTGCCGCCACACCACCTTCCAGACCGAGCTTAAGGATGTGACCTTTACAGACGGGGATTACCGGGCTCCCATTGAGGCTTCCTATGAGAGATATTTATCTGACCGGAAGGAGCTTTACGGGGAGAGAAAGGACAAATTTGTCTGCCTGATGGATCTGGCTCTTCTGGCCATGAAAAAGCTTCGCAGGGAAGGGAAACTGGAAGATCTGGAGGTGTCGGACGAGATCAACGCCTGCAGCATCGTGGTGCCTGTGGAGATTGACGGCGTCCAGGAAGAGTGGCTGGTGAATTTTAAAAATGAGACCCACAACCATCCGACGGAGATCGAGCCGTTCGGCGGCGCGGCTACCTGTCTGGGAGGGGCGATCAGGGACCCGCTTTCCGGGCGGACCTATGTGTACCAGGCCATGAGGGTTACAGGCGCGGCGGACCCAAGGAAGTCTCTGGAGGAGACCCTTCACGGAAAGCTGCCTCAGAGGAAGTTAGTCACCGGCGCGGCCTCCGGCTACAGCTCTTACGGGAATCAGATCGGACTGGCCACCGGGTATGTGAAGGAGATCTATCACCCGGACTATGTGGCCAAGCGCATGGAGATCGGGGCGGTTATGGGGGCAAGTCCCAGAAAGGCCGTGATCCGGGAGACTTCAGACCCCGGGAACATCATCATTCTGCTGGGCGGGCGCACCGGCCGGGACGGCTGCGGCGGCGCTACCGGCTCCTCCAAGGTCCACACGGAAAGCTCCATCGAGACCTGCGGGGCGGAGGTGCAGAAGGGGAACGCGCCTACGGAGAGAAAGATTCAGCGTCTGTTCCGGCGGCCGGAAGTCAGCAGTCTGATCCGCAAGTGCAATGATTTCGGCGCGGGCGGAGTGTCTGTGGCCATCGGCGAGCTGGCCCCAGGGCTTTGTATTGACCTGGACAAGGTGCCGAAAAAGTACGCGGGCCTTGACGGCACGGAGATCGCCATCTCCGAGTCCCAGGAGCGGATGGCGGTTGTTGTGGATGAGAAGGATGTGGATGCTTTCTTAAGGTATGCGGCCCAGGAGAATCTGGAGGCCGTGGCAGTGGCAGTGGTGACAGAAAAACCGCGGCTGGTGATGAACTGGCGGGGCAAGACCATTGTGGACATCAGCCGGGCGTTTCTGGATACCAACGGAGCCCACCAGGAGGCAGCTGTTGTGGTGGAAGTTCCAAACAGGGCGGGCAATCCTTTTGCGGACAGGGCGGATATCCCGGATATAAAGGGAACGTGGCTGAATATGCTGGGATCCCTGAATGTGTGCTCCCAGAAGGGGCTTGTGGAGATGTTTGACTCATCCATCGGCGCGGGATCGGTGTTTATGCCTTACGGCGGGCGGTATCAGCTGACGGAGACCCAGACCATGGTGGCCAAACTGCCGGTACTTCTGGAAAAGACGGACACGGTTACCATGATGAGTTATGGATTTGACCCCTATGTGTCCAGCTGGAGCCCTTACCACGGGGCCGTGTACGCGGTGGTGTCTTCGGTGGCCAAGATCGTGGCTTCCGGGGGAGATTTCAGGAAGATCCGGTTTACGTTCCAGGAGTATTTCAGGAGGATGACCAAAGAGCCGTCCAGGTGGAGCCAGCCGTTTTCCGCTCTCCTTGGAGCTTATGAGGCCCAGCTTGGATTTGGCCTGCCCTCCATCGGGGGCAAGGACAGTATGTCCGGAACCTTTAACGATATTGACGTGCCTCCCACCCTGGTGTCCTTTGCCGTGGATGTGGCAAGCTTTCGCCATATTATCACGCCGGAGTTTAAGAGAGCCGGCAGCAAGATCGTGGTGTTTCGGGCTCTTCGGGATGCGTTTGATCTGCCAAGGTATGATCAGCTGATGGAGGGGTACGGAAAGATCCTGGAAGATATTAAGGCAGGCCGGATTATCTCCGCTTACGCTGTGGAGCGGCACGGCATGGCGGAGGCGGTCAGCAAGATGGCCTTTGGCAACAAGCTGGGCGTGAAGATTGAGCATAACGTTGACCCGAGGGATTTCTTTGGGGCGGAGTTTGGCAGTATTGTGTGCGAAATTCCTGACGGACAGGTGGGAAATCTGGCCATAACCTATACTTTGATCGGAGAGGTTACAGACAAGGGTACACTGGAATATGGAAGCACCAGTATTTCCATGGACGAGGCCTTAAAAAGCTGGACCGATACTCTGGAGGACGTGTTCCCCACCCGGTCAGGAGCTGCCCCCACAGAGGTTCCTGACAGGCTCTTTGACGTGAAGGAGAAGGGGGAGCAGGTTTACGTCTGCAGGCACAAGACGGCGAAACCTCATGTATTTATCCCTGTATTTCCGGGGACCAACTGCGAGTATGACAGCGCCCGGGCTTTTCGGCGGGCCGGGGCCTCGGTTACGGACCTGGTGTTTAAGAATTTAAGCGCCGGCGATATCCGGGAGTCTGTGGAGGCCTTTAGGAGGGAGATCGGGAAAGCCCAGATCGTCATGTTCCCGGGAGGGTTTTCCGCCGGGGACGAGCCGGAGGGGTCTGCCAAGTTTTTTGCCGCGGTATTTCGCAATCAGGTGATCAAGGAGGAGATCGAGAAGCTTCTCTATGAGCGGGACGGGCTGATGTTAGGCATCTGCAACGGGTTCCAGGCCCTGATGAAACTGGGGCTTATTACAGAGGGCAGGATCGAGCCCCAGCACTCAGATTCTCCCACTCTGACCATGAATACCATTGGACGCCATGTGTCCAAGATGGTTTACACCAAGGTGATGACCAACAAGTCCCCGTGGCTTATGGGGGCGGAGCTTGGAAAGGTCTATGTGAACCCGGCTTCCCACGGGGAGGGACGGTTTGTGGCCAATGACCAGTGGCTGAAAAAGCTGTTTGACAACGGGCAGGTGTGTACCCAGTATGTGGATGAATTTGGCAGGCCTACCATGGACGAGTTCTGGAATCCCAATGGGTCCTACATGGCGATTGAGGGTATCATAAGCCCTGACGGGCGGATCCTGGGCAAGATGGCTCACTCGGAACGGCGGGGGGAGGCAGTTGCCATGAATATCTGCGGGGAGCAGGATTTAAGACTGTTTGAGTCTGGCGTGAAGTATTTTAAGTAGGGAAGCGGATCAATGCTTGTTAAAGAGAAACTGCAAAACAGGGAGTATTTTTCAGACATTGACAGCCGCATCGCGGATTATATCCTGGATATGAAGGAGAGGCTGCGGGATGTCAGCGTGAGGAAGATGGCCAGGGAGCTGTACGTGGCTCCCTCCACCATCATCCGGTTCTGCCAGAAGGTGGGGTACGAGGGGTTTAATGACTTGAGAGAGGATTACTTAAAAGAGGTGGAGTATCTCTCGTCCCACTTTAAGTCCCTGGACCCTAATTTTCCGTTTGACAAGGGGGATCGGGAGATCACTGTGGCCAACAAGATCGAAGTCCTCTATGAGGAGATCCTGCGGGACTGTAAGTCTCTTTTGGAGCCGGAGACGTTAAAGAGGGCCGTTGACATGATCCACAGGGCAGGGGAGATCTATGTCTGCACCCTGGGGCCTCAGATGGGGCTTGTGGAGATCTTCCAGGACAAGATGGCAAGGGTCGGAAAGATGGTTCACACAAGTACCCGTATCGGGGAAGGGTATTATCAGGCGTGCTATTGTCAGAAAACGGCGGCGTTTATGATCATTTCCTACACCGGGGAGACCAATGTGGGGCTGAAGATCGGAAAGAAAGCCAAAGAGCGGGGGATCTCCACCATGGCCATCACTTCTTACGGAAATAATTCCCTGTCGGAAATGTGCGATGTGTGTCTGTACGTGTCCACCAGGGAAAAGCTTGTAAAGAATCTTGGGACTTTTGGCCTGAATGTATCGGTGATGTATCTTCTGGATGTGCTGTACGCAGGGTATTTTAACCGGGACTATGACAGCCATTATCGGGAGAAGGTGAAGGTCGCGAAGGAGTGCGACGACCGACATTCGGACAACCCGATCCTGGAAGGATAGGAAGGGAACGCTGTTCACAAGGCCAATGAAAAAACCACAGGGAAATGGAAACAGTGTACCAGATAGGCTCCGGGGCATTGACAAACAGGGGAAAATCCGTGAAAATAGAAGTACCAGAAAGGCGGGATGTTCCGGGGCAGGCTGTTATGGCGGCAGCCGGACAGCTGCGGGCGGCAGGATATGGCCCTACCGCCGGGATATACCGGCCTGAATATAAGGAGGAAAATCATGGATAAGAAACCCGTAAAGATTGTGACCATCGGCGGCGGCAGCAGTTACACTCCGGAGTTAATGGAGGGCTTTATCAAGCGGTATGATCAGCTTCCCATCAAGGAGATCTGGCTGGTTGACATCGAGGAGGGCAGGGAGAAGCTGGAGATCGTGGGCAAGATGGCTCAGCGCATGTGGGACGCTTCCCCCTATGATGTGAAGGTTCATCTGACTCTTGACCGGAGAGAGGCGCTGCCGGGCGCGGATTTCGTTACCACTCAGTTCCGTGTGGGTCTTTTAAACGCCAGGATCAAGGATGAGCGGATCCCTCTGTCCTACGGGATGCTGGGACAGGAGACCAACGGGGCAGGCGGCATGTTCAAGGCGTTCCGCACCATCCCGGTGATCCTTGGCATTGTTGAGGATATGAAGGAGCTGTGTCCCGACGCGTGGCTGGTGAACTTTACCAACCCAAGCGGCATGGTGACAGAGGCAGTGATCCGCTACGGCAAATGGGATAAGGTCATCGGCCTGTGCAATGTTCCTGTGGGGGCTATGCTCAGGGAGCCCAAGATGATCGGCAAGGAGCCGGAGGAGCTGATCTACAAGTTCGCGGGCCTGAACCATTTCCACTGGCACAAAGTCTTTGACTTAAACGGGAAGGACGTGACCCCCGAAATCATTGACAAGCTGTATGACCCGGAGGCGGACGCGGGAACGCCGGCCAATGTGTTTGACGTGAAGTTCTTTAAGGAGCAGCTGGATCAGATGGGCATGATCCCCTGCGCGTACCACAGGTATTATTACAGGCAGGAAGAGATGTTAAACCACGCGCTGGAGGAGTACAATGACCCTGAGAAGGGGACAAGGGCTCAGCAGGTAAAGCAGACAGAGGCAGAGCTGTTTGAGCTTTACAAGAATCCGGATCTGAACGAGAAACCGGAGCAGCTGGCCAAGAGAGGCGGAGCCCACTATTCGGATGCCGCCTGCGAGACCATCGCGTCGATTTACGCCAACAAGAATACCCATATTGTGGTTTCCACCAAGAACAACGGAGCCGTTCCGGATCTTCCGGCTGACTGTGTGGTGGAGGTTTCCGCCCATGTGGGGGCCTGCGGGGCGCTTCCCATCGCGTTCGGGTCCCTTCGTCCGGCTGAGAGAGGCTGGCTGCAGGTGATGAAGAACATGGAGCTGTGCGTGTGCGAGGCCGCGGTGACCGGTGATTACGGCATGGCGCTCCAGGCCTTTATCCTGAATCCTCAGGTTCCCTCCGGCGAGACGGCCAAGAGGGTGCTGGACGAGCTGTTGATCGCCCACAAGAAGTATCTGCCCCAGTTTGCCGAGAAGATCGCGCAGCTGGAGAAGGAAGGCGTTACGATAAAGGATGACGTGGCTAGAGAGCTGACGGAGAAAGGGCTGTAGGGATTAAGAAATGAAAAGGAGAACTGCTTACCTGTTTGCCGGGTAGGCAGTTTTTTTATGAAAAAAATATAAAGAACTTGTGTTCGATAAAAAAGTATGCTATTATATAGCAAATAGATCAATGAAGTTGAGGAGCAGTTCTATGAAAAAAGTGGATAAGCCGGTTATCAATATGGATGAGGTGATGAATCAGCTTTTTGAAGGTGATTGCCTGGAATATATGAACAAGATACCAGATGGAAGCGTAGATATGATTCTCTGCGACCTGCCATACGGGATGACACAGAATGAATGGGATTGCTATATCCCGCTGGACCAGTTATGGAAACAGTATAACCGGGTCATTAAAGCCAATGGCGCCATTGTTTTGACTTCCAACGGGATTTTTACAGCAAAATTAATTTTAAGCCAGCCCAATATATATAAGTACAAGTGGGTTTGGGAAAAGTCAAAGCCCACAAACTTTCTCAACGCCAAAAAACAGCCCCTTCGAAAACACGAAGATGTGTGTGTGTTCTATAAGAAACAGCCCACATACCACCCCCAGATGACACAGGGAGATCCTTATGATAAGGGAGTGAGAAAGGATCAATTGTGCGGAAATTACGGTGATTTTGAGCCTGTCCATGTGGCCAGCAAGGGAGAGCGCTATCCGACGGATATCATATATGTCAAGACCGCTGAGTGTGAGGGGGCCGTGCTGCACCCCACACAAAAACCAATCGAACTGGGAAGGTACATGATCCGGACTTATACGAATCCGGGAGACGTGGTACTGGATAACACCTTTGGCAGTGGTTCATTCCTGGTGGCTGCTTTGATGGAGGGAAGAAATTTTATCGGCATTGAAAAAAATGAAAACGTAGCTCTGTTTAAAAGAGAGGATATCGATTATATTGATGTCGCGAAGCGAAGATTGTTTTTGGCCTGGGAACAGCTGGATAAGAAGACACGTAAATATATAAAGGAGCAAAATGTTATTTCTGAATTTAAAGAAAGGTAGGTTATTATGGGAACCATCGTAAGGCATAATGAGAGAAGCTGGGCCATTGTGATCATCTCAGAAATAAGGGCATTGCTAAAGGGGCTGAATTTAAAGATTAAAAGCGCAGGCGGAGAAAGTACACTGTCTGTTAATAAAAAGAGTATGTTTCCTGATGTCTTGCTGTACGAAGATGAGGCGCAGAACAGAGTTTTGCAGGGATGGGAACTGAAGATGCCGGATGTCTGTATTACCGATGAAGCGCTGATCAGGGACGCGGCCAGAAAGGCGGAAGCTCTGGCTTTAGATAGTTTTGTGATCTGGAACTTTACATATGGGAAGCTATATATAAAGAACGAAGCCGGGGATTTTGAGGAAGCCAGGGTTTGGAGCGGGACTGATCACATAAGAAGCCGTGAAGATGTAAATATCTATAAGGCAGAATGGCTGCCGGTTATCAAGGACATCATAATAACCGTAAACGAATTTTTGGTTCACGGAGCCATATCCGTATCACCGATTGAAGCCACGGTATCGGATGGGCTTATGACAGAGCTGATCCAGAGAAATAAGAATCTGGTGGCGGAAACTCTTTTGTTAGAGGCAAGCAGGAGCATGGCCATGGAACGCCGGTTAAAGGTATGGTGGAATGTGTTTCATGAAGAGTATGAGAAAGACGAGAATGATATGTACTGCGCATATGCCAAATCCATCCTGCTAAACTGGACTAACAGGATCATGTTTGCCAACACCATAAAAAGGTACCATAATTGTGCCTATCAGATAGATGAAATTGACAGTACCTCAACCCCGTCAGATGGGAATGCAGTTATAGATGAGATTGTAAAACAGGGAGATTTTTACAATGTATTTAAGAAGCTGAAGTACAATGAGGTAATACCGGAAGATACATGGATTGATATTGTAGATTACAATCAATTTTTGATTGAGAATAAGATAGAGAAAGTTGACCAGACCGTTCTGCAGGAAATATTGGAAAAGACCGTTCACACAGCCAAAAGGGAAATAAGAGGTCAGTATGCCACCCCGTATTGTCTGGCAGATCTGCTTTGTCAGATAACCGTTCTTAATTGGCATGACCAGTGCGCGGACTTGTGCGCGGGAACAGGTACGATCGCCAGGGCAATCATCAAAAACAAGACAGACCGGATGCGGGATTCGGAAGCTGCCTTTCGGACCACATGGATCGCGGATAAATACGCGTACCCATTACAGATTGCCAGCATTGCGGTGACGAATATGGAAGCGATGAATATACCACTAAATATATTTCAGTCGGATGTGTTTGCTGTGCATAGCAAGGACAGGATCGAGATCAAGAGTCCTGTCGATGGCAGCGGGATTGAGGAGGAGATACCAGAGTTCGGGGCAATTGTCTCTAATCTGCCGTTTGTTGAGTATAACAAAATAGCTGCGGATGAGACCGAATATATAAATAAGTACAGACAGCGGATCAAGGATGATACAGGGATAGAATTTACCTTGGGAAAGACAGATTTATATAATTATCTGCCGTTTAAATTACACGAATTGTTAAAGATAGGTGGACGATTGGGGATCGTTTTGTCAAATTCGTGGCTGGGGACCGAGATTGGCAAAAGGTTTTTTGACGCGTTACAGTTCTATTATGAAGTTCATGAGGTTGTAATTTAGTAATAGCGGACGTTGGTTTGAGAATGCGGATGTTGTGGCTACGCTGCTTGTATTGCAGAAGAAGGAGTTGTCTGTGCCGGATCAGAAGTTGGTAATAAACTTTTGGATGATCCATAAAGATCTAAAGCAGATCAGCCTGGATGAGAAGGAGACGATCATAAGCAGTATTGTGCTTGGGGAGGAGACTGACAGCACAGCAGCCTCAGTGAAACGTTATCCTGTTGAGGTGATCAGAAGGATTACTACGAGAGGAATATCTTTAAATGCCTTATTTCATGACATTTCATGGATGGATGAGCTGGGAGATTGTCTGATACCTGTTGAAGAGATGGTCATGGTAAAAAGGGGTGAACGAAGAGGGTGGAATGCTTTGTTTTATCCCTCAAAGGATAGCGGGATTGAGTCTGAATATGTGAAACCGGTACTTAAAAATCCGGCATTGTTAAGATCCTATATGGCACAGACAGATATTGAGGCATTTTGCTGTCATCGATCTAAGGAGGAACTGCGGCGGCTGGGGCATATTGGCGCCTTAAACTGGATTGAAAAATTTGAGAACATTAAGAACGGGACAGGCAAATTACTGCCAAAAGCCTTAAAACGTTCCGGAGGATTTTGGTATGAGATGGACGACGGAGCCAAGGCGGATTTTGTAACGGCCCTGAATCCTGATAAGCGTTTATTTGTATCCAGGTTTTACGAGAGTACATTTGTTGATCAGCGTTTTACAAGGATGCTGGTAAAGAATACAGATATTCCGATAGAATTGCTGCATGCACTGCTAAATTCCCTTTTCGGTATGTTTGCCATTGAAGCTATGGGATTTGGACGGGGATTGGGAGTATTGGATGCAAGCAGCAGTAAGCTAAAGCACATGTATATGATCGATCCTAAGATCATTTCAGAGGCGGACGCAGCAGAGATTGTGGAATTATTTGACAGGATTAAAGATCGCCATGTGATGGATACAAAGGACGAGCTTGATGACCATGATAGGAAAGAATTTGACTATAAAGTTTTAGCCGCCATAGGGCATGAAAATTTGTATGAGTCAATTAAGAGTTCACTGTTATCCATGCAGTCTACAAGACATACTGTACGGTAAATTCCCGTACAGAAGGACAGGGAGGGGAATAAAATAAGGATTCCCGCGCCATACTATCCATACGATCACGGTGAAAGGGAGATGACAGGTTATGGACAAGAACGCGGACGCGCAGCTTTTAAATTTTATCTACCAGAATTCCCAGATGGGGGCTGAGTCCCTGGGGGAGATCCTGCCTATGGTGGAGGCGGGGAAGTTTAAGGAGGGGCTGCGGGCGCAGCAGAAAGAGTACCGGCAGATCCATGAGGAGGCGGGAAGGAAGTTAAATGACGCGGGCTATGATGAGAAAGGGATCAACGCCATGCAGAAGATGATGACCTACCTGATGATTGACATGAAACTGATGGTGGACTCGTCGCCGTCCCATGTGGCCCAGATGCTGATAAAAGGGAGCAACATGGGGATCATTGACGCCCAGAAGCGGATCCATGAATATGAGTCTCTGGCTGACAGAGAGGTGGTAAAGCTGATGAAGCATCTTAAGGAGTTTGAGGAAAAGAATGTGGAGCGGCTGAAGGCGTATCTGTAGGAAAGGCCGGCCCGCGGCAAAAAGCCGTGGGCCGGGAGGCTCTTAAGCCAGGGAACCCATCGGGTCCCATGGATTTAACACGATGGTCTCCGTGTCCAGAATGTTAAGCTGCTCTTTGGTCAGATACTTCTTGTGTACCACCACCTGGTACATATACTCATCAAACCACTGGTCGCTCATGATAAAATATCCTTTTTCGCCCGGGTCCTCGCCCCAGCTGTTTTCCACTCTCCAGCGGGTGGGAACTCCCTCCCCTGTCAGGTTGACGCCCTGGAATACCATGGCGTGGGTCATAAGGCTTTGGCCATAGTCCAGGCGCTGGCCCTTGGTCATGGGGAAGTCTACCTGGAGGAAGTCTTTGAAGTCATAGAGAGATGTGTCCATAAGCCCTAAGTCCCGGCTGATAAAGGGACCCATATCGCAGCCAAACCACACCGGTTCCCCGTCTTTTAACTGGGCGATGGCTGCTTTTTTCAGCTGGTCAACAGGCAGGTTCAGATAGCAGATGGGGTTGCCTTCTTTTACATTGCCCAGCATTCCGACTGTGTAGCGGCGGTAGAAAGGCTTGTCGGCGGTGGGGGCGTTGATCAGGCTTATGTAATCGTTTAAGTCCATGTCCACGTATTTCTTGAAAAACTCCTGGGGAGTGAGGCCGATCTCCTGGATGAAATTTCCGTCTTTATCCCTGGCTTCCATGTCTACGGTCTTTGGCGGTTCTCCAAGGCAGATACAGAGCATGCGGTAAATGTCCCCCACCATGGCTTCCTTTTTCTCTTCCAGTTCCTGACGGCTGGTTCCCTGGGCGGCCAGGGTCCGCAGGATGCAGGCGTCGTTTCTTAAAAGTTCGGTCATGACGCGGTTCATCTCTCTGGTGCCGCTGGAAATGTTGGATTCCGGCATGGAATATTTAGGTACAACGCCGTATTTGTTTACCAGGTTTACCGCCATATCCCACTGGCCGCCGTCGCAGATCGGGTCTGCCAGAAGGTAGCTGACGAGACGGCCTTCCACCGGCTCGTTTAGGGTGTCCAGGATGTTCTCCAAAAACCAGTTGGATTTTTCTAGCTTATCCCAGAAGAACAGATAGCTCTGGGACAGTTCAAAGTTTTCCAGGTTGCAGGTCTTGATGACGCGAAAACGCATAACGTTGGTGGCGGCGAAAAGCCAGCAGCGGCCGCTCTGTTTCTGGTTGGTCATCTTGCCCTGTTTTAAGGACAGGGAAAACTGGTGGTTGCCGTGGCGGATGGCTTCCGGATTTTTGCAGCTGTTTAACAAACCGCCGGACATGACAGCGTCTCTGGCAACCCGGTTTGCCCGGTCCGCATTGAAGTTTTTGCCGTAGGCTCCCAGGTGGTCTGGGGTAATGGAATGACTCATTGGATAAAACCTCCTGTGTAGTATTGTGATAGTTAGGTGCCGGACCATCAGGCCTGGCGTCTGAAAGAACACTCCCTATACTATAGCGCAAAAAGGGAATTTTGTCAGCGGGTAATTGTGAGGAATTATATAACAAAAGGATTACTGTTCGCGGGTATTCCGGAGGGGTCGATGCTGTTGGTGAGCAGTAACTTTTTAATTAGGGGCTTAAGAATGATTTTTTGAGCAAAGAGGCGGGGGTGTCGTGAGGCCAGTCAGAGAAGGGAAGGATGGTCCTGTCCGGGTTAGGGTACGGATGCTGAAAACGAGAAAGAGGTGGAAAACAGGGGAGATTTGTGTTAGAATAGGAAAAATACGGCGTCAAGGAGCATACACAGGGCAGGAGGGTATATGAGTAAAAGCGAACAGTATTTGTCTGCATTGGATGAGATGGGGCTTTTTGTGAGTTCGGGGCATAAGACCCGTTTTAAGGAACTGGTGGACTGTTATGGAACGTATCCGTTTTTTACGAAGGGACTTTGCAAGTGCATGTATTTGTCTGCCTGGGATGAGGAGCATTTTGCCATGATCCTGGAGATCTTGTCAGACCTGGCCATCGGAAGGGAGCGGGATACCCAGGAGATGCGGCTTCACGGGGAAGCGCTGGCCAGCCAGCAAAAAGGCGGGGAATACTATGTGTTTCAGCTTTCCAACGCGTTTCTGGACGGGAATCCGTTTGTTCTCAAGGGGGATGAGGATATTTCGGAGCAGATCCGGTACATAATCCGGCAGGCTCTAAAGGCGGAACAGGTGATTGATTCTATACATTGATTCTATACATTTGTAAGAAATATTCAGGTTTCTTTAATTGTTATTATGGATTCTATGGGATATAATGGCAATGCATTTGATTATTATAGTTAAGAGGAGAATAAGATTATGAGAAAAAGATATTTCATGTTGGCAATGGGGATTGCGGCTGCCATGATGGCAGGCGGGTGTTCCGGCAAGGGGGCGGACGCTAATACGGAGGCTGCCTCTACAGAGGCCGGGGCGCAGGAGAGCAGCTCTATGTCGGACAGCGAGAAGGCCAGCTATTACGCGTCGGAGGAGGCCGGGGATGAGACGATATCGGACGCGCCGGTGAAGGTGGAGGGGACCATCCTGGAGGTGGGCGAGGATTCCATCACTGTGGACAGCACCTCGGATACAGGGTATATCGGGGAGATGGTGCTTCTGATCGATCCGGAGAACACCCTGGTTCTGGATGGGGTCAACGGGTTCCCGGTGGAACTTAAGGATGTGCAGATCGGCACGTTTGAGGCCTATCTGGGGCCGGCTATGACCATGTCTCTGCCGCCTCAGACTACGCCTTACGCGGTGATCGTAAATATTCCGGAGGGGCAGTACGCGCCTCAGTATGTGGTCGCGGCGGGGCCGGTGGATGAGGTTCAGGGCCGCCAGACCCTGATCGGGGCGGATGAGACCACGTACACGCTTACCCGCAATGTAAGCGTACAGCCGTTTTTGACAAAGAACATTGTGCGTCTGGAGGACATTGACACGGATTCCCGCTGCCTGGTGTGGCTGAACGACGAGGGAGATGTGGACCGGATCGTGTTGTTTGGAGAATAAAATGAGTATGGCCGGGCAGACGGAGGATACCGGATATCCGCTGCCGGATGCCTGGCCGGGAGAGGAGATCGTGGCGCTATGGAGAAATCATTGGAGCTGGAAGTGCAGGAGCTGGTGTCGGATATTCTGGAGGATTACAAGTCCAACCGGGATATTGACCGCATGGAGGATTTTTTTAATCAGCCGGACAAGGATGTGATTATTGACATTGTAAACAAGATGCTGCGCATTTTATTTCCAGGCTATTACAGGGATAAGTCTTACCGGGTGTACAACGCGGCCAGCCAGCTGTCCATGCAGATCGAGGATGTGATGTACTATTTAAGCAAGGAGATCATGAAAGTTTTAAAGTACAGCCCCAAGTACGGCAGCTGCGGCGAGGAGGAAAACCGGAACAATGCCAGGAAGATCACCATCGCGTTTTTAAAAAAGATCCCTCAGATCAGAGAGTATCTGGAGACGGATCTGGAGGCGTTTTTTGACGGGGATCCGGCTGCGGAGAACAAGGATGAGATCATTTTGTCGTATCCGGGGATGCTTGCTATCACGGTGTACCGTATTGCCCATGAGCTGCTGCTTTTGTCGGTTCCTCTGATTCCCAGGACCATGACAGAGTATGCCCACAGCGTTACCGGCATTGACATCCATCCCGGGGCTACCATCGGGAAGTATTTTTTTATTGACCACGGCACCGGGATCGTGGTGGGCGAGACCACGGTGATCGGGGAGCATGTGAAGGTGTATCAGGGGGTGACGCTGGGGGCTTTGTCCACAAGCGGGGGACAGAAATTGAAGCACACCAGGAGACATCCTACGATTGAGGACTATGTGACGATCTATTCCGGAGCGTCTATCCTGGGCGGTGAGACGGTCATCGGCCGGGGGTCGGTGATCGGAGGTAACGCGTTTATTACCAGGTCTGTGGAGGCAGGCGGGAGAGTCAGCATTAAGGATAATTGAGGAGGCTGGGACGATGTTGGATGAGAGATGGGTATTTTATGACAAGACAACGCCTAAGATCGTGGCGGAGGGCGTGGTGCGCCGGGTTTTGGCTTACGGGAAAGATGTGATGTGCGTGGAGAACACATTTCGGAAAGGGGCTGTAGGTTCCCTCCACCATCACCCCCACACGCAGATCACGTATGTGGTCAGCGGAGAGTTTGAATTTGAGATTGACGGGGAGAAGAAGGTTGTGAGGGCAGGGGATACCATGCTTAAGACCGACGGTGTGGAGCATGGGTGCGTTTGCCTGGAGGATGGGGTATTGCTGGATATTTTCAGCCCTATGCGGGAGGATTTTGTAGATTAAGAAGGGGAGTGGGGGATGCTGTTTTGGGGGACTGGAGAAGGCATCACGAAACCCTCGCCCTTTGTCCACTCAACAATAAAGCCTAAAATTAGCATATTGAGCGTGAATTTAGAAAAGTCGGGGAGAGCCGGCTTTTTCTTTTTGGGGTTGTTGCATTTCGGTTGTTAAATTTCGTTAAAAAGTGCTTGCGAAATCTGGTGGAATGAGGTAGACTGTATTAGTACAGTTAATACACACATTTTTTCATTTTTTTGAAGATAATGAAAAGGGTTGTTCGTTATAGTTAGGTGAAGATACGCGATTACGGTGTAAAGGGGGATTAAGATGGACGAGAACAGAACTTGGGAGACCGAGGGGAGAGAGGAATATATGGCGCAGGAAGAGAAAAAGGCAGGGGAAGTGATGACTGAGGATGAGAAAAAGCTGATGGAGGAGGATGAGCGGCTTTCCCGGGAGGAGGAGCAGTTTGAGGCGGAATTGGCGGAACTGATGAAAGAGGAGCCGGCGGATAAGAGGGGGAAAAAGAAGAAAAAGGGAAAGAGGCCAAAGAGGGAGAAGGGGCCGAGAAAGCCCTGGAGCAAAAAGAAGAAGGTCATCGGGGCTGTCATTGCCGTGGCGGCTGTGGTGGTGGTGTTTAAGGCCTGCGGCGGGAAGAAGGATCCGGGGCTGATGGTGAGCACCACGCCTCTGACAAAGGGGATGATCCAGCAGGAATTGACCATAAGCGGGCCTGTCAGCGGCACGGACAGCGTGGATGTGGTGTCCAGTCTTCACGCGGAGGTTACGGATATCCAGGTGAAGGAGGGGGACCATGTAGAGGAAGGGCAGCTTCTGGCTCTGATCGATGACAGCGATGTGAAAAAGGAGCTGGATATGGCCCAGAATGCCTATGATCTGGCGGTTTCTACATATAATGAGCAGCAGATTTTGGCGGAGAACGGGTATGCAAAGGCTGTGCAGGAGAGGGACGCGGCCCAGCGGGATTTTGACAGGATAAGCGTTCTCTATCAGGCTGGCAGCGTGTCCAGGCAGGAGTGGGAGGTAGCTCAGAACAGGCTTCGAGACGCGGAGAGGGAGACAAAGACCTTTACGCTCCAGGACGGAAAGCCGGTGGCCAATGAGTCCTATTCCCTTCAGATCAAGAACGCGGAGTTTGAGCTGGAGAAGAAGAGAGAGCAGTTAAGCGATACCCAAGTCACGGCGCCTATTTCCGGCACCGTGGTCAGGGTCAATGCCAAGGTGGGACGTTTTGCGGATAAGATCGAGGACGACAAGCCTATGTTTATCATTGAGAATCTGGAGAATCTGGAGATGAAGGTCAGTGTCAGCGAATACTCCATCGGACAGATCCAGGTGGGACAGGAGGCGGTTATCTCCGCGGACATTCTGAATGGGGAGACGGTTCTGGGGCAGGTGGCGGCCATTTCGCCTACAGGCGAGGAGAAGGGCGGCGGTTCCACGGAGCGGGTCATCCCGACGACCATTCAGATCACGGAGGACAATAATAAGCTGATCGCGGGGATCACGGCCAGGGCGAAGATCATCCTGAATGAGGCGGAGAATGCGTGGATCGTGCCGATCTCCGCGGTGCTGGAGACCGAGGAAGGGCTGTGCGTGCTGACTGTGGACCAGGGCGTGATCAAGCGGATCGCCGTGGAGCGGGGGGTTGAGAGCGATATCCAGATGGAAGTGATCCCTGTGAACCAGGAGGATTTTACAGAGGGCATGAGCATTATCGCCGCGCCGACTCCGATGATGACGGAAGGCATGAAGGTGACGGAAAACGGAGCCGGAGTTTAGGAGGTAGAGCATGGCAGAGGAACTGATTCGGTTAAAGGATCTGGTGAAGATCTATGATACAGGGGCGATCAAGGTTCTGGGCCTGAAAAGGATCAACATGACCATACATCGGGGGGAATTTGTGGCGATCATGGGGAAATCCGGGTCAGGCAAGTCTACGCTTATGAATATTTTGGGATGTCTGGACCGTCCGTCCATGGGGCATTATTATCTGGACGGCATTGACGTGGCTTCTATGTCTTCCAATGAACTGTCGGAGATCCGGAATAAGAAGATCGGGTTTGTGTTTCAGTCGTTTAATCTGATCTCCAGGACATCGGCCCTTAAAAATGTGGAACTGCCTATGACCTACGCCAAGGTGGGCAAGAAGGCCAGGCGGGAGAGGGCGCTAAAGCTTTTGGACCGGGTAGGGCTTCTTGCCAGGGCGGAGCACATGCCCAACGAGATGTCCGGCGGGCAGAGGCAGAGGGTGGCCATTGCCAGGGCTTTGGCCAATGAGCCGCCGTTAATCCTGGCTGACGAGCCTACGGGCAACCTGGACACGGCGGCGTCCGAGGAGATCATGGGGCTGTTTTCGGAACTTCACAAGGAGGGAGCCACAGTGGTGGTGGTTACCCATGAGGAGAACATCGCGGAATTTACGGACAGGATCATCCGGTTTCAGGACGGGGTGATCATCAGCGACAGGAGAAGAGGGGAGGGAGCGTAGTGCTTCTTGAAAATATGAGTATGGCGTTTTCCGCTATCCGGGTGAACAAGATGCGGTCGTTTTTGACCATGCTGGGCATCATTATCGGTATTGGGTCCGTGATCTCCATCGTGTCCATCGGGGATACCATGCGGAGCTTGTTTGCGGATCTGTACAAGGATGTGGGAGTGACCCAGGCCTATGTGGCCATCGGGTACTGGGTGGATGATGTGCGGCAGACCGATTATTTTACTCTGGATGAGCTGGAACGGGTGAAGGATGTGTTTGAGGACCAGATCGCTTACATTGACAGTAACGCGGCCACCAGCGGGGAGGCGATCATCGGGGATGGGGATGTGAAGGTGAATTTTGATTTCACAGGCATTGACTATAATTATATTGACGTGCAGCCGGTGGACATGGTTTACGGGCGGTATCTCAATGAGGGAGATATTCTGGCCAGGAAGAAGAATGTGGTCATGGATGTGGACAGCGCCAAGCTTCTGTATGGGGAAGAGAATGTGGTGGGCAGGACGTTCCGCACCAGCCTCTACGGAAATGTGGATGAGTTTACCGTGGTAGGAGTCTACAAAAAGGAAGTGAGCGCCTTCCAGAAGCTGATGATGGGCGGACAATCGGACCGGGGGGCGGCGTTTGTGCCATACACCCTTTTGACCTGGCCCAATGATTATTTTTATTACCTCCATGTGTACGCAAAGGAGGATGTGAACCTGGACGAGTTTTTTAATCAGCTGCTCGCCTATGTGGCTAATTATAAAGGAAGAGAGCCGGGGGATATGCGCCTGAATACGGCTATGGAGGAGATGAACTCCGTGGACACGATGATGGGCGGATTGTCGGCGGCTGTCGGGGGGATCGCGGCGATTTCTCTGTTGGTCGGGGGGATCGGTATCATGAATATTATGCTGGTGTCCGTGACGGAGCGGACCAGGGAGATCGGGATCAGGAAGTCCCTGGGGGCTAAGACCCGGGATATTTTGGTGCAGTTTTTGACGGAGTCGGCGATCTTGTCCGCCTGCGGGGGGATCATCGGGATCACCATCGGGGTTGGTTTGGTGTCGATCTTGGGCATGGCCTTTGGGATCAAGGTTGTGATCAAGCCGGGGGTGGTGATATTGGCGGTGTCGTTTTCCGCGGTGGTGGGGATATTTTTTGGGTTGTATCCGGCCTCCAAGGCGGCCAAGGCGGATCCGATCGATGCGTTGAGGTATGAGTAGGGGCGGGCGAAGGTGTCGTGGGCCCAAGAGAATCTGTGTGCTGTCCGGGTTCATATATGCAAATGGGGACTTACATAGCTTGTTTGATAAACACAGTCCTTTGATATGAGCAAAATACGGCAGCCAATGCAGCCATTGTCTAGTCTTTTGGCTACAGAGTTGAAACAGAGTCCCATATCAGAAACACCTTAAGTAAGCAAATCTAGGCCAGCGAATCCTGCTTTTGCCAGAGAGGGAAGGGAGGCTGTGTGCCGGGCGGGTGAATTTATGCCATGGAGATGAGAC
>CAJUFP010000058.1 GCA_910585645.1 uncultured Hungatella sp. | reverse complement strand
CTAAAGGTTTCGCCTGGAAGGCGAGGGTTTTAACCCCATTATACAGACAATAAATCGCACATATATTGCGTATCTATTGTGCATGCACTTACGTGCATAAGTATAATATATACCCATCTAAACCCGCCTTTTCATTCCCTCAGCTTCTCCATCACGTCTCCCCTCAATCCCTATTTTCTATAAAAAAAGCTTTCATCCGTCCCATAAGTCCAGCAGACTCCGGGAAACACTCCCATAAGAAATGTCTTCAACTCCCCCATATTATCATTCGTTGCCAAAAACCGCTCCCCTGTCCTTCCATTTACCGTATTCAGTACCATATGGATATGGCGGTACAGACCATTGTTTTCGCTTCCCCAATGGCTTCCCCAGAAGTTCTGATACCCCTTGAAAAAGTAATAATCAGAAATGGCATCCGCCACCATACATACCTGGCTCTCAGTAACGTCCACATCCCCAAATCCCACAATGATATGCTGTACAAGCTGTCCATCCGCCTTATAATATGCATTCTTCACCGCATAAAAGGCATCCCTGACACACTCCGATACTGATCTCTCCGGAATCGGGAAACAGCCTCTTGAACCATAAGCTTCTATGTAAACGGAAGACCTAATGTAATCCACTATGGTTTCCACCACATCTACATTTCTGTAGTTTTTTACCTTAAAGATAAGATTTGGCATATTTTAGCCCCCTTTCGGTTTAAACCGGAAATGGTATCCCTTGCGTTATCCATATTCATTCCCTGCAGATCACAACCTATCTCCATAAGCAGACGTACAACATCTTCGCCTGTATAGAATGGATTCTGAACCGACTCGATCAGAATTCTTCTCGCATACCTGCTTTTTGTCTCCCCACACTCCTTTGCCCGCCTTTCTACCAGATCAATCTCTTCCTTGTTCATTTTAATTGACAATGCCGTATTGGTCTTCTTCATTACCTGTTCCCCTTTCCCATTTCTCTGACAGCGGTTACATCCCAGCAGCCATATCTGCTCACCATCAATGGCAGATCAGCACTACCTTTATACTAAATATACTATTTAAGCAAGAAGGATGAATGGTAGTACCCTGCTTGTACAAACCGTCATTCCTTCTATCTTTATCTTTATTGTTATATGCGGTTTTAAATTATTTCACAGTATCCTATATTTTTTTAACATTACAACACATTAATAAAACGTTCAGGAGGTATTAAATGATTATTTATGAAATTGAAGATATCTGCGATCTTTTAAAAATAAGCAAAAGTACGGCATACGCTCTTGTACAAAAAAAGGAACTGCAAGCCTTCAAACTCCACGGCATATGGAAGATTACAGACTCAGCCCTGTCCGATTATCTGGCCAGGGCATTGGAAAATAGAAGCTCCTATGACTCGAAGCCATAAAGGGCCTTCCTCCTTCGTCTCTTTACGCTGTCAGGTTCAGGTAGTTCAAATCCTCTATAAGGCACTCACTCACGCTTCCATGAATCTCTACAGTCACCCTCTCTTCCCTATTCATGGATTGTTTTGCAAATGAGACTGCCTCTTCCAGAGAATAAAATCCTTTGTAACAATTCCCCTTAAACCGGTCCACCTGTTCCCTGCATCTCTCCCAGTTGTCAAAGATACCGATCCTTAACCCGGACACCACCACATAATAACGATATTTTTTATGCGCCATGATACTTCCTTTCCCAAGGCAGGCTATCCCCGCCTGCCTTGCCATTATATTTCCCCGCAAAGCTTCCTTTCGTCCTCCTGGCCTTTCCAGGTATCTTTAACATTTCCTATAATCTCGAAAGCTTTGCATGGATTATTTATTAGTTTTCGGATATGTAATAACTAAATAAAAGCAGCTACTGGATATACCATCCAGCAGCCTTTTTATGTTTCACATCCAGAAAAGGCACTACTCATAATCCTTGACTATGAATCTCCTTTTTATCGTATCTACCCCTTATCTTGTGTCCAACTTGGACGCTAAAACTATGCAAATAAACAAAATCCATTCTCCGCTATTCTTTTAGCCTCTCACCCATTTCAATCCTGCACTTTCCGCAAAGATGCAGTTCCAATATCTTTCCGGTTATGGTTTTTCCACTCCCCTTTAGATAAAACGGCTGATATATCAGAATTGACTTTATATCGTCATAAGAGCTACAGCTGTCACAATTTACACAATAATATGGCAATTCTGTTTCTTTTATCTCTATCATCTTACCACCATTTTTCATCTTTCCAACATACAAACAATCCTGTCAGCCTACGACAGAGCTACTATTTGCTGTCTCCCTAAAGTTTTTTACATAATCCCAAGGCCCCAGGATTCGTCCTGGGAAGTCTCTGGTACTTATCTTTGTACGGACATTTTTCTTTCCATTCACATTTATAACACTCACATTTTTTATCTTTATTCGCATATGTTTCCATTTCTTATTCTCTCCTTTTCATCACATAATCAAATCTAAAACCATATACACACCAATCACGGTAATAATTATCATATCTCCCTTATATATCAGACATGCCACGCCTCTGGAATACCGTTCGTCAAACCAATGCCAGATTTCCATACGGTCCGTTCCTTCCGGGAATCCAAGGAACCCCTCCAAAATGTTCTCATTATTATCCACTGGAATATCACCAAACAAGTTCCATAACTGCTCCAGTTCCCAGTCATCAAAATAACATCCATAATCTACATCCATAAGGCCCATAGTGCATTTACACTCTGGACAATACTCTGTATCTATGTCATAATGAAACCCCACATCTTCATCCCTGCCAATCCATCTGCCACAGGAATTGCATCTTACAATTTCCATTCCGTCTCCCTCCTAATCTCATTTCAATGATTGAACAATCACATATACCCGTTGCCTTGCGGTATGGGATTTCACCTCATCAAAAGTCACCCACCTCCCATCATTGTTCCGATATACGGCTGTCTCCGGGGCGTTCTCCCTCTTAGCTCTCTCAACTTGCGCCTCTACCCATTCGGGAAACGATCCCATCATCATGCACCACGCCCTCAAATATTTATAATCCGATTTCATAATTCGCCTTTTAGCATGGACCTCCTTCCGCTCCATGAAATGCCCCCGCAGGATATCTCCAATCTTTCACATAAACATCCTTAACAGAAAAAGCGCCGGTCCTCAGTGAATGAACCGCCGCCTCGTCTTTCCAATATACGCAGGATTTTGCCTGCCCCACAAAATCATCCAGATTCTTATTATTATCCAGGGTAAAGCCAAGAATCTCTTCATCATGCTTTAGCTCCCCGTATTCCTCCGGATACAATTCCCTGATTCCCGCAAACAAGGATGGGGTAGAAAATATGCACATGGCGCAACTGCACCGATTCCACCCCGCACGGTAACATGGATGCGGGTTTATTTGATGCCGTTTCAGCACTTCCCACACATCCTTTTCCGAATAATCAATCACCGCCCTCCATTGGTGGACGACCCTGTGAGAACGCTTCTCGGCATTCGTCCTATGTACCTCTATCTCGTTATATCTGGACCTTCCGGCGGATTCGCCACGCCGCTCACCGGAAACAATCAGTATCTTCTTGCCGTCCCTTGTCTTTTCAGGATTACCCGTCACTCTGTTCTGCACCGCCGCTTTCAGGCTCCCGGAACACCATCGGCCCTGATGGGTGTCTCTTTTTGCCGGAAACTTTAACCGCTTGCCTCCCAGCTTCTCCAATTCTCCCATGTAATCCAGGTTGCTTATCACCGAATCCGCAACGCAGATTTTTAAATAGGCAGAACACCAACGTCTGGAAAGATCTGGGGACTTGGCCGGAAACCTCATTCTGTAACCATATTCCTTTAAGAAAGAATCCATCTTTTCTGTCGCTTGCTCCTTTAGCTTTTGACATTTGAGATAGTTCGGTGACAGCCTGCACTGTTTCACCTCTCCCGAATCAGGCTCTATCCACCGGATTGGTTCTGACGCCCCTATTCTGTATAATTCCCCGAAGAATCCATTTACCCGGTAAGACACTCGAAGCTGCACTCCTTCCACTTCTGCCAGGGCCTTTACATAATTTCCCGTACACCTCCAGTCCATACGCCTTGTCGGATGTTCTCCGTCAATATCATGGTGCCAAACTTCAATTTTCTCCTTTGGAACGCCTAATTCCAGAAGCTTGTAAAGGCAGGCTACGGAGTCCTTCCCGCCTGACAGCAACACCACAATCAGGTCATAATCCTCCAGCGGCAGCAATTCCGGCAGATATATTTTCCTGAAATGCTCGCTATCCTTTCTCCCATCCGTCCTCGGCCTTATGGACACGCCTTTCCCATATATGGGCGTATCAGGACTTCCCAAGATGATCGGTGTATCCTTTGTACAATCCCTGTCCTTTATAAACACTATCCCATTCCCCTTTCCTTATCGTCATTAATCCCCTATCCTTTTTTCATCCTGTGCAAATGCTCCTTAATATCTCCAGATCGCATCCTTTTTCTGTTCTGACGCTCCTGACAAAGCAGAAAAGATAGTTTATCAGGGTCATCCGGCACAGGCACAGCACATATCAGCTTTCCCATTTTTTCATCTTCCCGGACAGAAAAAGGAAGCCCGGCTTTCCGCAACCGGCTCCCCCTTTCATATATAAGCTTCTCCTGCCCGGCAGGTACAGCCTTTTCCTTTACATGCCGAAAATGCTTTTGATAATCCAATTCATAAAGATTCCCTATTACTTTTCCTTCCCTTACGCCGGATACCTCCACAACATAAGCGAATATCTTATCCCTGGTCTGCTCTCCATAAAACCGCCATGTTTCATACTCACGACTCCCCCGCAGAAACGCTCTGTTCTCCCGCAGGCACCATGTCCCACAGGGGCGGGACATCCATAGAAAGGTTCGTTCCTCCAGCGCACTGTGTTCGGCTCCCACTCCTGCATTGGTGAGAATCTTTATATCCCATTGAAAGTCACACTGAAAATGCTTCGTATTCGTTTCCATGATAGGCCGAAGCACTTCCACCAAAGCCACCTGTTCAAATTTCTTTATCTGCTGCTCCTTTCCATTTCCTGTATCCTATTTGTTCTCCCCTCTGCCCTCAATTCTCCAGCCCAGATTAACGCCGCAAAAAGGACAATTTCTTGTTCTTCTGACAAGGAAATGGCGTTTTCCAAGTTTCTCACAAATCGGACAGACATATTTTATGCAGGTTTCTTCTGTTGTTTTATCATAAGGATACTCTATTGGATATACATGGACCATCACTCGGCATTCTTCATCCGACTTTACCACATATCCTGTGATATCCTCACATTTTACTGTGACATATCCTGAACTTTCAGTTCCAATGGTTTCCTTATTAATGTGCAGTACCCTATCATCCCCCCGGCTCTCTTCCGCCCTTGTACCTGCATATGCCTGACAGACACCAGCGGACTCCTTTACGCCTCCTGGAACTCTTTTGGTTTCTTTCTGTCCGGTTCCTGCTTCTGTGTTATCAGGCAAGTTGATTTCCGGCTCTGCCTGGGGCTTTGGAATAATAGGCAATGGAATGGGAAACTCCTTCCCTCCAGTCTCTTCCTTCTCTTTTTCAGCTTTCAATGCCTTTACCTCCGGTAAGGTGAGAGCGCCGTTTTCTTTCAACATTCTTTCCGCGTTTTTCTGACACTGCCCCGACAAACTGCATAACTCTGATACCACAGAAAATCCAATGATACCATTTCTAAACTTTTCCATCAGTCCTTTATTCAGGTTATTGTGAATCGCTTTGTATCTTCCAATCTGCGCCTGGGATATTCCCATGATTCGGGCAGTTATATCACGGCTCCTCCCCTCTAGTCCATAATCCCGTTTCAGTTCTTGTGCCAGCTTTTCCACCTCGATAATTTCTGTCATCTTTTCCCAGTCGGTTTTTTCCCGGAAACGTTTTGCCATGATGATCACCAGTTTGTCCGCTATTCCATCCTCTTTATACACGCAGGGCACATACCGCCGTTGTTCCTTTCCCTCCTTTATCAACGACAAAACTGCCAGCCTTCTCCTATGGCCTGCAAGCACCTTGTATTTGCCGTTTTCAGGCCGATCAACAAGCAATGGCTGTAATACTCCCACCAATTCAATAGACTGTTTCAAGCTGTCATCTACTTGATAAAAATTCTCATTGGAGCCAAGCAGATCATCTACATCTATCATCATAACCTGTTGCTCCTTGGGTCTTTGTTTTTTGTCCGTCTTTCCTTTCGTTTCTTTCCCTTCCGTTCCCTCTCCCTGCTCCCTGGAACGCTGATTTAATATTTGTATTAGATTAAAACCACTGTCCTTTGCCATCTCTTTTCCTCTCCTTTTGTGTCCAAGTTGGACACGTCGTTTATTCTCACCTTGCTCCTGAACCATGTGTCCGAGTCGGACACATAGTTAAATATTCCTCCACCAGTGCCTTATAATCCCTGGCAGCACCGCAACGGCTGGAATACTCCAGAATCGGCTTCCTGGCAAAAGTGCATGGCTTCATTTTCAACGTTCTCCTGATATGCGTATGAAATAACGGATAGGCTTCCAGCCCCTTTAAATATGCCTCTCCCTGCCAGTCAGCCTCGTTCATCCTGTCATATTGGGTGATAAAACACCCGCAAAAGCGCAGGTCCGGATTTAAGTCCTCACGGGTGTTGTGAATCTGCTCTACCAGTTCGCTCAATCCGTCAATGGCAAAATCATCAATGGTGACCGGCACAAGCACGTCGTCGGAAGCCACCAGGGCATTGATGGTAGCGATATTGATATCCGGGGCATTATCAATCATACAAAAATCATAGCTGTCATCCACCTGTTCCAATGCCTTTTTAAACCGGTTATGCTGCGGCCTTTTCTGGTCCAACATGACGGTTAAAGTGGCTGTCAGCAGATTCATATTGGCAGGTATGATATCCAGCCCTTTATAATCTGTGGCCTGGATAATCTTTGACGTATCAACATGACGCTCTGTCAAAATCTCCTCTGTTCCCGGTCTTGTGTAACCATGACAGTTCAATATTTTACTGGCATCTCCTTGTTTATCGTTATCAATTAGAAGTACCCTTTGGTTATGGACTGTTGCCAGGACATGTGCAATATTTACACTGGACAAGGTCTTTGCGCACCCGCCCTTTAAATTGATGATGGATACCGTTCTCATATATTTTCTCCTTTACGCTCCGTACTTTTTCCTACATACTCCAATCGTTTGCATTCCTCAACTGTAGCCGCCAGCATATCATTTAAGAACATTTCAAAGGCACCTTCTTTAATCGTCATCCTGAAAGATACACTTTCGAACGGAAAATAAGATTCCATTTTATGGTCATACCGGCATGTCCACCATTCATCCCCGCCATTAACCTGATTGCAGAAAAATAACTCTTTGTACAATACCCCCTGACGGATGTTCCAATTTCCATGTTCAAAGAATAATTTTAACATAGTGATATCTTCAAACCGGCAAAAGGTATATGGACTGTCATTCTCCAGAAAAGGATCGTCCATAAATGATAATCCATGCCATTTTATCCAGCAATTTTTCTGACACAGTTCCACCAGCCTATTATATTCATCCTCGGAAACACTCTCCATGGCCGCCCACATAAGCCCATACTTTTTCTCATATTCGTCTCTTGAATTATTCATAATCATTCTTCCTTTCCTCATAAAAGCATAAAAAAGGCGCTCTGTAAAAACAGAGCGCAAATAAAATCAACTAATTTCGAATCTTCATAATTTCTAAATAGGAAACAATTCATTCCTAATCTCTTGAATTTCGTTAATGGACAATCTTGGCATATATTCCTTTATTTCCTCAATTGAAAATCTACCTGATTTTAACATCTTAACTACAGATTCTATATCTTCTTTCCGTGTCTCCTTTTTTGCTTTCTCCGCATTCTTTTTCACTTCTTCTGCCTCTTTCTTCACCCTTTCCGCCTCTTCTTTGGCCCTTTTTGTTGCCTCGTCTACAATCTTATTAATTTCCGGCTCCATGATTTCCAATAATGCCTGACACATGACTTCTTCACCTCTCAATTCTTCTACTATCTGCTGATTGGCTCGAATGCTAACCTCCAAAACAGCGTCCGCAAGTTCTTTGTCACCTTTTTCTTTTAATTTATCTATACATTCTAGAAGATTCCTAAACTGGTCCTTCTCTAGTGTCTTAGACAGAGATTTGAGCCAAGTATGTATTTCCCTGTTTAACTCTTTGATTACAATAATCTGAGTAGGAAACAGATGCCTTTCCTGTATATAATAGATTCCCTGGAACGGGTTAGTTATTCTAATTCCTCGGCTCTCCAAATACTTAATCAGCTTTTCCGGCTTTTCTTCCCGAATTATAGATATGGTAATGTCATCTGCCTTCCGTTCATCCACAGTATTGCCATATGATTTATACAAACAGGCATATGCAATCGTTTTGTAAAAAGTATCAATATTAAGATGATCTTCCGGAGCTTTGTACTCCAAGATATTATGCCCCCGAAATAGCCTCCCTATTTCGTTTTTAATCAGTATGCCTCCATCCTTCTTAATAACTAAAAGGTCTATCTCCAAAGGCTTAGTGTTTAAATTATATTCCCTTTCGTAAAGCAAATCCCTTTTGTTTGCGGTCAATTCCAATTCCATGGCTGCTACAAATCCTGAATGCCATTGTATCTTTACTTCATCCATTGGCTGCCCCTTTCTTATTACTCATATTATAGCATATTTTTACGATTTTTCAACCATATCGTTATTCACCGAGAAATTGTCCCCTTTACAATCATGCACTCTATCCGGCTCATACATCCCCTCTCTGTCCAACATAACTATCCGCATCATAATACTCAGATCTTACGCCAATTTACGCCAATCATTACGCCAAAACCTACATTCTTTATAAACATATTAGAAGAATTATGTATAATGAATGGAACAGACATTGCGTAAAAATATGGATATGAATATTTACATAGAATCGTAAAATAGATGTGTCATAGTTCCCCACGATGAAGAGTTTGGATAAGTGATTGGGGTAAAAGGCCGGTAAAGGCAGGGTTTTGAAGACTTGTAGTTATTTTATCCATCTTTATTATTGCCATATTTTTTGCCCCAAGGTTTTATAGCCTTGGGGCTTTTGGATTCCTTTATATACATGATTCTCCTTAATTTCATTAGGAAATTGATTGCTTGATTCGGATTTTTGCAAATTTCGCTTTTAACAATATCGCAAGAATTCCATGCATCGAACTGAACTTTCACTATTTCTTCCCCTTATCCTCTTTGCAGATAGCAGAAGCGCATATAGAAATTACATCCTTTATTCCCTGCTTATATGCCAGCTTTTCACCGATTCCCTCTGTAACCTTCACTGCCATAAAATATTCCGTCAACTGGTTTTCCTGTGGTATCGTAAGTCCCTCCCTCAACTGCTCATATATCTCATTCTCTTTCTCTATAGTCTGCTTATAATCCTCACTTCGTTGGAAAACTCTACCTAATCGCTCGCTCACAAACGGCATCAGCTCTTCTAAAATATCCTTTTCCATCTTATATCCCCTCCCATATAGTCTTCTGCATCAAATTTATCACACACTCTATGAGCATGTTAAATATCATCTGGCTCTCTAAAACCCTTCATTCAAAGTATATTTTACAATAGAAGTATAAAAACTTCAATATTGATAATAATAGACGTTTTAAAAATCCTATTTTTTCTCAAAATCCCCTATTATTAGTAGATAGGAGTGATGATATGGACGCAAATTTTATTAGGGAACGCATTACCCAGCTAAGAATACAGAAGAATATTTCTGAACATCAAATGAGCCAGGCATTGGGACATGCCAAAAGCTATATCCATGGGATTACCAGTGGGAGAACTCTGCCCTCTATGACGGAATTTCTCGCAATTTGCGACTATCTTGAAATCACCCCACAGAACTTCTTTGATGACAGCACTGATAAAGGCATCCTGCTCACCAAGTTAGATAGCAGTGCCCGGCAGCTTTCAGAACGCGATCTGCTTTTTGTGGTGGAGCTTGCAGAGCGTTTGGCAAAATCTTAACTTAAGTTATCCAATGTTCATCGGAGAGACGTATCAGGCGGCTCCCATAAACGCCCTATATCGTTTAAAAACCCAGGTATTCATAACCATTCTTCCTTTTCTCATAAAAATATATAAAAGCGCTCTGTAAAAACAGAGCGCAAATAAAATTAAAGAATTTCGAATCTTCATAATTTTTTAAATGCGAACTAATTTATTCTCAATCTCTTGAATTTCGTTAATGGACAATCTTGGCATATATTCCTTAATTTCGTCAATTGAAAATTTACCTGATTTTAACATCTAACTACAGATTCTATATCTTCTTTTCGTGTCTCATCTTCCGTCTCTTCTTTGGCCCTTTTTGTTACCTCGTCTACAATCTTATTAATTTCCGGCCCCATGATTTCCAATAATGCCTGACACATGATTTCTTCACCTCTCAGTTCTTCTACTATCTGCTGATTGGCTCGAATACTAACCTCCAAAACAGCGTCCGCAAGCTCTTTATCACCCTTTTCTTTTAATTTATCTACATTCCAAAAGATTCCTAAACTTACCTTTTTCTATGACTCCCGCACCAAATAGCACTCATCCTGACAGCTTCTTCCCTGATTGCTCACCAATAACGGAAATTCATCATAAAACTTCATGTTATTTTCTCTTAGGATCTGTCCAATATTCTGTCTATCCGGCGGAATCACCCTCTCACGCACCCAGCGAAGGCTCCATTCTTTGCCGATCACTCTCTGATTCTTCTCAATAAAGGCGGCAATAATCAGCGGCGCTTCATTACTTTTGGTATCCTCCGGCACCCTGATCTCATATTCTTTCTTTTCTTCGTCAAAAAAAAGCCAGGCTACGGTCTTATCATGGTATACTTTATTCTTGATGGCAAATTTGTACATATCGCTTCCACCTCTCCCATATCATAAGCCAGATTTTTTCTGTGTGCCAAGGGGGCAGTATTTTCTCAAAACCTGTCAGTATGTTGAAAATTGTCAATATCACCTCACCCTCTCCGTCACCAACTCCCTCAATCTCTCATAACTCTCCGCCTGATTCACCTCATTTCTCAAAACCGCCGAATGAGCCAGCCCGGCCGTATACCAGGAAATATGCTTGCGCATCTCCCGCATCCCCAGATACTCCCCCTGATACGCCACCTGCATATCCAGATGCCGCAGGATCCCCTCCCGCACCTGATCCACAGACGGCCCGGGAAGCGTCCTGCCTGTCTTAAAAAGATGAACCAGCTCCGAAAAGATCCACGGATTCCCCTTAGCCCCTCTGGCCACCATAATTCCATCGCACCCGGTCTCCTCCATCAGCCGCATCCCGTCCGCGGCTGTAAACACATCCCCATTTCCAATAACCGGGATCCCCACAGCCTCCTTCACCTGCCGTATAATATCCCAGTCCGCCTTCCCGCTGTAAAACTGCTGCCTGGTGCGCCCGTGGACCGCCACGGCAGACACGCCGCAGGCTTCCCCGATCCTGGCGATCTCCACCGCATTGACTTTAGAATCATCAAACCCTTTGCGGATCTTAATGGTCACCGGCTTTCGCGTCTTCCTGACCATGGCCGTCAAAATCCGCTCCACTAGCCGGGGATCCTTCATCAAAGCCGATCCCTCCCCATTATTCACCACCTTAGGCACAGGGCAGCCCATATTAAGGTCAATCCACGCGTAAGGACCGTCCTCTGCCTGGGCTGCCATCTCGCTTACGATATCCGGGTCTGAGCCAAACAGCTGGAGAGCCACTGGCCCCTCCTCCTCCCTCACCTCCATCAGGGTCTTTGTATTCCGGTTCTTATATAGGATCGCCTTGGCGCTGACCATCTCCGTGTAGGCCAGACCGCACCCCTGCTCCCTGCACAGAACCCGAAAAGGCCTGTCCGTCACCCCGGCCATAGGCGCCAAAAGAAAAGGATTTTCAAGCTCCACGCCTCCGATCCTCAATGTCTTCAATACAGTCTCCTCCCCTCTTCCCGTCTCTTACTCTTACAAACCTCGCTCAAAATCCTCGTCAAACTCGCTGCCCTGACATCCTTCCATCCCTCATCCATTCTCACTCTATCTGCTGCCCCATAAAAAACACCCGGTAAAACAGCTCCAGAGACTCTAAAAGCTCCCGCTTCTCCATCTGATACTGCTTGATCTTCAGCACACTGCCGATCTCGTCAAACAGATAATCCCCCTCATCCGCCGTCACCCGAAACCGGAGATTTCCCTCCTTGTCAAACTCCATGGTCAAAACGCCGCCCACATCCTCCGTGTACAGCACGCACAGAACCTGAAGTTCCTGCCGGATGCTCTCCGGCAGCGCCGAAAATCTCTCGTTAAAATAAAACTTCTGCTCATAGGAGCTGGCTCCGCAGAGCACCATCCGCTCCTCCATGCCGATATCCATAAATCCGTCCCTCCTTCCAACCCAAAAGAAAGGCCCCTGCCTTTCCAAGCGGAGCCTTCCTCTGACTGATCTATCCGATTCCCTTTGCCTGTGGAAATCCTTCCTATCTGCTCATCATCTTGCTGATATCATACTGATCCTCCGGAATATCCTTGGTCATAGCCAAAGCCTCCTGGATATCAAAGTCCACATAATCGCCGTGCTTGTAAGCCATCACCCGGTTGCTCTTGCCGCTGGCTAAAAGCTCCACCGCCTTAGCCCCCATGATCGTGGCATACACCCGGTCCTTACAGGTAGGCGTACCGCCCCTCTGCATGTGACCCAGGATCGTGGCCCTTGTCTCAATGCCGGTAGCTGCCTCAATCCTGCGGGCCATGGAAGCCGAGTGGCCGATGCCCTCCGCGTTGATGATGATATTATGCTTTTTGCCCCTCTTCCGGTTGTCAATGATGCGGTTGATCAGCAGCTGCTCATTGCCGTCATACCGCTCCGGCAGAAGAATGTCCTCCGCGCCGTTGGCAATGCCGCACCACAGCGCGATATATCCGGCGTGCCGCCCCATAACCTCGATGATGCTGCACCGCTCATGGGAAGTGGACGTATCCCGCACCTTGTCAATGGCGTCCATAGCCGTATTCACCGCCGTGTCAAAACCGATGGTGTAATCCGTACAGGCAATATCCAGGTCAATGGTTCCGGGAACGCCGATGGTATTTACGCCCAAAGCCGACAGCTTGCCAGCCCCTCTGAAAGAGCCGTCGCCGCCAATGACCACGATGCCGTCAATCCCGTGCTTATGACAGATCTCCGCCCCCTGCTGCTGGCCTTCCGCTGTGGTAAACTCCGTACATCTGGCAGTGTAAAGGATGGTGCCGCCCCGGTTAATGGTATCCGACACGCTGGTGCTCTCCATATCAATAATCTCCTCCTGGAGAAGCCCCGCGTATCCCCGCATGATCCCCTTGACCTTCATTCCCTTGGCGATCGCCGCGCGTACTACAGCCCGGATCGCCGCATTCATGCCAGGTGCATCGCCGCCGCTGGTTAATACGCCTATTGTCTTCACTGTCTTTGCCATCTTCTTACCTCCTGAGTTGTAAACGTCCCGCAGCCATGCCCGGCGCTGCCTTTTGTCAATCCAGGCAGCTCCAGCGCCTGCTTTCCGCAGCCGCGGTGCTACATAATTTTTTAATGAATAAACCTACGAATCCCCCTCGCAGTCATGGTCCCCAAACCATGAACCACAACACCTCGTACTATGCCTATTTTAATTCAATTTCCTTAGACTTTCAACCCTTTTTGTACGGCTCTGACATTTTTTTCACCCAGAATTTTTGTAAGCGTTTCCAAAAGAACTTCGTCGCAGCTCACATTCCAGTTGGCAGGCAAAATCTTCTTTGCCCGCTCCTTTGACAGCCAGATAACCACCTGGTCATGGCCCTCGCTGCCCTTTAAACACTCCATCACCGGCCCCACAGCCTTATCATAAGCCGCCTTGTCCTCAAACTGCAGCCACAGCTGTTTCGGCAGGCGCTCAAAAGGCGTCACCCGCTCGCAGATCAGCTTCCCCACCGGGTCCTCCCCGATGGACACCCGGCCTGATACAAACACCTTAGACTCCTCCACCAGAATCTCCCGGTTCTTCTCATAGTCCCTGGGAAACACCAGAACCTCCACAGAGCCTGCCAGATCCTCGATGGTGATAAACGCCATCATCTGATTGGTTCTGGTTATCTTTGTCACCTTCCCCGTGATGATGCCTCCGATGGTCACCCTGGAGTTGTCCTCCGCCTTTGCCCGCTCCGTCTCCTCGTCCACCACAAAATCCGACGATACGGCCGTCACGCAGGATCTCCACAGGGACTCAAAAGCCTCCAGCGGATGGCCGCTGACATAGATGCCCAGGGTCTCCTTCTCAAAAGCCAGAAGCTCCTCCTTCCGAAACTCCTCCACATCGGGAAATGTGATCTGAAAATTCCGCTTCTCCTCCTCGGACACAAGGTCAAATAAGGACATCTGCCCCTCCATGGTATTCTTCCTGTCCTTGCTCTTCTGATCCAGCATATCCGACGCCACCATCACCTTCTGACGCCGTTTTCCCGGCAGGCTGTCCAAAGCCCCTGCCTTAATAAAATTCTCCAGGGTCCGCCGGTTCACCTCCTTGCCTCCCATGCGCTCCACAAAATCATCCATGGTCCGAAAAGGCCCGTTTGCCGTCCGCTCCGCCACGATGGACTCCACCACAGACCGTCCCACGCTTTTGATGGCTGACAGCCCGTAGCGGATAGCGTCCCCGGACACCGAAAACCCGCTGACCCCCTCATTAATATCCGGAGGCAAAATAGGAATCCCCATCTGCCGGCATGTAAGAATATACTCCGCGCTCTTGTTTCCATTGTCGATCACCGAGGTCATAAGGGCCGCCATAAACTCCCTGGGATAATAGTATTTCAAATACGCCGTCTGGTAAGCCACCACCGCGTAACATGCCGCGTGGGACTTGTTAAAGGCATAGCTAGCAAAATCCGTCATCTCGTCAAAAATGTGGTTGGCCGTCTTCTCGTCAATGCCGTTGTTGACGCAGCCCTTAACCCCCTCCTCCTCATTGCCGTAGACGAAATTCTTCCGCTCCTTTTCCATCACCGACGCCTTTTTCTTGGACATGGCCCTGCGCACCAGGTCGCTTCGCCCCAGGGTATAACCGGCCAGATCCCGCACGATCTGCATCACTTGCTCCTGATACACAATACACCCGTAGGTGGAATTTAAGATCGGCTCCAGCTGGGGGCAGTCGTAGGTCACTGACGCCTGCTGATTCTTCCCCTTGAGATATTTGGGGATAAAATCCATTGGCCCCGGCCGGTACAGAGAGATCCCGGCAATAATATCCTCCAGATTCTGGGGCTTTAGCTCCTTCATAAAGCTCTTCATGCCGCTGCTCTCTAACTGGAACACCCCGTCATCCTTCCCCGTGCCGATGGAATCCAAAACCTTCTTATCATTAAAATCAATGGCGTCAATATCCAGTTCAATGCCTCTGCCCTTTTTCACCTGCTCCACCGCATCCTGAATCACGGTCAGGGTCCGAAGCCCCAGAAAATCCATCTTCAGAAGCCCCAGCTCCTCCAGGGTAGTCATGGTAAACTGGGTGGTGATGGTGCCGTCCTGGGCTCTGGAAAGAGGCACATAATTGTCCACCGCCGTCCGGCTGATAACCACCCCCGCCGCGTGCATGGAAGTGTGTCTGGGAAGTCCCTCCAGCCGCATGGACATGTCGATGAGATACTTTACGTCCTGGTCCTCCCCATAAGCCTTTTTAAGGTCAGGGCTGATCTTAAGGGCCTTTTCCAGGGTAATGCCCAGATCCTTTGGGATCATCTTGGCCACCGCGTCGCACTTGGCAAAAGGCAGGTCCAGAACTCTGCCAACATCCCGCACCACGCCCCTGGCCGCCAGAGTACCGAAGGTGACGATCTGCACCACCTGATCCTTCCCGTACTTTTCCACCACGTAGTCAATGACCTCCTGCCTGCGCTCATAGCAGAAGTCAATATCAATATCCGGCATGGACACCCGCTCCGGGTTGAGAAAACGCTCAAACAGCAGGTTATACCGGATGGGGTCAATGTTGGTGATCTCCAAACAGTAGGCCACAATACTCCCCGCCGCAGACCCTCTTCCCGGCCCCACCATGATCCCGTGGGAGCGGGCAAAATGGATGAAATCCCACACGATCAGAAAATAATCCACATACCCCATGGTGTGTATCACGTCCAGCTCATAATCCAGCCTCTTCTTAAGGGTTCCGTCATCCTCCGGATACCGCCTGGCCATACCTTCCCCGCACAGCTTGTTCAGATACCCCCAGGAATCGTAGCCGTCAGGCACGTCAAACCTTGGCAGCTTAGTCACCCCAAACTCAATCTCCACATTGCACCTGTCCGCAATCTTGTGGGTATTGTCCAGAGCCTGCTGGGCATAGGGAAACAGCGCCCGCATCTCCTCCTCGGACTTACAGTAAAACTGTCCCCCCTCATACCGCATCCGGTTCTCGTCAGCCACCTTTTTCCCGGTCTGGATGCACAGAAGGATGTCGTGAGCCGCCGCGTCCTCTGCCAGAGTATAGTGGATGTCATTGGTGGCCACCAGGTCTATGTCCAGATCCTTAGAAAGGCGCAGAAGGGCCTGATTCACCGTCTTCTGAGCCGGAATCCCGTGGTCCTGCAGCTCCAGAAAAAAGTTCCCCTTCCCGAAAATCCCCTCATACCTTAAGGCCGCCTCCTTTGCCTGCTGGTACAGCCCCCTTTCCAGATACTTTTGAACCTCCCCCGCCAGACAGGCGGACAGGCAGATGATCCCCTCATGGAACGTCTGAAGAATCTCGTAATCCACCCTGGGCTTATAATAAAAACCGTCAATATACCCCTTGGACACGATCTTCATCAGATTCTCATATCCTCTATTATTCTCCGCCAGCAGAACCAGATGGTAATACCTGTCCTCCCCGTTTACCGTCTCCCTGTCAAACCGGGAACCGGGAGAAACGTAAACCTCGCACCCGATGATGGGCTTTATGCCCTCCTCCCTGGCCGCCCGGTAAAAATCAATGACCCCGTACATGGCTCCATGGTCCGTGATCGCCATGCTGTCCATGCCCAGCTCCTTAGCCCTGGCCGCCAGCTCCCGTATCTTACAGGAACCGTCCAGAAGGCTGTACTCCGTATGGACATGCAGATGTGTAAATGCCATGGTATCTCCTCCGTCCTTTTCTTTCCTGAAAGTATACCACACTTTCCCCCAAATTGCATTCCCCTCAAATAAAAACAAGGCCGGGCACCTTCGTCTTTTTGACGCGCCTGCCCGGCCTGTCCCATGTTTCTTATTCCTTGATCTTATCGATCTCTGTAAGATTCACACCTAAAACGCTAAGGAGCGCCTTTAAAGAAATATACTTCTCCTTCAACTCCGCATATGTCTTTGTCGCGTTCTCCTCTCTCGCTATCACCATATATCTCTGAATCTCTCTAAAATCGTCTATTGTAGTTTTCGCAATTTCAGCGCTATCAGGCATATTCCTTCCCCCTTGTGAACCCGTTTGCGCTTTACCCCACCGTCAGATACTTCTCTATCCCGTCTACAGCGTTCTCCTCGTCTGTCCCCTCCGCTGTCACAATAACCTGTTCCCCTGCTGTCAGCCCAAGGGTCATCATGCCCATGATGCTCTTGGCGTTAACCCGTCTGGAATCACATTCCACATAGATGCTGCTGTCGTACTGGCTGGCCACCTGCACCAGCATGGCCACGGGCCTTGCCTCCAGACCCGATTCCAGTTCGATCGTAATGGTTCTTCTAATCATAATTCTCCTCCTCATTCCTTTGAACGGCCGGCAGGCCATTTTCCGTCCCGCCTTTCTCCCGCAGCTCTTTTGCCAGGATACTCAGCTTTCTGAGCCGGTGGTTTACCCCTGATTTCCCCACAACAGGATTCAGCGCTTCTCCCAGTTCCTTAAGGGATGCCTCCGGACGCTCCAGGCGAAGTCTCGCGATCTGGCAAAGCCCTTCGGGAAGCTGCTCCAGCCCCATCATATCCCTTATGCAGACAATGTCCTCCATCTGTTTCACAGCCGCTGACACCGTCTTGTTAATGTTGGCTGTCTCGCAGTTTACCTGCCGATTGACACTACCGCGCATCTCTTTCAAAATCCGGATATTCTCCAGTTCCATAAGAGCCACAGGAGCCTCCATCACGTTAAGGAGATCTACAATCTGGCTGCCCTCCTTGACATAAACCACGAAATATTTTTTCCTCTGCACGATCCTGGCGTCCACATCAAACGTTGCCATAATGTCCTGCAGCTGCCTGGCCTTAGGCTGGGCAGTACAGGCGATCTCAAAATGGTAAAACTTTTCCGGGTCGCTTATGGACCCGGCCGCCAGAAACGCGCCCCGCAAGAACGCCCGCCGGCAGCAGGAATTCTGGACCACCAGATTCCCCACCACAGACAGATTCTCGCCGATCTCCCCATGCTCATCCAAAAGCTTCGTGGCCAGAAGCACCCTTCTGGCGTCCTCATCCTCTAAGACCGCCACCTGAAACGAGCGCTTCTTGTTCAGATAAGCATTGCGGCGGATAACAATATCCGTACTTATATTAAATGTTTTTTTCAATAATGTAAAGCACTTTCTTGCAACTGCCGCGTTTTCCGTGCTGATCTTGATGCACAGCTTATCGTCCTCGTCAATCTCAATCCTGCCGCAGAGGCTTAAAATTGCCGCTATTTCCGCTATCTGACAGTGTCTGGCAGGGCCAAGCTGCCTGGACAGCTCCTCCTTTACCCTGGAAGAAAATGACATAGCGCCTTCCCCCTCTACTTCTTCCTCTTACTGTCGTTGTCAATATCCCGGTGCTCAATCTTCACTCCCAGCTCCTTTTCTCCCTCCAGATGCCTGTACAGGGCGTTGGCAATGGTGACAGACCTGTGCTTTCCCCCGGTACACCCGATGGCGATCACCAGCTGGTTCTTCCCCTCCAGGATGTAGTTGGGCATGAGAAAATCCACCATGTCGTAAAGCTTTGTCAAAAACGCTTCCGCCGTTCCCCCCTGCATCACGTAATCCTGGACATCCTTTTCCTCCCCGGTCCTGGCCCGAAGCTCCTCCACATAGAAGGGGTTTGGCAGAAACCGGACGTCAAACACCAGATCCGCGTCCGCGGGGATCCCGTACTTAAACCCAAAAGACAGAACCGTCACAAACAGGTTGCCATAGCTTTTATCCTCCATGAAGATCTTCTCCAGCTCCTGCCTTAGCTCCTTGGTCAGAAGCTTGCTGGTGTCAATGATAATGCCTGCCTTTCTTTTCAAAAAAGCCAGCTTCTCCCGCTCTCTGCGGATTCCCTGGTCCACCCTGCCGCTTCCCGACAGAGGATGGCTGCGCCTGGTCTCCTTGTACCGCTTAATCAGCACCTGATCCCCGGCGTCAAGGAATAAAATCTCAAAAGGGACCGCCTCCGCCTTCCAGGAATCCAGGATCCCGTCCAGCATAGACAGATCCTCGCCGCTTCGGATATCGATCCCAAGGGCCACATGGCTGCTTTTGCCCTGGCTGTCCAACACCAGCTGGGCAAATTTCTCCACCAGGGGGATCGGCAGGTTATCCACACAGTAATACCCCATATCCTCCAGCATTTTTAACGCCACGGTCTTGCCTGCCCCTGACATTCCCGTCACGATCACCAGCTCCATCGCTAAAAACTCCTTCCTGTTTCTCCTGGTATGTATTTCCTGCCGCCTTTAGTGCGCCTTACAGGTCGGCAGCCTGTCTTTCCCGCGCCGGATACATCCTCCCCCGCGGGACTCCTAAAGCTGCTTCACCTCCAGCTCCAGCTCCACGCCAAAACGCTCCTTAACCCGGCGTCTCACCTGGCCGCACAGGTTGATCACATCCGCCGCGGACGCCTTTCCCCGGTTAATGACAAACCCGCAGTGCTTCTCCGACACCTGGGCGTCCCCTACCCGAAAGCCCCGAAGCCCCGCGTCGTCAATCAGCTTTCCCGCAAAATACCCTTTGGGCCGTTTAAATGTACTGCCGGCGCTGGGGTATTCCAGAGGCTGCTTTTCCCGCCTTTTTGCGGCCAGCTCCTTCATCTTTCCAAGGATCTCCTCCCGGTCCCCCTTTCCAAGGCAGAGCCCTGCCTCCAGGACCACATACCCCTCTGCTTCAATGCAGCTCGTACGATACCCAAGGTCCAGCTGGGGCAGAGTAAGCTCTCTCACAGCGCCCTGACGATCCAGCACCCGGACCCAGCGCAGCACATCCTTCATCTCAGAGCCGTAGGCGCCTGCGTTCATCACCACCGCGCCTCCCAGGGTCCCCGGTATCCCGGCGGCAAACTCAAGACCTGTCAGGCTCTCCCCGGCAGCCGCCTTTGCCAGTCTGGAAAGAAGGATACCTGCCGACGCGGCCAGGACCACCTTCTGACCGACCACATCCCCACCGGCCTCCCCCCTGATCTCCCACCGCGTCAAGCGCTCCGTGGACACTGCCACTCCCCGGTATCCCGTGTCATTTACCAGAAGGTTGCTGCCGTTTCCGATAACACAAAACGGCACAGCCGCGCTCTGGCACAGCATCACAACCTCTGTCAGCTCCTTTTGTGTCTTTGGGGTCACAAAGTACCTTGCGGGACCTCCGATCCGAAATGTGGTGTGGTTTCTCATAGGCTCCTCTGTCCTGATACAGTCATCCGCCAGGATTCCTGCCAAACGCTTATAAAAATCTTCCATCTCTCCCCCTGACATCCTTATCATATCTTGGGCTTTGCCAGATTGGCCTGCACCCGGTTGTACAGCTCCTTGGCCGCGTTATACCCCATCTTCTTCTGGCGGTAGTTGATGGCAGCCGTCTCCACGATGATGGCCACATTTCTCCCTGGCCGCATGGGGATGGCGTGACACACCACCTGGTTGCCTAAAAACTCCGTGTACTGGTTCTCCAGCCCCAGTCGGTCGTACTCCTTATCCCGGTTCCACTCCTCCAGCTTTATGACCATGTCAATCGCCTGGGTATCCTTGATGCTCTCCACGCCGTACAAACTTCTCACGTCAATAATTCCTATGCCGCGCAGCTCAATAAAATGCTTGGTAATATCCGGCGCCGAGCCAACCAGCGTGTCGTCGCTGACCTTCTGGATCTGCACCACGTCGTCCGTCACCAGACGGTGGCCCCTCTTGATCAGCTCCAGAGCCGCCTCGCTCTTGCCGATGCCGCTCTCCCCCATGATCAGCACGCCCTCGCCGAACACATCCACCAGAACCCCGTGGATGCTGATGCAGGGCGCCAGCTTTACATTAAGCCAGCGGATGACCTCCGCCATCAGGGCCGACGTGCTCTGGTCCGACACCATGCAGGGAACGTCGTAGTAATTACACATGGCAAGAAGCTCCTCTTCAGGCACAAACCCGCGGCTGAAGATCAGGCAGGGGATGTGCTCTGCCAGGAGACGGTCGTACATCTCCTTTTTCCGCTCCGGGTCCATCTGCCGCAGATACTCCTGCTCCACAAACCCGATGATCTGCACCCTGTCCTTGTCAAAATGGTCAAAAAACCCGGCCAGCTGCAGGGCGGGACGGTTCACGTCCGGGTGAGTCAGGACCGCCTTCTCCACATCGATCTCAGGGGTCATATTCTTTAACTTCATCTTCTCGATCAGTTCCGCAATGGTAACTCCATACATAATTTTCCCTTCTCCTTTTCATTCTCTCTGTCCCCGCGCGGGTTTGTCTCACCGAAAAAACTGGTACACACTCTCCGCTGCCTTCCGGTTCATGCCCGGTGTCTCCATCAGCTGTTCCATGGTGGCCTCCTTCACCGCTTCCAGGGATTTAAACTGCCTCATCAGGGCCTTGCGCCTGGCAGGCCCGATATCCGGAATATCGTCCAGAACCGACTTCACCTGCCCCTTTCCCCGCAGACTCCTGTGATACTCAATGGCAAACCGGTGAGCCTCGTCCTGGATCCTGGTAATAAGCCGAAACCCTTCCGAGTGTCTGTCAATGGGAACTTCCACATTGTTGTAGTATAACCCTCTGGTCCGATGATTATCATCCTTTACCATGCCGCACACCGGGATCTCAAGCCCCAGCCCGGAAAGAACCTCCAGGGCGATGTTCACCTGCCCTCTGCCGCCGTCCATCATCAAAAGATCCGGAAACCTGGTAAAACTTCCCAGCTCCTCATCCATGTCCTCCAGCTTAAGTTTTGCGGCCTCCTCCATCCCGTGGGTGAACCGCCTGGTCAGCACCTCCTTCATGGAAGCGTAATCATTTGGCCCTTTCACGGTCTGGATCTTAAACTTCCGGTAATCGCTGCGCTTTGGCTTGCCGTCCTCATACACGATCATAGAACCCACAGACTCCAGACCACTGGTGTTGGAGATATCGTAGGCCTCCACCCTTCTTATGTGATCCAGCCCTATGAGACTTCCGATCTGGTTCATAGCCCCTATGGTCCGAAGCTCCTCCCGCTTGATCTTCTCCTTATCCTGGGACAGCACCAGAGCCGCGTTTTTCTCCGCCAGCTCCACCAACCGCTCCTTCTGCCCTTTCTGAGGCACCACGATCTTTACCTTCTGCCCCCGCTTAGCGCCCAGCCACCTGGTTATGACCTCACTGTCCTCCGGCTCCGCCTGCATCCACAGCTCCCTTGGCACAAAAGGCGTCCCGGAGTAAAACTGCTTCACAAAGCTGGTAAGTATCTGCCTGTCATCCTCCTCGGCCCCCACGGCCACATGAAAATGGTCCCGGCCGATGATCTTTCCCTCCCGCACAAAAAAGACCTGCACCACCGCGTCCGTGTCGTCCTTTGCCATGGCGATGATGTCCCGGTCCTCCATGGCGCTGCTGGTGATCTTCTGTTTCTGGGCCACCTTTTTCACGCTGCCAAGAAGCTCCCGGTACTCAATGGCCTTCTCAAAGTCCATCCTTTCGGAGGCCTCCCCCATTTTCTGCTCCAGCATCTTTAAAAGCTTTCCGTAATGGCCGTTTAAAAACTCCAGGGCCTCGCCGATGGACTTGGCATACTCCTCTTTTTCAATATATCCCTGGCAGGGGGCGCTGCACTGCTTGATGTGATAGTTCAGACAGGGCCGCTCCTTCCCCGTATCCCTGGGCAGATTGCGGTTACAGGTGCGTATCTGGTACAGCTTGTGAATCAGGTCCACCGTGTCATTGACCGCCCCCACGCTGGTGTATGGGCCGAAATATTTGTTTTTATCCTTTTTCATGGTCCTGGACATCATAACCCTGGGAAAATCCTCGGACACCGTAACCTTGATATAGGGGTAGGCCTTGTCATCCTTCAGCATGGTATTGTACCTGGGCCTGTGCTCCTTAATAAGGTTACACTCCAGCACCAGAGCCTCCAGCTCCGAGTCTGTGATAATGTACTCAAACCTGGCGATCCTGGACACCATCTGCTCAATCTTGGCCGTCTTGCCCCTGCTGCTCTGAAAATACTGCCTCACCCGATTTTTCAGGCTGATGGCCTTGCCCACATAGATGATCTCATCTCTGGCATCGTGCATAATGTAGACTCCCGGCTGTCCCGGAAGCTTTTTCAGCTCTTCCTCAATGTTAAACGAAGATTCCTGGTCCATCTGCCTCTCCCCTTTTTCGTGACCTCAGCGGAGCCGCTTGTTGTCAAATTTTTTCCGCATCTCCAAATACTGCCGGACAGACCTAACCTGTTCCCTGATGTCCCCCGCGGTCTCCGGCAGATCCAGCGCCTCCCGCAGAATATCCATATCCTCCTGACTCACCTTGTCCTCCATCGCTGACAAGATCTCCAGCTTTACGTCAAAATCCCTGGTCTCCACAAACGATAAGAGCAGGGGATTTGGCGCCTGCCCGCCATCCTCTGCCGCTTCCTTCCCTGTTTCGCCTGTCCTGGCGCCATCGCCGCACCCTTTTTCTGCCTCTGGTATCCCACAGCCATCGCCGCACCCTTTCTCTGCCTCGGATAACCTGGAAACGTCCACGGGCTCAAACCGCATCTTTTGCTTCACATCCGGGTACTTTTCCCTGTCCACCTCTCCCGTAAAACTGGCAAGGGGCCTGGCATAGATCCCATAGGTCCCGTAAAGAGCCTGGTAAATAACCAGCTCCTCCTCTGTCTCCGTATGGCGCGCCACCGCTATAACCTGATATAGTTTATTCTTAAAATGCCGGTATATCTCCCCTGATCTTGGGGTATGCTCCATTCTCTTTTCCTCATTTCTTCCGGCCAAATGCCGGTAACCTTTTTTTGCGCTTCCTGGCAAAACCCGTGACTGCCTCCCACCCTGTCACAGGTTTCAGGCAGCCTGTCTCCCCAGGCTTTTCTTGTGTCCCCTGGACCGCTCTCTTCGTCCAGTCTTCCAGTCCATGTCAAGACGTCCCACCGGCGTACCCGGACCGGGATCCTCTGTCTCCTCTGTGGAATCCTTTGCCTTTCCCACATCCTGCACTACCACGCCGGACTCTCTGGCCTTCTCCTCCTTTGCCTCCTTGGCGCTTTTCAGCCCGCCCCAGTGGTAACGGCAGGCCGCGCTCCACAGCATCCATTCATCGTAACCTGCGTCATAAACCGCCTGGATCTGCTGCCGGATCTCCTCATCCCCGTAATGAATATAGTGATCCAGATAAGAAGCCGTAAAATCCTGAAGCCAGGGCCGCACCTTGGCCTGAGGCCTCTCCCCCTCTTTATGGCTGTCAAGCACTTCCCTGGACCCTTTCAGAGCCGCCAGAATCGTATCGTAAGGCTCCATATCCGGGTGGGCGATGCCAAAATTGCCGTCCCCGTAATGGGAGGGATAGATCATAGGGCAGATGTAGTCCAGATGATTGGCCATATCCCCGTAGGACTGCCCCACAGAGTCCGAATCCACGCCGCTTCCAATGATGGCCCCGAACACGTCCGCCGCCACATACACGCCCTCTTTCTCCAGCTTCTCGTGGGCATAGTCAATAAACTCCGTGATAATATCCGTCCTGCTGCGCCCCTTCATGTCCTCCTCGTCATAGACCACCCGGTTGACGCCCTTTTCCGTGGAGAACCGGATATAATCAAACTGCACCTCGTCAAATCCCGCCTCGTGGGCTCCGATGCCAACCTCCACCAGGTAATCCCAGATCTCCTGCTTATAGGGGTTCACCCAGGCCAGCCCCTTGCTGTCCCGGTAAATGCTGCCGTCGCCCAGCTTTAAGGCCAGCTCCGGCTTCTTCTCCGGCAGATAAGGGTCCCGAAACGCCACCACCCGGGCAATGGTATAGATATTATGCTCTTTTAAGGTCTTTACTAATCCCTCAATATCCGGAATAAATTTCTTCACAGCGTCGATCTCATTGACCATGGGAGTGTCCATGGAAAAGGTGATCCTGCCGTTGTCGTCTTTCACGTCAATGACCACTGCGTTGATCTCCGTCTCGTCGATCTGGCGGATAATCTCATCCATCATGGCTTTTGTCCCTGCCACATAGGCGGAAATATAGACTCCCTTTACCTTCACCGGCGCCCGCCGGGACCTGGGGCCTTTCGTGGTCACTTCGATCTCGATCTTCGGCGCCTGGTCTTCCTCTTCTTTTGTCTCCGATTCTTCCTGCCCTCTGGTCACCACCACCGGCGCCGGGACCGTCACCGGCTCCTCCTTCCGCTCATATCGGCTGCATCCGCCCGCCAGGGCCACGCAGATCAATAACAGGCTCAGTTTCGTCTTCATAGCGTTTTTCCTCTGTCGTCCGTATTTCTTAGATGTCTTGACAACCACCATCTTATCATATCTTCGGGTTTTTGAGAAGGCCTTCCAGGATCTCGATCACCTGGCTGGGATGGTCCACAAGGTACTTGGGCTTAAAAGCTTCCAATTCCGCCCGGTCCCGAAATCCCCAGGTCACGCCCACAGTATCCATGCCGGCCGCGATCCCTGTCCTCATGTCCGTGTTGGTGTCCCCAAAATACAGGCACTCCTCCCGCCCCGCGCCTAAGGTTCTGGCCGTGTACAGGGCCCCGGCCGGGTCCGGCTTTCTCTTAAGCCCCTCACGCTCGCCGGTGATCAGGTCAAAATACCCGGATCCATACACCATCTCTATATTCTTTACAGCCTGCGCATGAGCCTTGTTGGTCAGCACCGCGATCTTGATGTCCCGGTTTTTTAAGTATTCCAAAAGCTCCCTCATGCCGTCGTAGGCCTCGATCCGGTACAGGCAGTTCTCCCGAAATACCTCCCGATACACGGCCAAAGCCCTCTCAAACCGCTCCAGGTCAAGATCCCCGCTGTAAACAAGGGCCCTCTCCACGAACTTTTCATATCCGTCCCCCACAAAGACCTTGGTGTGAGCCTCGTCCACAGGGCCATAGCCCATCCTCTCCAGCGTCAAATTAATGGTCCTGTTCAATGCGTAAATACTGTTTATCAGTGTTCCGTCCAGATCAAAAATACAGCATTTGTACATTCCGGCTCCCCTCCTTACTGTCCGCCGTCCTTGGGGACGGCTGATTTCTACTCCCCCCATATTACCATAATTGACGCCATTTCTCAACCATGGTACAATGATCCCGACGAAAAAACCGCAAAAAAAACGAATTTTAACAGATTGGAGACACATTATGTTAACAATAGGCTGCCATCTCTCCTCTTCCAAAGGCTATCTGGCCATGGGAAAAGAGGCCGTAACCATAGACGCCAACACCTTTCAGTTCTTTACCCGCAACCCCAGAGGGACCAAAGCAAAGGCCTTAAACCTTCAGGACATCGAAAAATTCCGGGCCTATGCCCGGGACCACGGTATCGAAAAGATCCTGGCCCACGCGCCCTATACCTTAAACGCCGCCTCCGCGGACCAGCACCTTCGCCAACTGGCGATGGACATCATGGCCGACGACCTGGACCGGCTGGAACACACTCCCGGAAACTGCTATAATTTCCACCCCGGAAGCCATGTGGGGCAGGGAGTAGAAGCCGGCATCGCCCACATCGCCTATGGGCTGAACCAGATCCTGAAACCCCAGTCCCGCACCACGGTGCTCCTTGAGACCATGGCGGGAAAAGGCAGCGAGATCGGCAGGGAATTTGAAGAGCTGCGGGAGATCTTAGACCGGGTAACTCTCTCGGACCACATGGGCGTATGCCTGGACACCTGCCATGTGTGGGACGGCGGGTACGATATTGTGGATCATTTAGACCAGGTGCTGAACCATTTTGACACGGTTATCGGCCTTAAACGGCTGAAAGCCATCCACCTTAATGACAGCCAGAACCCTCTTGGCGCCCACAAGGACCGCCATGCCAGGATCGGGGAAGGCTGCATCGGCCTGGACGCCATGGTCCGCGTCATCAACCATCCCGCCCTCAAAGACCTGCCCTTTTACCTGGAAACGCCCAATGAGCTGGACGGCTACGGGAAGGAAATCCAACTTCTCCGCCAAAGGTTTGAGAGGGGATGAAAATCGCCTTTCATCCCCTCCCCGGGCCTTATGCCATCAAAACCGTCTTCGCCCCCACATTCTCCCCAAACGCCCTGTCATGTTCCACACACAGAAGAGTGGGCTTCCACCTGCGTATCAGCTCCTCGATCTGCATTCTGGAATAGATGTCAATGTAGTTGAGAGGTTCATCCCACACATACAGGTGGGCTCTCTGACACAGGCTGCCTCCTATAAGCACCTTTTTCTTCTGCCCTTCGCTGTAGGATTCCAGTGGTCTGTCAAACAGCTCCCTGGAAAAATCCAGCTTTCGAAGAAGCGCTTTCATCAAGGTGATATCCGCGCCGATCTTTCTGGCATAGGCCTCCAGGGAACCTGCCAGATGATCCGTATTCTGTGGGATCCAGGAGATCTTAAGCCCGCTTCCCACCTGAAGGACGCCGCCCAGTTTTACCGGCGCCTTTTTCAAGGGCTCCATCTCTTCGGATTCAAACATCCCTTCATCCCGCCTTTCACCGCCCGACGCTCCGTCCAAAATACTTCTCATAATACTGGATTTCCCGCACCCGTTAGGGCCGCCGAGGAGAAGAATATCCCCTCTCTCGATCTGAAAGCTTACAGGCCCGCACACGGCCTTTCCTCCATATCCCACAGTCAGATCCCTGGCCGTCACCAGGACCTCTTTGTGGTAGGAAAGAGGCTCCAGCCGCAGATCTTCTGCCGTCTCCACGTTCTTCAACAGACCGCTCTTTTCCTGGATGGCCCGCTCCTGCCTTCTCTCCAGATTCTTGCGCCTCTGCTGCATCCTGCGGGACTTTTCCCCCACGTAATCCCGGTTTCTCTCATAGTTTACAGACTTTTTCCCGATCTTGGTGGACTCCACCTGATCCCCCCAGCTCTTTGTCTGGCAGGCCGCCTGCAAAAGCCGCCCGATCTCCTTTTTCAGCTGCTCCTGCCTGGCCGTCTCAAAAGCGTCCTGCCGCTCTTTATTTTCATACCATGCGGAAAAATTCCCTTTCTGCACCTGAATGTCCGTCTTGTTGATGGACACCATGTGGTCCACGCAGGAATCGAGAAACGCCCGGTCATGGGACACCAGGATAAATCCCTTTTTCTGATCCAAATACTCCCCCAGCATCCTTCTCCCCTCCAGATCCAGATGATTGGTAGGCTCGTCGATCAAAAGGAACCGGTTCTCCCTGGCAAAGAGAGCCGCCAAAAGCACTTTGGTCCTCTCCCCGTAAGACAGGGTGTTCAAGGGGCGGTACAGCGCCTCCTCTTTTATATGGAGCTTTCCAAACTCCCGCTTGATCTGCCAGAACTCCACATCCGGCATCAGCCCCAGAACAACTTCCAGAACATCCGCCCCCTCATCCGGAATCGGAAATGGAAAATAGTCAAACTCCACGCTGGCCGAAATATGGCCCTCATACTCATACATCCCCTGTAAAAGCCGAAGAAAGGTGGTCTTCCCTCTCCCGTTCCTCCCTGTAAACCCCAGCTTCCAGTCCGTGTCGATCTGGAAGGACACGTGCTCAAACACCGGAGCATAACTGCCCTCATAGGTAAATGACAGATCCGATACCTGAATCAATGACATATACATTCCTCCTTCAAACCATAAAAAAGACTGCAAGAATCGAACCTTCCATTCCGCAGTCACTGGGCAAAAGGAGAAAACTCCCCTGTATTCGCACAAAAATAAGAGGCGGACAAGGTAACGTTCCTGCAAAACAGGCATAAGAAATAAACGGGCCTATGCCCGGACTCCTTATGCGGTTACATTCGCAGGTCGTTACCTCATCCTCTCACCCCTCTCATTGATCTGGGGGTATTTTAGCATGGAAAACGGGATGTGTCAATAGAGGGGCGGATCTTATTATTGAGTGAGCATGGAGGCGAAGGTTGTTGTGATGCCAGTCAGAGAAGGAGAGATGTCCCGTCCGGGTTCAGATATGCCAAGCATTCCGATGAGCCCTTAAAGCGGGAACCACTCGGGTATCAGCCCTCCTGTTTCCCTGGTCTCATCTCCATGGCATAAATTCACCCGGACGGGACATCTCTCCTTCTCTGACTGGCAAATGCAGGATTCGCCGGTCAAGGTTTGCTCACTTCAGGTGTTTCCGGTAGAGGACGCTGCCGCAACTTTGCAGCGAAAAAATAGCTGCTTTTTTATGGCCGTAGTATATTGTTGAGTGATGTTAGAGCGATGTTGTCGCGAACCCGAAAGGATCTGACTCTCTGTAATGGAAAACAATATCAAGATTCCCGTAGATCAGGGTATTCGGGTTTTTATGTTTGTATACACCCACTGATACTCCGCAGCTTGCGTTATACCATATTGAAAACCATAGAACAGGTAGAATCCGCTTTGATAAATATGACGCACAAACCTTGCTACCGATAAAACAGCTATCTTTCCACAGTGAAGCCGAAACCGCAAACCCTACCAGAAACACTTTAAGTGAGCAAACCTTAGCCAGCGAATTCTGTTTTTGCCAGGTAGGGAAGGCAGGCTGTGTGCCGGCAGGGTGAATTTATGCCATGGAGATGAGACCAGGAAAACAGGAGGGCCTCACCCCGAGTGTTTTCCGCTTTAA
>CAJUFP010000057.1 GCA_910585645.1 uncultured Hungatella sp. | reverse complement strand
TAAACTCGGAATATTCTCGGAATTGCTTTAATACGTTAATGCAAAACAAGGGTGGAACCTCCTTTGAAAGATGAACGATAAGAATGGTGAAGATCATCCAAAGGGGGGTGGACGAGAAAAGTAAAAAATGCAGTTGTTAAGAGTGAGAAAACATGTTAAACTAAACATAGCAGTCCTTGGGTATATGTTTAAAGTTAGGTGTGGTAACTCAACTATACAACATATATCCAAAAACTGCTACTTTTTTTGAAAAAAAGTGGTGGTTTCATGTAACTGGGGCTAGCCGTCGCGCTAGCGACTTGGTACAATCTACTAAAGTCTCAAAAATAAAAACAAAAAGAACCTAATTTTTTTAAAATAGAGGTATACAAGCTATAAATTAACATACTGTGTCAGATACTGGGCGGCAAATGTCTCCACAGATGCCTGTGTCCAGTCGCCCCGCAAAAGTTCCCATTGCCAAATATCCCCCAATTTGGTAAAATCAGCATAAACAAACTATACGAAAGGACCCAATACCCAAGTGAACCTGTCTAAATTTTTAAAAGAAACTGATACTATAGCAGCCGCCATGTCCCAAGACCAACTTACCGGATTTATACATGACATTGCCAGAACCCTTCCCGAGAAAGACAGAGATGATTTCCTCACCCGGCTGAGAGAGATCCATGAGAAAAAAGAGCCCGCCCAAAATCTTCACAGCCACAGTAAAGATTTTTCCAAACAGTATCAGTCTATAAAAGCAAAACTGGAACTTATCGAAAGCTGGGAGTTGTGTCTTGTAGGTTCTCTCAATGAAGAATATGACGATTGGTATGACAGCGATAGCGAAGAGTTTATCTATGAAGATCCCAATGGCGTGACAGATATTATTGAGGAGGCCTGCAGATTTCTTCATCAGTGCGTGGATTGTGAGGAGTACAAGGCGGCATGTGAGATTGCCCGGATTCTTGTTACATTGGATATTATGGTTGGCGGTGATTATCAGGACTACACGGATGAACCTCTAAATATCAGCGAGCTGTCCTGGCATCATCTTGGCAATATAGATTATAAGGCATTGGTTATAGACGCGCTGCATGGAGCGTACTGTGCAAATAAGCTGACAGAGAGAGCAAAGGCTCTGTATGAGATCATCAAAAGTTCAGGCAGAAATGACATTACATTAGAGATGGTGATGCAGAACGGAAGAGAGCTGCCGGATATAGAACAATTCCTGCCTCTGTGGATTGCGTATCTGGGGAATCTTACGGGAGCTAACGCAGAAAGATTATTGAAAGAAGCTTTCGAGTTATCCGGCGATTCCGAACAGCTTCTGGTCAGCGCCCGCAGATATCATGACACCCACCCGGAGCTCTTTGAACAGTATATTTTAAACATCCAGGCAAATAAAGATGATAAAACGTTGCTGGCTATAGGTGAGGAAGCGCTGAAGACGATCCGGACAAGGTATCTTGTCAGAAGCCGCATTGCTCTTTGCATGAGCCGTGCTGCTCTGCGCTGTGATATGGGAGAGGAAGCGGAGCGGTATTGGCTGGAGGCATTTCGCTCTGATACAAGAGTCGTGAACTATTTGAGGCTTCTTATGGAATGCAAAGACTTTTCACAGGTGCGGGAGAAGGCGAGATTGATCTATCATAGCTTGTATCCGCAGCTTGCAGAGAATCGATACGGATATTCTGCGTATGAAGGACAAAAGGAAAATTTGGTAAGCCCGTCGAATACTTATATGCTGGCGTTTTTGGGCGGAGAATTTCAGTTTGTAAAAGAACATGGCATGAATGTGAAAGGTTCTCTGGGGTGGAGCGATACCTTTATGAAATGTGGTATGGCGGCGTTTCTTTTACTTTTTATGGAAGATGCCATGCTGGGTGTCGGAGGAAGCAGCATGTGCGACATAGTGGTGTCTTCCACAGGTTTTGACAAGACTGATTATGAAAAAGGAATATTAAAGGCGATTGGCGGGAGCAGTGAAGAATTTTTCTGGAAATGCTGGTCTTATTGGAAGAAAACAATTTCATTTTCCGGAGAGGAAAGAAGGAGATACCTGGACTGGATCAAGGGGCTTTTAACTATGCGTGTGAAAGGCATTATGGAAGGAAATCACCGAAAGTATTACGGTGAATGCGCGGAGTATATAGCGGCTCTGGGAGAAGCTGTGGAGTCAGGAGGGGTGGTAAATGGGAAACAGATTCTGATGATGGAATATAAAGACATGTACTCTCGCCGGAGCGCGTTTCACAGAGAACTGAGGCAGTATGGGATGAAAGACACGAGGAAGAGGTAGGCGGTCAAACAACTCGCATATCTGTCATGCAGACAGGAAAGATAATTTTCGGAAAGGGGAACTGTCATCTGACAGCTCCCCTTTCTTATTCTTCAGGTTCAATCACAGTAAAATCTATTTCCTACCCAGCGATTTGACTTTAAAAATGCCATGTTGACAGTGTATCATGCTTGCGTTATAATTAAGCATACTGTTTTGTGAGATACAATAGAATTGGAAAGGGGTGGAGGGAGTTTGGTAAAAGATATCGAGTATTTGAAAGCCTATAGAAAGCAATTATCGGACAGTTTGGCGGACGGATTCAAGGTTACAGATGAAATCGCGGACAAGCTTCTGGAATTGTTCGAAGCAGAAGATCTGATTAAGATTGAAGCTCCTGAATACCAAGAAAAGCCGGCTTCCATTTTGACAAAAGATAGGCATGTAGTAAAGAATGAACTTAGCATGACCAGCCATAAGATGGGAAATGTTGTTCTAAACACTTATTTAGATTGGAGAGGATTAGCTTCCACTGCTTTGGGTGTCATAGAGACCGGAGCAGGGATTGATATGGAGCATCCTGTATTGACAGCAATAGGTGTTTTTCAAATCTTGTTTTCTGTATCAGAATTAGAGGATATTAATATTGATGAAAATGGGACAGCCATCATAATGTCATTGCAAGAGCATAGAAAACACAAGGCCTATATGACAGATGAAGAGTCATGTATGAAAGAGGCCAACAGTATACTCGTATCTCATGGCTATGATGAGATGGATGAGAAGACATATCAAAATAAAATTACAGAATTGATTAGCTGCCAATGCATTGATGTTCGGGACGGAATGATAAAACTAAAAGAGAAAGTTATTATGCATTATTAAATATACAAAGGTTATGGGAGAAACAGGGATTATGAAGGCGTTAAGTTGCAATATCAGTTTGGAGGTACTGGATTCAACTTCATTTGACACATTTTTTTTGGATAATTCTTGGCTGGACAAGCAGAACTTTCAGGAAATATGTTTAAGATATGGCTTTCCGGAAAAATCTTTAACCGTAGTCGTTGAGGATTATTATATAGATGCAGCATATAGAGATATATACTATAATTATTGGGCAAGATTTCACTTTGATTGGCCAAGGTATTGCAACCGGATTTTCTTATTTCAAAATTCTCATACGGAAGAGGAGTTTTTTGATCAAAGATATAGTGGAGAGTTAAATCGTGATTTTCTTGGGACGATTGTTGTGCGTCCGGCTTATTCCAGCGAAACAGATCATACCTTTGGCAGAACCCTGCTAAATCCATACAAGATGATTATCAGGGAGGAGGGCAGAGAGATACATCCGTTTCTCTATTTGGAAACTACAGAATATACGTTTCATTTGTTGGGAAATACATATAAAACACAGGCATTCCCGTTTTCAAGCCAAGATGGAGTGGCAATGAAGTGTGCTGAGACATCAATTTATGAATTGTGCGACTTTGCTTCCGCATCCTCTGCGTTATTTGCTAAAGTATTGCCCAGTGATATTCATGATAAATTGAAGGCTCGCCTGCCGGAAAGAATCTTACCTTCTCATGGATTATATTGCAATGACATTTCTTATTTGCTGAGGGAATTTGGATTTTCCCCCATGATATATGCTGGGATTGATGATCCGGAACGTGCGGGAAGTGAACAGGGTCGTACTGAATCTCAGGATATAAGAATTGGCTTAATTTCAGATGATATAGAAGCTGAAAAGGAGGATTCGTTTAGTGAGTCATCATGGGATGATAAGCATGTAACCGATTTTAGATATTGGCTTCATTATTATGTAGAGTCAGCGATTCCGGTGTTAGCCATTACAGCGCCTAATCAGGAAGTTAATAAACATGCATCCTTGGTCATTGGGCATGGAGTAACGAGGAAATCTATAGATGATTGTAAAGTATACCGGTTAGGAAGGCTTCCCTGCATAGATACGGCTGAACTTTATGAGGATTATATTGTACAGGATGATAATCAAATTCCGTATACTTCTGAAAGAATGGATCGATTTACTCAACTTAAGAGTTATAAACTTGTGGCGTATATTGTTCCCCTGGAGAAACATGTGTTTTTGGAGGCGTCCTCAGCTATTAGTATTTTTGATACGGTGATTACAAAAGAAAGTGAAATGATAAATGAAGCAATTGGGTATATAGTTACTGAATACAAGAAGTGTGCGGATCAGGAGGATGATGAAGAGACAAGAAGTCAATATATGGATTTAGTCCATGCAATGTCTGTATCTGAGAAAAACCCTATAACAATACGATATTATCTTGTTAATAGCGGAGAATATAAGCAACATCGCATTTCAAATGGAACGGTTAAGGATGATAAAAAATTTTATGCCGATGTGCCAATGCCAAAATCAGTCTGGCTTGCAGAAATTTCGACGTATAAATTTTATGAGATGGGATATGCTTTTGCAGAGGTGGTACTGGATGCGACAGCATCAAATTTATCTAAAGTTAACAGCTTGATTTTGCTAAGAACGGCTCATTTTGGAGTATACAGATTACCGAATGAGACATATAATAAATTCAGAGAAAAAATAGAAGATAATAGGTCGTATACCAATTTATCGCCAGTTTTTGCAATGTATAGCAATTTTACAAATGGAGAAGATGTATTTTAAGAGAGAAGGGGGATTTAACTTTAATGAAGATGAAAAAAACGATTATTACCTCAATCAGAACGAGCGGTAATTTCAGTACAGACGGTTTAGTTCAGCATACTGCTGAAATGAATAAAAAGATTGAAAAAAATATTCACATTAATGAAAGAAAGATTGCGCTTGGGCTGAAACGAGCGCAGGGAATACAGACAAAATAGGAAACATTATCAAAACAATCACAAGGATTCTATCGTAAATGCCTCAAAAAATGGTGTAGAGCAAAGCGCTTTTAGTTCTGCTGTACGATCTACATTATTTTTTGAGGCATTTTGTTTTAGGGTAAAACTAAATCGCTAATTTGGTATTTTCTACAGTCCTATGTCAAACTTCTTTCAACCCCTAAAAAGTTTCCCATTGCCAGAACCCTTCCCGAGCAGGAACGGGATGATTTTTTATCCGATTAAGAGCGAACCATGAGAAAAGGGAGTTGCCGGATCTGCTTTTGATGGATGAGCCCTAGGGGGCAGCACTATTACCGACGAGATGAGTCGGATTCCGTTTATGGCAGAGCAGGCGGCATGTTCTCTGGGGCAGATCTTCGTGAATTACCTCACAGATGTGCGGCTGAAGCATTCCGTGCGTCTGCTGGAAAATACGGCTTTAAGGGTTCAGGATATTGCCCAGCAGGCAGAATATCCGTCTATGTTGTTTTGCCTGAAGGATGCCCTCCAGGCAGACGCGTCCTTTAAGGGATGAGGGGCAAAAGCGGCGGATGGAAGAGATGATGAGGCACCTGATAGAGGAGTATCTATCTACGTCCAGAGAATATCCGTACCATTTCCTTTCTCCACGGCCCCCCGCGAGCTTCCATTCTCTTCAAACAATTCCCTGACCTCTGCCATTTCCGGCAGTTTCATCATTGTTATATAGCATTCTGGAAAATAGCGGCCAATATATTCTGCAAGTCTCATAATCGCAAACCGCCGGTACGAATCATGTTCCTTCAATCGCTTTTTGGAAGTCCAGATATGATAAATCGGATACTGTTTATCTGAAAGCACGTCAATATTGTCAAAAGCCCATCCTTTTTTCCATGAACCATCCACGTTTTTTAACGCGAAACTTCCTGTGGCTGGATGGAAGCATCGGTCTATAAATGGATAGACAGAGATTCCGTGATCAAAGGCGATCAGAGGAAATAAAACCTGCTCCGCGTATATGAGGTCCGCAGTGCCCGCGTTTCTATTCCCGCTCATAAAACGATATGCCTCCCGAACATATTCTAAAGCGATCCGATAATCTCGAATGCCAAGGATGGAGGTATTACAAGCCTCTCCGGAATAGGACAGCCTTTCCTGCAAAAAGGAGTAGCCCTGCGGGGGATGAAGCTTGTCATATCCGGGATAAATATCGCTTTTCTCCAGACTTTCAGGGTGGGTACAGCACATTTCCCTGCTATATATGGTTTTAGACAGATTCAGGGCCGGTATAAGATCCGTATCAATAATGCACACAGCTTCTTTGTAGCGGCAGGCAATATCTTCCAGAGCGGCAAATTTGGGAAAGTTGAAAAAAAGTTCCTGGGAAACTGCCAGCTCCTGCGTTTTTTCAAACACAACCGTATCATTCATATAGTCATACAGATGAATTTTTTGATTTATATCAGAAAGTCCTTTTACCGTAATTCTGTCGCCATAAAAATCCAGTGTACTATGGGGATTCTTCTGACGAAAACATTTTGCGCTTGCTATTAACACAAGCAGTTCATAGTTATCGAATTTCTTTCCCTTATCACAATAATAGACATGGGCGCCATGTAATGGTTTTCTGATATATGGAATCCAGCGCGTCGCCGGATTCCAATAATTTTTTATGAGGTTTAGCATTGCCTATCTCCTTTCTTTCCATAAAACACGCTGGAAAACGTTTATTTACAGGGTAATGATTTCTCTGAGTCCTTCATCTATCGTAATGCTGGGCATAAATCCAATCCTCTTCCAGGCCTCGTCGATCAGAAAATTTAAGGATTCAACGGTGAAGTCTTCTTTTACCAATTTCGTGATGCCAATTTTCTTCTGGGACATGTTTGCTATCTTGATTAAGATTTCTTCCACCGTCAAAACCTGCGGTCCCGTTATATTCAGATACCGACCGGAACGAAAATCGTAATCATCTGACATGATCTTGTCACAGAGTATACTCAGCGCGTTGGCAACATCCAGAACATGGATCGGCGCGATCTGCTGGCTGTGACCTGTTTTGTTTACTACGCATACCAAATCCTCGCCCTGCTTTGCCTTTTTGACAGAGACCGGTATCAGACGGTCAGAATCAGGATCGTTGCCGTAGACCTGGGACAGCCTGGTAATAACGACAGGGAAGTTGGAATTTGTGCAAAAGTATACGGCTTCTAATTCCATAAGAAGCTTGGATGCGGCATATTGATCGCATAAAGTCTCTCCGTTCAATTTGCCGGCAAGCTCCTTAACGGAATAGTGATCAAATGGTTCCAGCAGACAGGTACTTGGCAAAATAATACCTTTTATCCGTGCGGCATTTTCGTCCATTAATTGATAAATCACATGGAGGGGATGACAATTATGAAAGTATGTCCCCACTGGATTGGAGCATTGGCTGCGGGTAGTCATCCCTGCCATCCAATAGACAACATCAATCTGATTTTCCAGGACGATTCTTTTGATCAGGATTTCATTCCTTACATCACCTATGTACAGAATACTTCCGTCCGGAATTAATTCCATATCCATAGGAGACGGCATTTTATGGTACAGAAGAATCAGTCTGCAGTTTTTTAGCGTTGTCAAAAGGCTGCGGGCAATAAACCCAGACGCGCCGGTAATCAATATAGTCCGTTCCTTTTCTGGCTTTTGAGCTGTCTCCTTATGGAAGGCATGAGGCTTCTTCTTTTCGCTCTTTATTGAAGAATAAATTTCTCCGATTTTTTCATTATCGTAATCTTCCATAACCTCGTAGGTCAGATATTGGAATGCTTTCTTATCTAAGCCATAAGGAGCCGCGACGGTATAATATAAGCTCTCCAATGTAAGCGCTTTTTCTCCATTTAATATCCCCCTTATATACTCGGGTGGTAAAAGCTGGTTATGGAAAAGCACAGCCGGATCCTTCATACTGCGGCAAAGCCAGTTGTGCAGCCGGTTGTGAGGTTCGGAATAAGGCAGGACTTTTTTGTTATAGACACAAGATGGAGCTGTTCCGTTTAAATACCGATAAAGAAATTCTTTTAAGAAATCTCCATCGCATCCATATTTTTTTGCAAAGCTGTAGGCAAGGTCGCTGATAAGCACTTCCTCAATCAATACATCAGTGGGGACTATACCATGCTTTAAATTATATTGATGATTGTTTTGGTAGGCTTTAATAAGCTTTTTAAATATTTTTTTCTTCATATTCAACACCTCCATATTTGTTTTACCAGTTTCATGTGTCCTTTTCATTAAAGGCAGTTTTAAAATCGACGATTCATAGGCTACCTCCTTTAAAATAGTTTATTTTTTATTATGAACACATTTTATAATATCCGTTTTATTTATACTGCAAGTTATTTCCGTATGGATGGAAAAGATATGAAGAGACGTCTAAGCTGAGGAAGCTTCCTATGGTGGAAAGATATGGATGATTTTAATTAGAGTGAAAGAAATTAAAGAAGAAACACCATTTCAGTAAGCACAAACAGGGAGTTGAATAGAATGTCATAACGTGGAGAAACAGAACAAAAGTTTTTCATTACTAGAGGCGATAAACAGAGCTCCAGAATATTGAAGAAAAGTAATGTTTGGGAAAGTGGGAAGAAAGGCAGATGAAGCATCAGAGATACAAAGAACATGGTTTGTGGCCGCCTTTAGGCGGAAACGCAACATGTCCCTGGCAAGCCCCATTTGCATCTTTACCATGTCCGTTCCCGCCCCCCTTCCTTATCCATCAAGTACAGACCGAAACATCCATACGGTGTACACTTTGGATTCTTTTCGTCTTTTCTATGATTTACGCCTCGGATATTTCAGGCACAACCACAGTAAAATTCATGTCCTCCCCAGTGATCTGGCTTCCAATGGTATTTTCGACAAAATCAAAGTATCCATTAGCCCCCATCCGCTTTTCCCAGGTATCCACAGACTCTTTGATGCGGAGCATACAAATGATCGCCTCTCTGTAATATTCATGGAGGACGGTCAGATCGGTAATATCCATATCCAGTTGTTTCACGAGGGCAGTACGGATATCTTCATTTGTAAACGGATCGAAGGCCATCAACAGGGCATGTTCCAGTTTTGCGTTGTCCTCATTTCTAAAGTTGTCCAGCGGGATTTCTGTGCTGGTGTATCGCGCCTTGGCATCAAACAGGGCCAGAGCGATGGCTTCGCGGAGCCGTCTGCTGTTTGATGACGGATATTTGCGGTGGGTCTTTAACAGATTGCTTTCCATTGGGAAGAGCATGACCGAGTGATCGTTCTCAGACCCTGAACGGATTTTGCCAAATTCTTTTTCCATCTGACTGTAAATTTTCTCGAATTGATATTTTTGCATGTTTGTTTCCTTTCTCACAATATGTAGAAGATGGGTACTGCCTTGGGTAAATTCCTGTAAATCCTTCGCTGTACCAAATGAAAGCCAAATACCAGGCGGACATGGTATATACGCCTATTTTAGCACAGGTTATCGGATCTGTGTGACTAAGATTGTAAAATATTTATGAACGTATTTTTACGCGCGCCAAAAAAGCGTCAAAGGCAGGTTCAGACGCTGGCTGACGCTTCTTTCATACCATCGCAGGCCGCCCGGCCATTTTAAGACGGTTTTTCCTGCGCGTTTACGCCGCTTAAGCTTTCGCCGCCCAAGCTTTCACCGCCCAAGCATCTGGATGCGCCTGGCTGTCCATGGCCATATACCCACTCTTCCCCCTACTCAATCTCAAATTCAATATTCTCAAACTCCTCCGAATCAAAAAATTCCGTGATCGTGATATCAAGGCCGCTGCAGATCTTTATGAGAGTAAAAACTCCGGGATTTTTTGTGGAACATTTGACGATGTGCATCAGCGTAGTTAGTGGGACAGCCGCGCGATTTGCCAGAGTGTAATAGGACATTTTGCGTTTCTTGCAATAGAAAACGATTCGTTTTGCCAACAATTCCTGCTCATTCATTGGATAATCACCTCTCAAATATGGTACTATGCATTAAGTGTATATCCCGGACAGTAAGGATTGCTTCCAAATAATGCACTATATGGAAAAATTTTCCATAATTTCCTCTATATTCGGCCAGATCCTTGACTTTCTTTCCCTGGTTCGACTAAAATAGGAGGGTAGCAACACAAACATCGCTTGACAGAAATCGTCGCATGGCCGCGTTTTTGGGAGAGATTGTTATAGAAGAATTAGATCCACAGCCCCTGGGAAAGGTCTAAGGGGCTGTGGGATGGCGGAGCCTGCTCATCTTCTGACAACGGATGGAGTAGTAGGAGAGAGGGATATGACAAGAGAAAGAGAATATAAGAGCTTGCCCACGGACCATAGGGTTTGCCGATTGTGCAGTCAATGGGAGGCGGCTGTCCGCTATCAGGTGAAGCCCACTACATATGCAGTCTATATTACGGTGATAGAAAAACATATTCTGCCGGAGCTGGGGCATCACTGTGTTGAAGAATTGGACAACTGGATCTTAGACCAATATCTGCAGGGGAAGAAGCGGGAGGGACTTTCCTGGAGTACCATACGTCTGATCCTGTTTCTGCTAAAGGGGATTCTTCATGGGGCGGAGGAGCAGGGCATAAAGACAGCGGAAAAGTTACATTTCTCTATGCCCAAATATAAAAGACCTTATATGCGGTTTATGGCCCAGGAGAATCTGGAGAAGCTGCTGGGGTATCTGGAGGAGTCAGAGGAAAGTTTTGATCTGGGGCTTTTGATCTGCATTTGTACCGGGATCCGCGTGGGAGAACTGTGCGGGCTTCAGTGGAAGGATGTGGATTGGGGCAGAAGGGCCATACAGATCAACCGGACGGTTTCCAGGATCCGAAATGTGGAAACAGACAGCGCTCTGGAGGGATTGCCGTCAAAGACTATCATATATATAGGAACGCCGAAGACAGGAACATCGATCCGGGAGATACCGCTCCCGGATTTTCTTATTGCGAAAATGGGGAAGATGAAGGGAAGCGAGTCCAGCTATATCCTGACGAAAACAGCCAAATGCATGGAGCCCAGAAGGGTTCAGCGCAGGTTTAAAAACTCCCTGGAACGCTGCGGCATCCCTGATATCAATATCCACGCTCTGCGCCACGCGTTTGCATCCAGATGGATTGAAAATGGTTTTGACAGCAAGGCGCTGTCAGAGATCCTGGGCCATTCTTCTGTGAAGATCACAATGGATATTTATGTTCACAGCGATCTTGAGCAGAAGCGATCGTATATGAACCATATGGTCTAGGGGCGGATTTTTTGCGGAGAGCCACGCTGATCGGAACACCGCTGCGGCCAAAGAAAAGGAAAAGAATTTCCAAAAGCTGTATTATTTGGAACCAAAGGCTTCAAAAACCGGCCTATACTTAAAAAGGCATATCCGGCGTCAGCTTTTGTGGCATAAAAAAGAGACATGGTCTCGCCACGCCTCTCTTTTAACCTCCTGGGGATTCATCTCGTGCCCTTCCACTTGCCGTCTGAATTAACGTAATAATTATCAATCCAGGTGTCTGATGCCATAACGCCGTCATCGTCAAAGTAGTACCAAGCGCCCTTTGACTTGAACCATCCGGTGGTCTTAAGGCCGTCGGTCTCAAGGTGGTAGACATCGTCGCCGTCCTTGATCCAGCCGGTCATGTTCTCGCCATCCTCGTTAAGGTAGGTCCATGTGCCGTCGTCATGTGCCGTCCATGTGCCTGCATAGGCAGGGAACGCAGACAGGAGCATCAACAAGGAGGAAAGTGCAACTGCGGTAACTTTTCTTTTACTCATACCATCACAACCTCCTTTTCTTTTGATTGACCTCATTATAGCATAGGAATAGTTTCATTTCCAGTGAAAATCCGGGCTCAATTCTTACGATTTTGGAACAAGTTTCTTACTGTCAGAGGAAAAAGACGTAAACTTTTCATCGACAGGATTCGACATGGCCAAAATAAGGAAAAAATGGAAGGCATAACCATAGGTTGTGGGTGGGAGTGATGGGCTATAGCATATATTGTGAATTTTTCGTTTTGAAAAAATTCTGAAAATTTTGGAAAACGGATTTTGATTCAAATTTGTCGAATTATGCGCATGAATCTCCTTTTCAAAGGGAGAAGAATAGGGTATAGTTAAGACATTCAAATAGGAGAAGGAGAGGATTAAGATGAACGACAGAGAAATGATCGCCAACCTGAAGGCCGAGAACGAACAACTGAAAAAGGACAATGAGATGCTGAAAAAGACCGTTGGGCAGATGCAGGTGACGCTGGACCGTCTGATCGTCCGGTATGTTTCCGGCAGTGACGGGGAGGCGTAGCTGTTGGTGAAAATCGGTAACAGTTCAAGTTATCTGAGCTGTTATGAAAATCGGGATGTCCGGGCCAGACTCTACATGAAGGGGTGGCTGCGGGCATCCCGTTTTTATGTTATGCTTCTTTGGCGGCGGCCTCAGCCAGCAGGGCTTTCAGGCGCTGAACCTCCTCCTTCAAAGTCTGTTTCTTTCTCAGCTCGTCCCAGATGGTGGCGTGCATCCAACCGAGAGTCTCGTTCAACTTCTTGATCTCAGCATCCATCTCAATGACCTGCTGTGTCAGAGCGCCTACCAGTTTTCTCTGTTGATATAGCTTTTCGGGTGCTGTGATACGCTTGGCCAAAGTGGGAGCGGCCTCGATCATTTTGAGAGTGATAAGACGGTCCCGGGCTTCATAGCTGAGATTGGTAAAATCCCGCTGACTCATATCCAGGCGTGTCAGAGTTGTGTCACAATGACGACAGAATGCGTTCTTTGGCAGCTGGAAGTATGCATAATAGCCGCATTTACTGCAATAGTAAACTGATAATTCTCTCATTTTGTACCTCCATGAAGTATGTAATAAATACCCGATAGTTTATAAACGCAAAAAATGCCGTTTTGTAACAAAATATATGGAAAAAACTGCCAAAATATTCCTATTTTGGCAGTTCTTGAACGGGTGTTGTTGAAAGCTCTGTGATCTTGTGTCGATTACTGGATAACGCCGTTTACATCTACGGTCCAGACAAAGTCGCTTAAATCCTTGAAGTCCCTAAAACCGTCGCCAAGGTCGGGACGAACAGCGGACTTGGAGGAGCCTGTGGCCTTCTGGATGGAGCCGGCTGTGCTCACCAGGTAGCTCTTGCCGTCAAAGGAAACCGGGGCATAGCGGAAGCTGGGGTCGGCCTGCTTGCGGAGACCGTTTTCGTAGATCGCGTTGTCGCGGATTCCGGTATAGCCCTGACCGCGCTTGTCGCCGTCTGTGTGGAAAAACCAGGTCTGGTTGACGCCTTCCTCATCGCTGAATATGGTCTGCTTTCCGGTCTTCATAACGCCGTCAGTCCCAAAGTAGTATGTGGCAGCGGATCCGTCCTCTAAGGTCACGGTCTGAAGACCTGTCTGCATTTCCCCTCTGTTGTTAAAGCCGTATCTGCCGGAGTTGATGAAAAAGATCTGGATGCCTTCCTGGGCAAAATATGGCTGGCCGTTCTTAAAGTAGAACTTGTACAGCTCGTCCTCCTGGCTGACTCCCGGGATCCCCTGGATGGTTCTCCAGCCGGAAGCTCTCTTTCCGTCGCTGTCATAATACTGATAGCCGGCTGCCGGAGCCTGGACAGACGCGGTATTCTCATCCGCTGTGTGGTCGGCCGCGGTTTCGGGAGCGGCATCGGTGGCAGCGTCCGCGGTATCAGCAGCAGCGGTTTCCGTGCTGTCTGCGGCATCAGCTGCAGCGTCCGCAGTATCGGCGGCAGCGGTTCCCGTGCTGCCTGCGGCATCCGCTGCAGCGTCCACGGTATCGGCAGCAGCGGTTTCCGTGCTGCCTGCGGCATCCGTGGCTGCATCCGCGGCATCCGAAGCGGAAGTTTCCTCAGGCATCTTAAACCAACCGGTCTGCATCTTGCCGTCTTTAAACGTATAGTAGTTTCCGCTGATGCGCTTGTCTATCTCATTCTGAACCATTTTTCCGTTGGAGTTGAAATAATACCAGGACGGCTCCTCGTCGTAGTTTTCGCTTTCCAGCTGTACCCAGCCTTTTTTCATGACGCCGTCGTCAGAGGTCCCGAAGTAGTAGGTGTCTCCCTCAATCTCCGCCAGCCCGGTGATCATGCGTCCGTCGCTGTCAAAATAGTAGGTTTTATCACTAATGGTCCTGAACCTGGAATTGGTGGCTTTGCCGTCGCTTCCATAATAATACCAGTAAAACTCCGGTGAGTCGTCGTCCCAGTTGTCCTCATTGAGAACCTTTACCCACTGGTTGGCGACCCGCTTTCCCTCGGCGTCTACATAGTATTCCTCGATCTGGCGGTTAAAGCTTAACTCGCCGTCCTCGTCCAGGTAATACCACTGTCCGTCATGTTTTTTCCAGGTGTCTGTCACGCTGTAGCCGTCCTCGTCATAGAACATCCAGATCCCGTTCTCCTGTACCCAGCCGGCGGCCTGAGCCATAGCCGGAGCGGTGAAGGAAGGGGTCAGGGCAGTCATTACGGCTGCGGTAGAAAGTGCTGCGGTCCATTTGATGTGTTTCTTCATAAATTGATTCTCTCCTTTTTTGTGGTTGGTGAAAATCTGCATTTGCATTACTCCTGCATTATAGCGGATACAGGGGCCGGGGGAAAGTGCAGGTTAGTGGCAGAAATGGCAGGATTTAAAAAGGCTTTTATACCGCTGGTATTTGTGGTATACTTATGAAAATATACGCCATGGCACTTAAAATCAGGGAAAATGGCGCAAAATGCAGGGGTTTGGGGCCATGGGCTCTCATACAGGCGGCATAAAAAAGCCGGAAAATGTGGAATAATTTCAAGAAAAAGGAGAAAAGGCTGCTATGAAGATAAAGGTTTCTGATTATATTGCCCGGACATTGGCGCAGTGGGGGATCACCCAGGTATTTACGGTTACCGGGGGAGGGGCCATGCATTTAAATGATGCTCTGGGTCATGAAAAAGGGCTTCACTGTCTGTACCAGCACCATGAACAGGCCTGCGCCATTGCGGCGGAGAGCTATGCCAGGATCCACAATAAACTGGCAGTGGTTTGCGTGACCACAGGGCCGGGGGGGACCAACGCCATCACCGGGGTGGTGGGAGGATGGCTGGACTCCATTCCCATGGTGGTGCTTTCAGGCCAGGTGCGCTATGATACTACAGCCCGGTGGTCCGGGGTGGGGATACGGGCCATGGGCGACCAGGAATTTGACATCGTAAAGTCGGTAAGCTGCATGACCAAGTACAGTGAGATGGTGATCGATCCCCTGCGGATCCGGTATTGTCTGGAAAAGGCGGTTTATCTGGCCACATCCGGCCGTCCCGGCCCTGTATGGCTGGATATCCCCGTCAATGTTCAGGGAGCCTATGTGGAGACGGACGACATGGAGGGGTTTGACGCCCAGGTGTTTGAGCGCGGTCAGGAAGGGCAGGGGCTGCCGGGGAAGGTCAGCGACCGGCAGGCAAAGGAGATCCTGGAAAGAATCGCCTCTGCGTCCCGGCCTGTGTTTAACGCAGGCAACGGCATACGGATCGCAGGCGCCTACGATGTGTTTAAGCGGGTGGTGGAAAAGCTGGGGATCCCTGTGGCTACAGGGTGGAACAGCCAGGATCTGATGGAGGATGAGGATCCTCTTTACGTGGGACGGGCAGGGGGCATGGGCGACCGGCCGGGAAATTTCGCGGTCCAGAACAGCGATCTGGTGTTTTCGGTTGGAAGCCGTCTCAGCATCCGTCAGGTTGGGTATAATTATGAGACATGGGCAAGGGAAGCCTACACCATTATCAATGACATTGACAGGGAGGAATTAAAAAAGCCCAGTCTCCATGTGGACATGGCAGTCCACGCAGACGCGAAGGATCTTCTGGAGGCTCTGGAGCGGGTCATGGATCAGGGGCTTGTGAAGCTCCCGGTGTTTGGTGGTGGAAAGGGCCTGGAGGGGATGACCTGGACAGAGACCTGCAGGATGTGGAAGGAGCGGTATCCGGTGGTACAGCCCAGACATCTGGTGAAAGACGATACCAGGGCAGCCAATGTCTACGCCCTGGTAAAGGAGTTAAGCTCCAGGCTGCCGGAAGGCCGGATCACTGTGGTCGGCAACGGGTCTGCCTGCGTGGCAGGAGGACATGCGTATATAGTAAAGAAGAAACAGCGTTTTATTACAAATTCTGCCATTGCCTCCATGGGATATGATCTGCCGGCTGCCATAGGAGCTTCCATGGCAGAACCGGGAGAGGACATTATCCTTTTGACCGGGGACGGGAGCATCCAGATGAACATCCAGGAGCTGCAGACCATCATCCACCACCGGATGCCCATCAAGATCTTCCTGATCAATAATGGAGGATATCATTCCATCCGGCAGACCCAGAAGAATTTCTTTGAAGAGCCTCTGGTGGGGATTGGGGTGGACAGCGGGGATTTGAGCTTCCCGTCTATGGAGAAGCTGGCGTGGGCCTACGGCTACCCTTATGTCAGCGCCCGCCACAACGGGGAGCTGGCAGATGCCCTGGAAAAGGCCCTTGGGACAGAAGGCCCGGTGATCTGCGAGGTCTTTGTGACCACGGACCAGAATTTTGAGCCCAAGTCAGCAGCTAAGCGGCTGGAGGACGGAACCATGGTATCCGCGCCTTTGGAAGATCTGGCGCCGTTTTTGCCCCAGGAGGAGATGGACCGGAATATGATCATTGCCAGGATCTGACGGTTTGGGATGTAACAGCCAAGGAAGGAGACTATGATGAATCTGGTAGTGACAGGCGCGACAAGCTTTCTGGGCACGGCCCTTATTGGGCAGCTGTTGGGACAGGGGCATCAGGTGTATGGTGTGGTTCGCCCCGGTTCCAGAAATTTGTCGGCGCTGACAGAGGCAGTGAGGGACAGGGCCGCGGTTTCCTGTCAGGGGCGGGAAGACGGTTTCATGGGAGGGGTATGCCAGGACAGGTTTCACATCCTGGAGATGGAGCTGGGCAGCCTGGATCAGATCTCCCAGGTCATAAAACACCCCTGTGATATATTTTTTCACTTTGGCTGGGACGGTTCCGGAAGCCATAACCGGACAAAGACCGATGTGCAGCAGAAAAATGTGGAGGACAGCCTAAAGGCCCTGCGGGGAGCGAAAAGCCTTGGATGCCGGCGGTTTTTGTTCAGCGGTTCCCAGGCAGAGTACGGAGTGTGCCGGACCGTTATGAGGGAGGATATGGAGTGTCATCCTGTGTCAGAGTACGGGAAAGCCAAGGTGGAATTCGGCAAAAGGGCAGGGGAGTTGTGCAGGCTTTGGGCCAGGGATGAGGGATTTGAGATGGAGTACATCCATGCCCGCATTTTCAGTGTCTATGGGCCGGGAGATCACCCATGGTCCCTGGTCAACACGTGTCTGGACACATTTTTAAAGGGCAAAGTCATGGAACTGGGGGCCTGTACTCAGCAGTGGAATTACCTATATATAGAAGATCTGGTAAAAGGTCTGCTGGCTCTGGCATTTTCGGAGGAGCCTGCCCCGGACGGGACCGATTTTAGCGGGTCGGCCTCGGACAGCGGTATTTATAATTTGGCGGCGCCGGGGACATGGACAAGGCCTTTGCGGGAGTATGTGGAGATGATGCGCCGCCTTTGCGGGGACCGGGGACGCTGTGTCTACGGAAAGCTGCCGCCCAACGCCGAGGGGCCTGCCAACCTGATGCCAAGTATAGAAAAGATCCGGACAAGGACCGGCTGGAAACCGGAAATATCATTTGAAGAGGGAATCATGCGGATGCTTGACATAAAGAAGAAAGAGACCCGAAAGGGACGATGTATCCTGTGCGGGCGAGAACTGGACAAAACGGAATTAATGGAACTTGAGGACATGCCGGCTTCGGCCCAGGACATCCCGGACGAGCATGAGGTAAAGGGGGATCATGGGATAACGCTCCAGCTTCACCAATGCCGGGGCTGCGGGCTGGTGCAGTTTGACTGTGAGCCTGTAGGGTATTATCGGGATGTGATCCGGTCCGGAGGGTATTCCACCACCATGGTGGATTTAAGGACCAGGCAGTACCGTCATCTCATAGAGACTTATCATCTGGAGGGAAAGAAGTTTCTGGAGGTGGGATGCGGAAGAGGAGAGTTTTTGAACGTGCTGACCCAATTTCCGGTAAAAGCCTATGGAGTGGAACACAGGCAGGCGCTGGTGGAGGCGGCTGCGGGGGACGGGCTCTGCGTGGTTCGGGGATTTGCGGAAAACGGGGATACGGTCCTGGGGGAAGACGGCCCCTATGATGTGTTTTTATCGTTTAACTTTTTGGAACACCAGCCAAATCCCGGAGGGATGCTTGACTGTATCAGGAATAATCTGGCGGAGGACGGCATGGGGCTTATTACAGTTCCGAGCCTGGAATACATCCTGCGGTACAACGGATATTATGAGCTTCTTCGGGACCATATTGCCTACTATACCTTTGATACCCTGGAGACCCTTCTGGAACGTCACGGATTCCAGGTGCTGGAAAAGGAGATGGTCAACAGAGATACTCTGTCCGTGATCGTAAGGAAGCAGGATCCGGAGGCGGGCCGGGACAAAAGAGCGGCGGCAGGAAGCCTTCGGAAGGCAGAGCAAGGCGGGACGGCGGATGAGACGGCTGCTGTGGACAGGTCCATAGCGCCGGTGGATATCTCCGGACTGACAGCCAGCCTTAAGGATATCCGGCAGCAGATGGAGGCCCTCTGCGGGCGGCTTAAGGAGGAGGGGCGGTCTCTGGCAGTGTGGGGAGCCAGTCATCAGGGCTTTACCCTGGCCGCGACCACGGCTTTAAAGGACCATGCCAGATATATCATTGACTCGGCGCCTTTTAAGCAGGGGCGGTTTGCCCCTGCCTCCCATCTTCCCATTGTGGCCCCGGACCATTGGACCGAAGATCCGGTTGATGTGATACTGATCATAGCTCCGGGTTACACGGAGGAGATCGCCGGCTCTATCCGGGAGCGCTTTGGAGACCAGGTGGGAATTATGGCCATGCGCAGTGATAAAGTGGAGGAATTATCGTGAAAGCATTTGTATTGAAAGAGCCGGGCGTGGTGGGCTGGGCCCAGGTGCAGGAGCCAAAGCTGACGCCTTACGGGGCGATTATGGAGCCGGTGGCCATGGCCCCCTGTTCTTCGGATGTGCATACCGTGTTTGGAGGAGGTTCCAGGAAAGCGCCAAACCTGGTGCTGGGCCACGAGTGTGTGGCCCGGGTCGTGGAAGTGGGGGAGATGGTGGAAGATTTCAGGCCCGGGGAGGTGGCGGCAGTGCCGGCGATCACTCCGGACTGGCGGGCAAGAGGGATTCAGGAGCATAATTTTAAACACGCGTCCGCCCCATTTTCCGGCCATCAGCTGGGAAGGAGCCAGCCAGGAGTATTTTCGGAGCGGTTTCTGGTCCCTGACGCGGATACCACCCTGGCAAAGATCCCCCAGGGGGTGTCCTTAGAGCAGGCGTTGATGTGCGTGGATGTGGTGACTACAGGATTTACAGGGGCGGAGAACGCGTCCATCAAGTTCGGGGACACTGTGGTTGTCATGGGAATCGGCCCAATAGGACTGATGGCAGTGGTCGGAGCGGCCTTAAAAGGGGCGTCCCGGATCCTGGCGGTGGGAAGCCGCCCTGTGTGCGTGGAGCGGGCCATGGAGATGGGGGCCACTGAGGTCTTAAACTACAGAAACGGAGATGTGACAGACCAGGTTTTGGAGCGGACCGGCGGTGTGGGGGCGGACAGCGTGATCATCTGCGGAGGCGGCGACCAGGTGTTTGCCCAGGCAGTTGACATGGTGCGCTACGGCGTGGGCGTGGTGTCCAACATCAATTATTTCGGCGGCACAGGTTCTCTGCCTTTTCCTAAATTTTCCGGAGGCAGGGGCATGGCGGGCAAGACCATCCGCACGGAGCTGGCGGAAGGGGGCAGGGTCCGTATCGAGAGAATGCTGGATATGGTAAAATACGGGCGGATCCGTCCGGAACGGCTGGTGACCCACTGCCTGAAAGGATTTGACAGGATTGAAGAGGCGCTGTATCTTATGAGAGATAAACCACAGGACCTGATTAAGGTTATGGTTACAATGGATTAGTGAAAAGGAGATTGCTATGAAAGCCCTGCCGCATGGAGGTTTACTATGAAGACGATCAGCATTGTAGTGCCTTGCTACAATGAAGAGGAAAATGTGGAGGCCCTGGCAGATGCCTTGAGAGAGATGTTTCAGACAAGTCTGCCGGAGTACGGCTACGAGATTATTTTTATTGACAATGATTCTAAGGATAGGACCAGGGATCTTATACGGAAACTGGCGGAAGGGGATAAGGGGATCAAAGGCATCTTTAACGCCAAGAATTTCGGGCAGTTTAATTCCCCCTACTATGCCATGCTCCAGAGTACCGGGGACTGCACCGTGCTTATGGCCGCGGATTTTCAGGACCCGGTGGAGATGATCCCAAAGTATGTGAAGGAGTGGGAGAGCGGGTATAAGATCGTCATCGGCATCAAGAAGTCCAGCAAGGAGAACCCGGTGATGTACTGGCTTCGGGGCTGTTATTATAAGATGATCAAGCGGCTGTCCGACGTGGAACAGATCGAGCAGTTTACCGGGTTCGGTCTGTACGATAAGCGGTTTATCCAGGTGCTGCGGGATCTGGACGACCCTACGCCCTTTCTGCGGGGGATTGTGGCGGAGCTGGGATTCCGGAGGAAGGAGATCCCCTATGAGCAGCCTAAACGCCGGGCCGGCAAGACCAGCAATAATTTTTACAAGCTTTTTGACGCGGCCATGTTGAGCGTTACTTCTTATACAAAGGTGGGACTGCGGCTGGCTACCATCTTTGGCAGCGTGTGCTGCGCCATCAGCATGGTGGTGGCAGTTATATATCTGGTGATGAAGCTGATGTACTGGGACCGGTTCGCGGCAGGTATGGCTCCGCTGCTGATCGGCATGTGTTTTTTGGGCTCGGTCCAGATCTTTTTTATCGGTTTGGTGGGAGAGTATATCCTGGCCATCAACAGCAGGGTCATGAGGCGTCCTCTGGTGATTGAGGAGGAGCGGATCAATTTTGAGGAGGAGCCGGCAGATGAAACATAATGTGGATGTGGTCCGCATCAGGGAAAATTCCATCCAGTTAAACGGCTGGGTCATCGGGAAAACGCCAGGGTCCCAGCCGGCCTTCCGGGTGGAGGATAAGGATCACCACCAGGTTCCGTTTCAATACGTTTCCACCAGGCGGGATGATGTGAGCCAGATCTATTACGGCCAGGTGTATGACCGGGATTTTGGGTTTGATATCCAGTTTCCCTATGAGCGGGGAAAGGATTATTATCTGGTGATCCAATGCGACAACAGAAAGACGCGGATAAAATATAATGAGGTTTTGATCAAAAAAAGGGCCAGCGTGGCCCACAAGCGGATGCAGAAGATCAAGGATCTGATGAACATGGAGACGGTCCGGGTGGCCATGGATTTTTGGAAGGAAAACGGCCTGCGGGCGCTGTTTGTGAAGTCGGTTCACAAGATCCAGGGGCTGGACAATGACTACGATTACGGGGAGTGGTACTCCCTGACAAAACCCGCCGAAGAGGAGTTAGAGCGGCAGAGGAAGGAGACATGGGAGGACGGGCCGAAGTTTTCCATTGTCATGCCGCTATATAAGACTCCGGAGCGGTATCTGCGGGAGATGTTGGATTCCATTCAGGCCCAGACCTACACAAACTGGGAGCTGTGCATGGCGGACGGGAGCCCGGAGGGCGCCGGAGTCTTTCGGACGGTAAAGAAGTATGTGGACAGGGATCCCCGCGTCCGGTATGAAAAGCTGGACAAAAACGGAGGGATCTCCATTAACACCAACGCCGCCATTGCCATGGCCAAAGGAGATTATATTGTCCTGGCGGACCACGACGACGCCATGACGGAGAATGCCCTGTATGAGTGCGCCAAAGCGATCCGCGAACATCCGGAGTGTCAGGTCTTCTACTCAGATGAGGACAAGATGGATATGGACGGGGGAGCGCTGTTTGACCCCCATTTTAAGCCGGATTTTAACCCGGATCTTCTGACCAGCGTGAATTATATCTGCCATCAGTTTGTGGTGAAGAAGGAGCTGGTGGACAAGGTGGGAGGGCTGCGAAAGGAGTTTGACGGAGCCCAGGATTATGATTTTATCTTCCGGTGTACAGAGGCGGCAAAAGGAGTGTGGCATATTCCCAAGGTGCTGTACCATTGGCGGTGCCACCAGGATTCGACGGCCAGCAATCCTCAGAGCAAGCTGTATGCCTTTGAGGCCGGTTCCAGAGCGATCATGGAGCATTACCGCCGGGTGGGGATCGAGGCCGAGAAGGTGGAGATGGGGGTGGATTACGGGATCTACCACACCATTTTCAAGATCCGGGGCAACCCAAAGGTTTCCATTATCATCCCCAATAAAGACCATCATCAGGACCTGGATCTGTGTATGCGGGCCATACTTACCAGGGGAACTTACAAAAATGTAGAGTTTGTGGTGGTGGAGAATAACAGCGTAAAGAAGGAGACCTTTGCCTACTATGAGGCGATTCAGAAGGAGTTTCCCCAGGTGCGGGTGGTTACATGGGAGCGGGAGTTTAACTTTTCGGCCATCAATAATTTTGGAGTGAAATACGCGGCGGGAGAGTATCTTCTGTTCCTCAACAATGACACGGAGTTGATCGCGGAAAACTTTATTGAGGAGATGCTGGGCCTTTGCCAGAGGGAGGATGTGGGAGCTGTGGGAGCCAGGCTTTTGTACCAGGATGACACCATCCAGCACGCGGGGGTGGTGGTAGGCTTTGGGGGCATTGCGGGCCACACCTTTATCGGGCTTCACAAGGCGGAGAACAGTTATTTTCACAGGGCCATGTGTACACAGGATTACAGCGCGGTGACGGCTGCCTGCATGATGAGCAAAAAAGAGGTGTTTGACCAGGTAGGCGGCTTTACGGAGGAACTGGCAGTGGCTTTTAATGATATTGATTACTGCATGAAGGTCAGAAGCCTGGGAAAGCTGGTGGTGTATGCCCCTTACGCGGTTCTCTATCACTATGAGTCTAAGTCCCGGGGGCTGGAGGACACTCCGGAAAAGGTGGCGCGGTTTAACCGGGAGGTAGCTAAATTTGCCAGGAGATGGCCGGATATCTTAAGGGACGGCGACCCGTATTACAATCCGAACCTGACGCTGCGCAAGTCTAATTTTGCTCTGCGGGACCTGAAGAAGGAAGGGATCGGAGAACCCTATGAGCTGGATGGGGCGATCAAAGCATTGATGAATGAGTAGAGGGAGGAACTGTATATGACCGGACAGGCAGCAGTAACGGTTATCATTCCGAATTATAATGGCAGGGCCTTTTTGGAGCCTTGCCTGGCAGCGCTGGAAAGACAGACATGCCGGGAGTTTGAGATCCTGGTGGTGGACAACGGTTCCACGGACGACAGCGTGGAATGGCTGAAGGAGAGAGGGATTGCCGCCATCTGTCTGAAGGAGAACACAGGGTTTTCCGGGGCGGTCAATGTGGGTATCCGGCAGGCGAAGACCCCCTATGTACTCCTTTTAAACAATGACACAGAGCCGGAGCCGGAGTTTGTCGGGGAACTGTTAAGATCCGTCCGGCGCTCTAAGAGGATCTTTGCCGTCAGCAGCAAGATGATACAGTTTTACAACCGGGATCTGATGGACGACGCAGGGGATATGTATTCTGTGGTGGGATGGGCTTACCAGAGGGGCGTGGGCCAGAGCAGCGCAGGCTACAACCGGCCCTGTCAGGTGTTCTCCGCCTGCGCCGGGGCGGCCATCTACCGGCGGAAGGTCTTTGAGACCATCGGGTATTTTGACGAGAAGCATTTTTGCTATCTGGAGGATATCGACGTGTGCTGGCGGGCCAAGATCTTTGGCTACCACAATCTGTACTGTCCCACAGCAGTGGTTTACCATGTGGGAAGCGGAACCAGCGGCTCCAAGTACAATGAGTTTAAGGTAAAGCTGGCGGCGAGGAATAATATTTATCTGAATTATAAAAATATGCCATGGCTTCAGCTTGGGCTCAACGCCCTTTTCCTGGCAGCGGGCATAGGGGTGAAGTACGGATTTTTTAAGGGGATTGGATTTGAGAAGGCGTATGCCGAAGGGGTGAAGGAAGGCTTTGCCACCATGAGAAGCTGTCAGAAAGTGGCCTTTAACCGGAGCCACCTTACCAACTATCTGGCGATCCAGTGGGAACTTTTGGCAGGGATGGCAGTGTATATCTGGGAGTTTTCCAGGCGAAAATTTCTCATAAAGGACCGTAATGCCTGATCGATACTGGCTGTATTGCTCAGGAAAGGAAAACATTTCTCATATTTTAAGAGAAATTTAATATTACCATCAGGTTTTTCATGTATAATGTATGGGATATGGCAACACATTAATACTAAGGTGAAAAATCATGATAAAAAATAATCAGAAAAAGCTAAATGGCCTCCATGTGGTGCTGGACGGGATGATGATCGTTTTGTCCTACACCCTGGCATGGTTGTGTTTGTACCTGGGCAATCTGTGGTTTAATCCCGGTACGGGGATCTTGCCGCCTCAGGTTTACTTTGGCGTTTTGGTCCTTATTGTTCCGCTGTATCTGGTTTTGTATACGTTTTTCCAGCTGTACACGCCAAAGAGGGTACAGAGGCGCAGATATGAGTTTGCCAATATCTGCAAGGCCAACGTGGCCGGGCTTCTGATCATTTCCATGTTGTTTTTGCTGTTGAAAAAGAACCCTTATTTCCGTGAATTTTCCACAAGGATGCTGTTCTATTTTTTTGCAGTCAATGTTGTGGTGGAGACGGTGGAGCGAAATCTGATCCGTCAGATCCTTCATTCCATGCGGGGAAAGGGGTACAATCAGAAACATATTCTGCTTATCGGCTACAGCCGGGCAGCGGAGGGATTTATCGACAGGGTGCGGCAGAACGCGGAGTGGGGATACCAGATCTACGGGATCTTAGACGATCATGTTCCCGTGGGCAAGGAATACCGAAAGGCCAAGATCCTTGGCAAGATCTCGGAGCTGGATTCGATCCTGGAGTTAAACCAGCTGGACGAGATCGCCATCACCCTGGGCCTGAAAGAGTATGCCAGGCTGGAGGACATCGTGGCGTCCTGTGAGAAATCGGGGGTTCACACCAAGTTTATCCCGGACTATAACAATATGATTCCTACCAGGCCGTACACGGAGGATCTGGAGGGGCTTCCGGTCATAAACATCCGCCATGTTCCGCTGAACAGTCTGTTTAATAAGTCTGTCAAGCGGATGGTAGATGTGTTTGGCGCGGTGGTGGCCATTACATTATTTTCTCCGATCATGCTGGCTGCGGCTGTGATCATCAAGCTGACGTCCCCGGGCCCCCTGATCTACTGCCAGGAGCGGGTGGGGTTGCACAACCGGCCTTTTAAGATGTACAAGTTCCGCTCTATGGAGGTGCAGGCTCCGGCGGCGGAGAAAAGCAGGTGGACCACTCCAAATGATTCGCGGGTGACGCCTATCGGCAGGTTTATCCGAAAGACCAGCATAGACGAGATGCCCCAGCTGTTTAATGTGCTTATGGGGGATATGAGCCTGGTAGGTCCCAGGCCGGAGCGTCCGTTTTTTGTGGACAAGTTTAAGGAGGAGATCCCAAGATACATGATCAAGCACCAGGTTCGCCCCGGAATGACAGGGTGGGCCCAGGTCAACGGGTATCGGGGGGACACTTCCATCACCAAAAGGATTGAGCACGACTTATATTATATTGAAAACTGGACCCTGGGACTGGATTTTAAGATTCTGTTCCTGACGTTTTTTAAAGGGTTTATCAATAAAAATGCCTACTGACAAAGGCATGGTAAGACGAGGTTATATGCATGGACTATGAGCATGATAATGAGTTTGGGCAAAGGGCTGACATGAGAAGGAGAGATCCTTCCATGAGGGACGGTATGCAGTATGGCCAGAGAGGCGATATGCAGGGAAGACCTTCTCCTCCGGGGGCAAGGCGTCCGGCGCCGGGCCGCGGCGGAAGTTCCCAGACGTACAGGAGAGAAGACGAAAGAGGAGCTCGCGGAGGGGCCGGGAACACCGAAAGAGTGGTGATGCCGCCAGGAGCCACAGGGCGGGTGTATCCGCCGCAGACACAGACCGGACGGGTGAGAGCGGCCAGACAGGAGACGGCGGCCGGACTTGACCAGGGCAGTGTCAGAGCGTCCGCCGCAGGACGGTCCCAGGGGGCAAGGGCTGCAGCAGCAGGGGGAGAGGCCAGGGCCCAGAGAGGGACGGCAGGGGCCGGCGGCAGCGGCAGAAGGGCGGGGACCACGCCTCCTCCGGGGGAGAATGTAAGAGGAAAGGTGGCTCAGGCCAAGATCCAGAAGGCGAAGCAGAAAAAATTCAGGCGCCGGGTCATTACCATGATCATAGCCGAGTGTTTTGCCCTGCTGTTTATTTTTACGTATGGCTATTTTGCCAGGCGGCTTACTATGATCCAGAGGGAAGAGTTTGATCCTCAGGAGGTAGGGAATAACGAGATTTCCCTTGATACCATCAAGAAGATGAAGGGATACCGAATGATCGCCGTTTTCGGCGTGGACAGCCGCGACAGCAACGTGGGCGCGGGATGTCAATCGGATGTTATCATTATCTGCTGTATCAATGAGGATACCGGAGAGATCAAGCTGGCTTCCGTGTACAGGGATACGTATCTGAATATTAATGATGAGGGTTCTTATAGAAAGATCAACGCCGCCTATACAAACGGAGGTCCACAGCAGGCGTTGAAGGCCCTGAATAAGAACCTGGATCTGAATATCACGGAGTATATCACCTTCAGCTGGAAGGCGGTGGCTGAGGGGATCAATATCTTAGGTGGCGTGGATGTGGAGATCACCAAGTCCGAGTTTAAATTTATCAATGGGTTTATCACGGAGACAGTGAAGGCTACGAACATTGGTTCCCACCAGCTGAAAGGGCCGGGGATGCAGCACCTAGACGGCGTGCAGGCTGTGGCCTACGGGCGTCTGCGTCTTATGGATACAGATTATGCCAGGACCGAGCGGCAGAGAAAGATCATCGAACTGGCTTTTGCCAAGGCGAAGCAGGCCGATTACTCTGTGCTGAACAATATTTTAGTAGTAGTTTTGCCAAATGTGAGTACCAACATTACCTTTGCTGATATGACCACCATGGCTCTTGGCATCACCAAATATCATATCGGCGAAACTGCCGGTTTCCCCTTTGCCAAGGGCAATGTGAATATACCGAAAAAAGGAGACTGCGTGATCCCCCAGACTCTGGAATCCAATGTAAAACAGCTTCACACGTTTTTGTTTGGGGATGAGGATTATGAGACCACGGAGCAGGTTAAGCAGATCAGCAGCAAGATCGCCGCGGACAGCGGTATGTACAAGGAGGGGACGCCTTTTAAGGGGAGCGCTCTCAGCACCGACGGCTATGTGCCTGATGAGACCACGAAAGCGGCTGTGAAGGAAAAGGAGACTACGGCGGAGGCCAATGAGGATGACGACAATGAGGACGATCTTTCACTTCCGTGGGAGACGGATTCTAATGGCAATATCATCGGGTTCCAGCCAGGAGAGACCGATGAGAACGGGGATCTGATTGACGCGCCTATCGATGACTGGCCTGAGGAGGAACCGGGTTACCCTAATGCCAATAATCCTGGAATCAACAGACCGGTTCAGCCGGGTGAAACTAACGGTCCGGGCGGTACAGGCAATAGCACCCCGGGCGGAAATGGCCTGGGGCCGGGAGGAGCGAACGGTCCGGATGGGCCTGCTTCACAGCAGCCGGGCACAGGCAATGGCGATGGAACCGGGCCGGGTACAAGTGTGGACCCGGGAGGAAACAGCAATACTCCGGTGACGCCTGGGGGCAATGGAGACGGCGCGGTGACACCGGGAGGCAACGGCGTGATCAGTCCGGGCGACAGTGGGACCTCTGATCCAAGAGGCGGCAACGACGCCGCGACGGAAGTTGGCCCGGGGATGAATATCCCTGATAATAATAATAATCAGGGACCGGCCGGCCCTGTGGGAGCGAACGCAAATGAGGGTTCGGAGATCCAGGAGCCGGGACAGCGATAAAGACCAGGAACTTAAGAGAATGCTGCTTTGCATGAAAACCGTGCGGAGCAGCATTTTTTCCTTTCACATTTTTATTATAATTCCGTCACATTTCCGTCACAAACCGTTGATATAGTATGGTCATAAACAAAACAGAGAATCATAAGGAAAGGGGATTATCATATGTACGAAGATAACAGAAATGAAGGGTTTGACGGCAATGGAAGTCCTGATAACCATAGAGCAGAGGAAACAACACCTAATTTTGTTATGAAGGATACTCCTTCTTCAGAGCCTTCTCAGCCAAGAGACGGTTATGGACAGCAGCCTTACAGTCCCATGAACCAGAACAGTCAGCAGGGAGCCTACGGCGGCAATCCGGGTCAGATGGACAACCGCCAGCCGTTTGGAGGATATCAGAATCAGCAGAATCAGGCTGTGACAGGGTACCAGATGGCAAACGGACAGAACAGTCCTGATCCCGGGGCGGATAACAGCAGGAAGAAGTCCGGGAAACATCGGGGCATGGCTTCCAAGGTGGCAGGGATCACGGCGGCGGCTCTTCTCTTTGGAGTGGTGTCCGGCGGAACTATGGTGGGGGTCAACAAGATCGCGGATTCTTTTAAGGCAGAACCAACCTACCCGCAGGTAAGCCAGGCGGAGACACAGGCTCCCGTCACGTCGGCGGAGACGATGCCCAGCACATCATCTGTGTTTCCGTCAGTGGGCAACGCGGTGGCCATGGATGTTTCTGCCATAGTGGAAAATGCCATGCCGTCCATTGTAGCTATTAACAATACTACGGTTTATCAGAGCAATGCCTGGTTTGGCCTGCCCCAGACGTACGAGGTGCCAAGCAGCGGTTCCGGTATTATTGTGGGGCAGAATGACGAGGAGCTTCTTATTGTGACCAACAACCATGTGGTGGAGGATACCACCAGCATGTCCGTGGTATTTATTGATAATACTTCGGTCAACGCGGCGATCAAAGGCACGGACGCGGATCTGGATCTGGCGGTTATTGCGGTTCCTCTGAAAGATATTCCGGCGGAGACTCTGGGAAAGATCAGCGTCGCTACCCTGGGCAACTCCGATGAGCTGAAGATGGGCCAGGGAGTGATCGCCATCGGCAATGCCCTGGGACACGGGCAGTCTGTAACCGTGGGATACATCAGCGCTCTGGACCGGGAAGTGACGACTCAGGGCTCAACCACCAGAAATCTTCTCCAGACTGACGCTGCCATTAATCCGGGCAACAGCGGCGGCGCGCTGTTAAATATGAAGGGAGAAGTTATCGGCATCAACGCGGCAAAGTATTCATCCACAGACGTGGAGGGAGTCGGATACGCCATTCCGATCTCTAAAGTGGAGGATATCATCAGTTCCCTTATGACCAAGAGGACCAGAGGCGAAGTGGTAGCGGAAGGCAAAGAAGGCTATCTGGGCATCCAGGGCTTTACGGTTGAGGACAGCATGGTGAAACAGCTGGGTATGCCGTCGGGAGTTTTTGTATCCGGGATCATTGAAGGCGGCGCGGCCTCGAAGACGGATCTGCGGGAAAAAGATATTATCACGAAATTTGACGATCAGACTGTAAGGACTATGGCAAGCTTGCAACAGCTGTTGAAGTATTACCAGGAAGGGGAAACAGTAAATATGACTGTGCAGTCTGTGGAGAATGGAGAGTATGTTGAGCGGAATGTGGAGATTACTTTGGGAGGGAGGAATACGTTGGGGGATGAGAACGCTGCCGGTGGACAGACGGGGACTCCGTGAAAAGTGATCATGAACGCGGAAAAAAGTTGATATATTGTTGAGTGAGCAATGGGGCGGGGGTGTCGTGAGGCCAGACAGAGAAGGAGAGATGTCCCGTCCGGGTTC
>CAJUFP010000056.1 GCA_910585645.1 uncultured Hungatella sp. | reverse complement strand
TTTTATTTTTTGAAACATTGTGTAGTGCTACTTTTATGGTTAATCGTAGGTTTAACACACAGATAATCCTGGGCTTCCACTTTCCGCCAAAGATCTCAAGTCCGTACTCCAGTGGACAGCGGATATCCTGCTCCATCTTTTTCTGATACATACGCTCCTCCTGATTTTTTCATATACTCCCGCAGTCTCTCCTGCACCTGCCTCTGGGGCTGATTGTTTCCGCCGCCCTTTGGAAGTCAACCGGCTCTGCAGCTTTCCTTTGCTTTCATTATATGGGTTTCCCTATATAGTTTCAAGTTACTAAGAAATTTAATAGTTAATCATAAATTTCTTAATATCTTGTGCCTTGGAAGCCTGTTCCCTATAATGGGGGCATGAAACAAACACTACCATTTTTTTGAAGGAGGTCAACTTATGCTGAACGAACATGTAACAAAACTGCTGAAAGAGAGTATGTGGGATTTAGCCACCTGCCTTGACAATGAACCCAATGTGGTTCCGGTGGCTTTTAAGGATGTCACCGAAGACGGAAAGCTGCTTGTGGGAGATGTGTTCCTTGAGACCACGCTGAAAAACATTGGGGCAAATAGCGGCAGAATCGCCGTCTCCGCATACGATGCCAAGAGCCTGGAGGGATATCAGATCAAGGGAAAGGCCGAATATGTGACAGAGGGGCCGGTTGTGGACGCCTTTAAAGCCATGGTGGAAAAAATGTTCAACGGCGCCGCCACCGCAAAAGGAGCTCTTATCATAACGCCTGATCATGTGATCGTCACCACGCCGGGGGCTGAAAATAAAAAGGAACTGGCCCTGAACCTTTAACTTTGCGCCTGTAAACCAGAATTTCTGGCTGGATGAACCCCGGGAACCTGGGAGGAGCTGTTTTTCGCAGCTTCTCCTTTTCCCTTTCTGCTGCCTGCTCCTTGTTCAGTAAACAGGACCATGTTCATCATGCTTTGCCTTTTTACAGGCCCGGTTTTAGCCCTGTACTGACCACCTCTTTCTCATCCACTCTGCATACTCCGCCTCCAGCTTTCCGGCATACGCCTCATCCATCACCTTAGCCGCGGCAATCCCCTTGGTGTACAGATCTCCGTACCAACTGGTGCGGTTTTTTTCTTCCAGCTCCCCCTTGGTCCACTGCCATAAGCGAAAGGCTCCAGCCAGGTCGCGACCGTCACGGGCCATACCGGCGATGACCTCCAGACACTCCTCCAGAATATCCCCAAACAGGCGCAGCGTGCGGATTTCCTTATAGTTTGTTGTGTCTATGACCATCTTACAGTACGCCGCCCCGCTGTCATAATCCCCGGCCTGCACATAATACCGTATCATATCCCGGTATCTGGAAATCATATCCCTCACCCGGCCATTCTCCGCCCTCAAAGACTCTTCCAGCAGCTCCTTATACAGCCCTTCGTTCTCCCCATCCCTGCCAAGAAAGCGGTTAAACTCAATAAGCCTGCCCCGGTTAGAATCGTCCCAGCCTGCCCCGGTTTCTGTATCCCGCTTCCACTCATCCACCAGATCAGCCATCACATCCTTATAATCCATTTCCAAACATAAGTAGATACCGTCCAACAGGCTGTTGTCCTCAAAGCTGTCATCCACCTCATCCTCCGGGTCATAGCCGCAGGCGCAGTCAAAGTTGGCATTCTTCGCCTGTCTGAATAATTCCTCATATCTGCCGTCGCCGTTGTATCTTCTAAGGAGCACAGTCAACACCCGAAGCGCGCTTCCAATCCCCTGAAAAGAATTGCGCTCCCTGTCCTTTAATTCCTCCTGAAAAAGATACGCCGCAGCCTCCTCATCGTCGATCTTATTGTAAAGAAGATAGTATGCCAGCCGCAGGCGGTTGGTGTAATTGGCGTCATCCGTCCCCCACTCCCCATTCTCAAATTCTCTGTAGCAGACCAGGCTGACATCGCCTTTTTTCAGAGAATCGTACACGTCCCGCTGCTCCCTGATCTTTTCCATTAATTGCTCTGTTCCCATAATGCCCTCCCATGTTTCTTGATGTACTCTTGATTTTATCACATTTTCATGGCCTTTTCCATCCAAAACCATCCGCCCTTTCCCCTGATATTGCCGTTCACGCGCATTTATGGCAACTGGCAAAAATCCATGAACCCCCCTGCAACGGTCCTAAGCGCCGGCGGCGCTTGTTTAGGACGGACCGAAACGGAGTTGCAGAGGAATTTTGGCTGGCCAGCTTAAGTTATCGTACAGTCAGCACAGTCAGCGCGGCAAGCCCGCAGACCTGCCTGAACCGCAACCCCTTGATTTCGCGATACAATCCTCCAATCCAATCCTTCAATCCAAATCCCCCAACCGGCCCGCAGGCTTTTAAGCCTCTGGGGCAAACAGATAAATTTTCGCAGGATAAACTTACAAAGTTACAAAAGTGCAAATTACTCCTTTGCATGCGATTTTCCAAGATAAAAATTACAACATTACAAAAAATTCATTCTGAAAATGTCATAAATAATGGTGATTTTATAATAATTTTATCGTGATAAGTTTATCCTGATATTTTTGTTATAACTATTGACATTACAACATTTTCGTGTTATAAATATTGTTGTATTCTTTAATATTACATCAATCAAAGGGAGGTCCTATCATGGCAAATTTTAATAAGATAACCATCACAGACAATGCAAGAACAGAGCTTCACGACCAGCTTTCCCTGACCGGGGCAGAAATCAGCGTCAACCATCTCCCCGCAGGCGCAAGCGTGCCCTTTGTCCATGCCCACAAGAACAATGAGGAAATCTACGGGGTTCTTGAGGGAAAAGGCAGAGCGGAGATTGACGGGGAGACCGTGGAGCTTTCCGCAGGCGATTGGCTTTCCGTCGCTCCCGCTGCCAGACGCCGGTTCTTTGCGGCAGAAGATACGCCGATCCGCTTTATCTGCATCCAGGTAAAAGCCAATTCCCTTGGGGATTACACCAAAGATGACGCCATTGTAGAATAAGCGGTAACATGGCGAACCCGGACTTGGATTCCTGACAAAGATTCCAGGTCCGTCAAAAACTTATCGATTCCTCCTACTTGATAAAATGTACTCTCGGAGTCTCTTTGTGCCTGGTTTTGTGAGATCATTTTTGTCAGATGCGCGTAAATTTGTGGAACGCACGTTGAATAAACTCCTCCGCCGCAACCAGCGGGATATCAAACCCCGCAAAAATCAAAATCAAGTTTGCCCCGCGGCAAGCTGCGGGGAATTCGACCTGGAGAGATCAAATTTATGTTCATATGACGGAAAATCATCCACAAAAACAGGCGCATGCGCGATTCCGAGAGTACATCTCCTCCTTGCCCAGACGCCGCTTTATCTCCCCTCCGGCCTTATAAAATCCCCGATCTCCGCCCCGGCGTCAGGAATATTGCAGCCACCTTATACCCCTTATCTGCCTTTGCGACATTAAAATAAATCCTCCTGGTGATCGGGCCTGTATTGAAAAAAACAGCAGTCCCCTGCTTCTCCTCTCCGTTCTGCAGAATATCAAGGAAACATTGGACCTACTGGACCGCAAGGAGAAACCGGACCTGTAGGACCACAAGGGCCTACTGGACCTGCCGGGCCCCAGGGCCTTACTGGGCCACAAGGAACTGTTGGACCCACTGGTCCCGCAGGCATACAGGGACCTGCCGGCCCGCAAGGCCCCACCGGGCCTGCAGGTTCCGGAACCCAGCCAGCCTATTTTAACGCTGTGATGCAGGACGGATTCCAGAGTGTCGCTCCCGAAGAAAACGTCAGATTCATCATCGCATTCCAATCCGGCGATTTCTCTTTCACCCCGAATACAGCGGAGATCATTGTCAACGCGGAAGGCATATATCGGATAGACTACTCCTTATTGATTCGTCCCGCCGCCGGACTTCTGAATATTGCCTATGCAGTGGCAATCAATGGACTGGAACATCCCCTGTCATTTTTCGGGATGTACTCAGACGGACAAAATGACACACAGCGGGCTCAATTAACCGGCATGTTCCTTGCCTCCATCCCTGCAGGCGCAACCATTGTTCTGCGCAATAAATCGTTACTGTTCACGGGGGGCATCTTCTTGTCCGGCTCCGCCGAACAAGAAGCATCGGGCGTTCGCCCGATGTGGAAAACAGGATGAAAACAGTCTTACAAGCAAGCTTGACGCCTGTTTTCATCCTGTTTTCCCCGCCCCGTGAACTGTAACAATAAATCATCCTCCACCGACAATCTTGCAGGAACAGGAGTTGACAACCAGGCTGTGAATAACGCGTCCATCTTGCTACAGCGAATTGCCTGACACACCAAATTTCCGTCCCCACGCCGCCTGCTCCCTCTATGGCGCGCCCATAACGCAAACTGCCGCAAAAATAGGAACAGGGCTGCCACACACCCATGTCTCAGCCCTGTCTCCTGTCACATCCTAACCCTTTTTGTAGTATTCTAACTGCCTCTTAAGTTCTGCAATCTCCGCATCCTTCTCTTCCATCCCCGCCTTGGCCCTTTGGGCTTCGGCTGTGGCCTTTTGAGCTTCTGTTTTGGCCTTCTGCGCTTCTGTTTCGGCCTCTTTCGCCTTCTCCTTCGCTCCTTCAGCCTCTTCCTTCGTCTCCTCCAGCTCCTTCTTCAGCTCTTCGATCATGTAGGTCACCGTATTCCGGTCCAGTATCTTAAGCGCCTCCGAAAACATCCCCAACACCTCCTCAGGCTTCTGGCGGAGCATGGCTGTCTCCTCAAAGATCTCCCTAATCCACGAATACTCCGGGTACTCCCCGGCCAGTCTCTCTGCCTCCTCCGGGTTGTCCGCCGTCAAAAGTGACAGCCATGCAGTCTGTTCGCTTCTCTTTTTAGGATACGGAATTTTTCGGAAAACGTCAAGTGCTATGAGAAAATATTCCTGCAGAAATCTCATCTCCAGGCCTGTATCAAACTTCACTTTCCCGTGGTGTACATAAGCATCCCCTGTCTTATGAAAACCTCCCGTACTCTTCTCAAAGATCACGATCACATACACGCTCTTAATATCCCGGTAGGTAAAGGCGCCGCCCTTCTCCCCCTTTACCCGCGCGTACTGACGCATGACCAGATCCGACGAATAGCAGGAAATACGCTCCGCAGGAAACGCATACCCCTGCTTCTGGATCTCCACGTTTATAAGCGACCCGTCCTCCAGCTCTCCCAGAAGGTCCATGATCAAAAGCGTGTCCCCGCCCAGCACACTGTCCTCATTGGGCAGAACCCGGACCACCCTGACCTTCATGCCCAGAATGCTGGAAATAAACAGGGACAGGCGGTCCGGGTGGATATCCGGGTGAAAAATCCTCTTAAAAAACGGGTCGTAGGTCAAGGGCAGCGTCCTCTTTTCCTCACAGAAATCCAGAAAACGCCGTTTCCACTCCTCATTCAGTCCCTGGTAGCTGCCATAAAGAACCGGAGTCCTCTTTAAAAGGCCAATCACCTCATCATCCGTCGGACACTCATGTCCCGGCCCATCAACATTCCTCCAGGTATTTAATTGTGCTGTCTCATTTGTCATAGGCTGTTACCTCCATCTGTAAAAAATTTTGAATCCGGAATATGTGGTGAGAGTTCACCAGAAACCTAGATTACGAAAATAACATGTGTATGGGGCAGAAAGCACGATATGTCCTGAGCCCCTTCCAGCCGATTAGCCGCAAACTCATTATATCACATGCCTTTTGGACTGTCCAGAAGGACCTTAATCTTGTCCGACTATTTTTGTCCGACTATTTTATCTGTCTCTGCCAAAGATGCTGGCTACCGCTGGCAGAGCCCTGTGAACAGGAGTCAAAAAATCATCGGCATACGAATCGGCTTAAGTACCATGCCGGAATCGAACCGGCCAACACGGTTTTGCAGACCGCATCCATGCCTCATGGTATGGCGCCAAATACACATGTAGAAAGTCGAACCCTGAACCTGCGCACACGGGTAAGCAGCAGAGTATAAAACCTTTTAAGGAATAAAAACCGCCTACCCGTCACGGATAAGCGGCCTGTGGTCTGTAAAGTCCTCACTCCGGGCTGTCACATCCCAAAATCCGGACAGATCTGCCCTGCGCCCTTTTCCTATGGCCTGCCCGGACCGTCTGAATACATTCCGGTCATGAAACTTAATTTCACAACCGATCTTTGTGATATCATCAATATAGCGCATTATTTCAGGTTTGTAAATCTACCGGCAGTAGACAATTCAACGGATTTTCATCTCGTGTCTGCCTTTCTCTGAAGGTTTCAAACTTATTTTCATTTGCCCCATCCATCAGACACAATAATCCCTCTTAAAGTCCAAAGTCATCCCCCAAATGCAATGTCAACAATCACAGGATGCCTAAACTGCACTATCCCGGTTCTGTCATCTGTTACAACCAAATAGTATTGCTTACTCTTATCATACTTCTGATTTCGAAAATTAAAACGCATTCGAAAGATTCTCTTTGACGAATCCGGTTCACGGCTGTCTGCAACATAGATATTCTCATTAGAAATGCGTTCATTGTCTTCGGACATAAATACCAGCCGGTAAACCGCCTCCTTCGCCGTGTCATTTACTGGCTCAGACTGAATAAAATCCATACTCACAATCAGATCTGTAATCTTTTGCACAATACTTACAAGCTTAATCTGTACAGGTTTTGTATCAATATGCCCGCGTTCCATCTTAATATCCAGAACCGGTACCATCATTTCCTGAGGAGAGGAACCGCCATGTACGAAGTTCTGACTGCCTCCGGCAGCTTTAAACACATTGCTGCTGACAGGAAACGTGACAATCTTATCATCTTCATACCCAAGAATGTATCCAAGACTGATATTCTGTACTCCATCCTTTTGGATTGGTTCCTTTGAAACAATATACCGTCGGTTTACCCATGCATCTTTGCTTCCTATGCCTTCGATTTTGTCACTCTCCCCAAGTTTATCCCTTTTGTACAGGAATCCATGGTCTGCCGTCACAATGAAATGATAGGTATTTGCGTTGGTGGAGATTCTGTGTATCAATTCCATCACCTCACAGATCGCATCTTCGCAAGCGCTGAATACCTCATCTTCTGTATTGCTCTTATCACCTCTGGCATCTATCTGATCGTGATAAATATATACCACCTGCCTGCCTGTAAAAATTTCTCTAAGTGCAGCAATCTTTAATTTCTTAATATCATCAAACTGCACACATACAGAATCTTTACTGTATCTTTGCAAGACTGACTGTCTTCCGGCTAAATCATTGCAAAGTATATCGTCTACATATACCTCATAATCATCTTTCATCGCCAATGACCTGTGTGGAAGTAATGCTGCCATTCCAAGTCTTGTATAAGAGGGAAGTGTACACATCATTGCTGATAGTTTTGCAGTGCATCTGGGATGATCTTTCATTCTGTCAAACAATTCCTGTCCAATCTCATAGCGCATTGCGTCAGAGATAATAACAACCGTTCTCTCTTTTGCCCGATTAACAAAACGGTTATAGAAATTTGTCTGAAGCGGCAGGACAGACAGGCCGTCTTTACTTAAAAATGCCTGATTCCACCTTGGAAGCAGATCATTTAAATATTCATTGGTGTAAATATTCTCAACAAGGGTCTGCAGCTGCTCATAAGCCCCGGTATCACGGATTCGACTATAGTAATAATAAAACTTTCGATATGCAAAATCAATCTGCCAGTCTTCCTCCTGATATTTTTTTACAATCGCCCTCATATCATCGCTGCCGCCATACTTTGCAGCTTTTACAATAGAATACGCGTACTCCAGCATCTCGTAAGCGTCTTTGTACCTTTCCCCAAAATGCATCTTAGAACGCAAATGACACAGCTGGCACAGCCCTGTCTCATCAAGCTTTGCCTCTGTATCTTCCGATATCAGTCTGCCTGCTATCCATTTCAGAATCATCTCGTCGAAAAAAGCGAACCCGTCACAATGCACCATATAATCCAAGTTATAGCTTGACAAACGCTCCTCTGCTTTTAGCACACAAGCCGCATACGCTGATAATCTGTCATAATCTTCCCTATAAAGGACACTGTTCATTAAATTGTTGAGAAACGCAATAATATTACCTTGCTTCATGGAAACAAAGCAGCGCCATTCTTCGGGAATTTCCCCTTGAATATATCGTTCTGTATAGGTAACAAATAAAGTCAGCACCAATCTTTCCAATGTCGGCTTTGTATCCACATATCCCAGCTGCTGCTGACAAAGTTTCCAGAAAGACGCAAGAAGTTCATACTTCTCCATTTCCTCAAGATACTTATTTTCTGTGTCTGGATTCTCTGATATAACAATACGCAAAACTTCCTCAAATGAACAAATTTTTATCTTACAGACAGCGCTGAGCAGTCCAACAAGGATATTCTCCTCGTTGAAATTCTCAATTTCCAAATCATAAAAGCGCTGCGTTCGGTCTTTATTTGCAAAAAACTTGATATGTTTCTCTATAATCGGCTTATATTTCTCCTCTATGCCCAAATCAACCGACAAAAGTGATGCCCTGTCCGCAAAAAACCTTTTTGAATACAGCATCATATCTTCCAGATGATGGTTCTCTACCGCTGGTTTGGGAAAGGGCGCGTAAATCAGATAATTGGTTTCCGAATCCACTCTCTCCAAAAAATATTTGGTATAAAACTGATTATCCGGCTCCAGATGATAGATTTTCGCGTTTTGAAGTTCCACAGACTCCATATCCTCGGCAAACTCCGCCTTATCATCATACCAGAAGACCAACTTGCGCGTATCGCCTGTAAACTCTGCATTCAGCCTGTCAATAATCTGTCTTAGATTTAACTCTGCCATGTATTTCCTGTCTCCTTACCTCCGCTTTTATTTCCTATGATTTTTTTTGAGTCTGCAAGCACCTCATAGAACTTTCCATCTGAGGCCGTCTGAATCTTACGATAATTCGCCTTTACGCCATCATCCAAATCCAGCTCTGTCCGCGACAACGCCAGGAGTCCAATCCTCTCGTCATAGTCCCGGCATTCTTTAAGCTGTTTCTGCAGTTTTTCTTTCCGCTTTTTCGCAAAACCTGCCCTGCGGCTGCTTTTACTATGATCTATCATATCCTGCATGCGGTCAATTTCAGATTCATATATTCTCTGTATGCGGTGCAGATAATCGATACGCAGATTACCGATAGTATCTGCATTGTAGCGATGCAGATAGATTAATGCCTTAAAACCGTTCTGTTTGCCGCTGTCGAAGAGCCAGTAAATTGGACGTTTCTGATAAACTTTTATATGGTCAGCATAAAAGTCTTTAAGGAAATAATTGCGAATTACTTCTCTGCATGTATTCCCTTTATTTCCTAATGCCTTAGCAATAAAATCTAAATTCTCCTCTAACTTTTCTGCTCCATAGACGATTCTAACAAATTCAACAAAACGACACAAAATATCGTCCGAAAAATACTCTTCATCAGTGATTGGAATAATATTATCTCCGTCAACAAAGAATCCATTATTATCTAAATAATAAAACGGTTTATCATTTATTAAAAATCTTCCATCTAATTTAAAATTTCCATCCATTTTTCCTGAATGATATTGATAAATATCTTTCATCTCACCTCCAGCAAATACAAGCCCATTTCGGGAAAGGGAATACCTTCCAAACATACATCCAACAGCATAAGAAACAAAACTACGTATATCTCTGTGTAAATCGGCTTTACGAATAGTGATATCTTTATCATCAACAAACGACGTTAATTCATCTTGTAAATTATAAATATTAATAAAAATACTGTTGAGAACTTCCTCATTAAACTTTAATTTTTTAAAAGAATTATCCATATGATCTTTCCACAAATTAAAACAATCCTTCAAAGTCACCATTAGACCGTTATTTGAATTAAAATATATCTGTTTTATATTTAAAAATGGATGACATTTAAAATCCCATGAACTTTCAAAAGAATCCCATTCCATTTTACACAAATCAATATTTTCCAACACTATTTCATTTATCCTATTTAAATATGTATCTTCAATTATTAGAGGTAACTTAGCAATATCTCCTGACTGTAAATGCATTGTAGGATTTATTGCCTTGTTAATCACCTGACAAATTTTCGTATTTAAAAAGGCTAATAAATAATACAAATATTTTTTTTCGATAAAGCAGACAGACCCCGTACTTTCAAAGAAAAAACCTGATGGCATATATCTAAAAGAAGATGTCCCACTTGTTATATTTGACCATGTTATACCTTCTTTAAATAATAATATTTCGCTTCTTATTGTAGCTCTCCCATTTTCTTTTACTTTACTTCCATTATTCTCCCAATCTAAATAGTGTAGCATATTGCCATACCACTTTCGGTACTCTCCACCCTTCATACAATTAAACCATTTATTTTTTCTATCTCCTATTTCATACCACAACCTAATAAACTTAGCATTATCGCCTAATGTCGATCCCTGTTTAGGTAATGCAATATTTCCAATTAAATTCTCCTCTATAAATGTATTTAAAATATTTCTACTTACCCAATACGCCACCGGACTCCCCGGAATCTTCCTAAAATTCCCCTGTACTGCCACATAACGGTTTTCCCCTGCAAGAAACATCTCCTCCTTGCCTTTTTGTGTTGTCGGCTCAATCAGCCTTAAATAAGTACCTTTATAATTTTCAAGATGACTTTTCCGCATCACAAAGCTGGCAGTCTGCACCACTTCCCCGCCGATTTCCTCAAACGCCCTTGCCCCTAGATGTGCCATATTTACAGTATCTGTCATCTGCAGTTTTACACGCAGCCTTTCATAGCTGGACAAAAACATCCAGGCATGCTGTGTAATCATAGCCTGATATCCGTTTTCCTTTACCAGCTGTCCGCATCGCTCGATAAATACAGCAAACAGATCACTCTTACTGTCAGGATACTTCTTTCTCACATATCCATTTAGTTTTGCATTTCCGTTAGAAATCCCCATATACGGCGGATTCGTGACAACTACCTCATAGTTTCGCGCCATCGCCTCCCCGACATCAATCAGCGTCCGCAGTTCCTCCTTTGTCTGCTCCACTCCCACCGCGTCCAGCGTCATCTGTCCATCGACATCACAGGACTCTGCAAATCGTCTCAGCAAATCCCAGTCATAATTCTCAACATCCAAAATAGAACCATACTCTTTCCCATCCCTGAATGTATCAAGCAAGCCTTCAATCTGGTCCAAAGCATCGCCTTTTTCTGCATCTGAAAGCCCTGCCCCAAAATAAATGAGCTGATTCCGATTCACATGGCTGCTCTCCGGTACAGAGTACACATGACAGACTGTATCTGCTGATAATATCCGGCGGTTGTACTGCCTTGCTTTCATCATAACCGCAAAGTATGTCAACTGATATGCCCTGTCATCGATATCTAAGCCATAAAGGTTATTTTCAAGAATACTCCTAGCAGCGTCTCTCTGAGAATAACCCACAGACTCATAAATCTGCATCAGCACATCAAACCCATAGACAAGAATATGACCGCTTCCCATACAGGGATCCATAAAACGAATATCTTCCGGGTTCAGCTTTGCGTACTCTTTATGTATTCCGTCAAGCTCCTCCCGGACTTTTTGCTCCTGTTCTGCCTCCTCCAGATAATATTTCCATTTTGATTTCAGCAGTTCATCCGGATGTCCCTCCACCCATAACCGCCCAAGGCTGTTCTCCACCATATAGCGGACAATCCAGTCCGGCGTAAAGAGCTGTGTCACGGCGGGAATCTCTTCCTTTGTGATTTTTCCGCTCTTTGCAAACGCCTCATTTTTGGGCTCGGTATTGTAATACTGATACAGCCAGCCGATGATCTCCACCTGGCCGCCTTTTTCGATATTAAAATCATCCTCTGAGATGTCATTTACCAGATGATAAACCACACCGTCCTTGTCCGTTGCAGAGATATTCAGCAAAAGCTCCGTATAATCCGCCGTCTTCTCAAACAGCGCCGGAAGTATCTCATTAAGGGCGTTGCACTGTTTGATAAACAGAAGACGAAAACATTCGTCCAGTTTATTTTCATCCTTCAGCCGCATAATCTCCTGTTTTTCTTCTTCTGCAAACGTAAAGTCCGCGTCAAAAGGGGTTGTCACCAGATCCGGCTCTATTTTTCTGCTGTCAGAGGACAATACGCGGATATGGGACGGAAGATAGTCGTTAATCTCCATAAAGCGAACCGCAATCAGGCGGTTAAACCAAGTGTATGCCACTCCCTCCACAATATACTTATAGGCAGTCTGATAACTTGTCTCATCTGCTTTCTGTCTGATAACATTTACAAGGCTTCTGCGCTGTCTCACAGCTGTTCCTGTAACAGCATAAGGTTTTGTGGTCCCAATATCATAAAACTCGGTCTCCTTCGTGGACTGTGGCAGTGCATGACGTATGCCCTCAGGTGCGATTCCCATAAGTCCGGCCCTGTATTGTATATCTGCAATCAGCTTATTTCTCGCCCAGACTGCAAAGTTTTTGATTGCGGTTTTATTCATCTTTTTACTCCTCTGTAACAGTTCTATGCCAATGCCCTTATCATTGTCTGCAGATACCAGATTAAAATCCCAACATACGGCGTCTTGGGATCTCCCTCATCCATGAATCCCCTCAATAGCTGCCAACAATAACTATGTAACTGGTCTGCATCCACCTTCCCAATCTCATCAATCAATGCGTCTAAAACAGATTTCCGCTCTTCGATCAAAGGCGCGGATGCACAGTTCAAATTTAATTTATGCACTAAATCAAACTGTACATCCGGATCCGACGCATCAATTCTGCCGTCTAAGGTATAATAAATTGTCTCCAGTGTCTCCTTGTTACACGGATCAACTTTTCGAAATTCTGTATTCTCCCTGTGTTTATCACAAGTCAGATCTTCCTTTGTCCTGACTCTGCGGGCGCCTCTTACACGCCTTTTTACATTGCCATGACAGACTGCAAACAAATTATGATAGTCTAAAGCCTGTCCTACATCACGCCCGTCTTTTGGCTCAACGGGTATATAATGCTCTATGGTTATTCCCGCTATGCCCGGATCTTTATCTTCTCTGGGAATCCTGCCCATGCAGTACACGCAAAGCTGGCCCTGCTCTCGCCTCAGGCTTTTGATAACCTCCTCTTTCAGCGGATTCTTCAGCTCTGCGAACATCTCTTTAGGCGAAAATCCCTTTAACATAGGGTCCTCTCTTAGTTTTTTCAACCCATCCGGTTCGGCTCCTTTCTTTATCTCGATCATCTCTTCCCTCCCCGGATTCTTTCCAGTTTTAATTTTACCCGGTCAGCTGCTGCTTCCTTATCATGATAATCCCTCTGGTCGTCAATCTCATCCAGAATTTTTTCCGCTCTGTCATATTGCCCCTCATTCAGCAGCAAATAGAACCGGGCGAACAGATCCGCAATGGCAGGATTGCGTTCTGCCACACCCATAATATCTTTCAAAATAGAATTTACATCATTTCCATAAATCTCGGTTCCCGGGTCCGACACCTCATAATTTTTTAAGATTACAAGATTTTCACTTTTTGCGCTGCTGATCACTGCCGGCGCGTGAGTTGTGACTATAAACTGCACGTTCGGAAAGATTTCCTGCAGATCTCCAAGAATACGGTGCTGCCATGCAGGATGGAGATGGAGATCCACTTCATCAATCAGGACGATCCCATCTGTTTTATCAATCACATCCATTCCCAGCTGTGGGTTTAATACAGCCATCCGATAGGCAATATCCCCAATCAGGCTGATCGTACTTTTATATCCGTCGCTCATCTGTGGCAGCGGAACACTCATGGGAAGCCCTTTTTCATCAATATACTGGCATTCAATCTCATTGATGTCCAGATTATAACGAAATTTCACGCCTGAATATCCTGTAACGCGCTCATAGCACATCTGCATTGCCCTGTACACAACTGACAGTTCTATGGATTCTCCCAATTCATCTGAGCGCATCTGCATGGTCTGCATGGTCTTCTTTTTAAACCAGCTCATCATCAGTTTAATATTGGCCGTCCCGTCCAGGCTGTCAATATAGCCGTTGGTTTTCGTATTGTCTTTAAATGTGTCTGTTTTCTTTTCTCTGTGATAGTCCCACAGCCGGCCTGTACCATAATACGCGATCATAGGAAGTACCAATGACCCATCCCCATCCCGCAGACGTTTTTGATAGTCTTTTGCAATATCCGTCATATCTCTCGCGTCTTTTATGGTTGTACTTCCGTTTTCCCCATTTAAAGAACGCATCCATGTGACCATCTGTCCGTCTATACTGCCTGCGGCTATTATTTCTACCGGATACTGAGGCTGAATATCCTGGGACTCTCCCATCTGATATGCCTTTAACCTGGCATCCTTTTTATTGATGCTCACGCCTGCTCGCCCGTCTAATCCAACAAACATGGTTCCCAGAGAAACCGCGATCCCCTCAAGAACAGACGTTTTTCCAGAACCGTTATCCCCAACGATTACGGTCAGCTTTTCATGGAAGTTTACCTCCATATCCGCAAAACATCGATAATTTTTCAGGATTATATTTTTAATTGTCATTTTATTCATCTCCATACCAGGACTTCTATCATTATGTTTGCCAAATAATCCTGTCTGAAAACAACGGATATCAAAATTCTACATTGAGCACATCGTTTTCGTTCAGTTCATCCATCAGAGACCTGCGCAGCTGCGCAATGTGCGTCTCTATATCCTCCGCGCTTTCTATACGCCACGATGACGTATGGGTAACACTTTTAATGGTAATGTTCCTGGTCTTTTTAACCGGCACCTTGACGGTGACGCCCACCCCTTTGCTCTCTGGATTCTTCTTTTTGTCCTCCTCTGCCCTTTTTTGCACCATCTCAGCATCCAAAGCATCCATTTCATTCAACAGCCGGATCTTCAATGCTTCTGCTTTATCCGCAAAACTCCTTAGAATCGAAACATTGCTGCACCTTTCCGCCCCGCTGCTGAGCTCAAGGAAAAATTCCATGTATTTAGGTTTCTTCTCTGTCACATAATCCTTCGTATCAACAACCTCTAAAACCCTGTCTTTTGCCGCCTCTATAGACCGCCTTACAGGAATAGATACAGATTCCAGCACCTTTGAATACGCCTCCATAAATTGTTTGCGCAGGCCCGGAAGCTGCGGAATATCCCTGTACGGCGCTTCTTTTTTTACAATGTTCCTCATCTGCTCCACAACGGTTTCAAGTTCTTCATCTACGATATAAGTCTTGCTGTCGTCATATATTTCAAGCATATCCAATGCTCTCATAAAAATCTGCTGCTGCTCTCCGCCAAAAAAAGTTCTGACAGGTTCATAGTCCTCAGAATAATCTATAAAATCATCCTGATATTTCGAAATGTACTCATAAAATTCCTTTGGTTCTGATATCCGCAGCACAGAAAGCAATAATTTTTTCCCTTCGGCAATTACTTTTTTCCCCGGATACGCATAATGATGATAATTTATTTCCATCTTTTCCATTTCGTCCACACGATTTCGTGAATAGTCCTGGAAATTGCGCATACATGTATCCTCATCTTCTGATACCAACGAAGTTCCAAATAATTCTTTGATCACATTCCGTACTGCCCTCTTATCCTTTTCAGGCACGCGGATTCTTACTTCCATCAGAAGCTTATCCCCGTATTGCCTTTTGGTGATATAATCCACAAGTTCACTGTCTGACCGGTTCATCAGCGTCACGTTTGTCCCATTTACTGTAAAGGTAAGGTCTCCCCGCCTAAACAATCTGGCTACAAGCCACTGTATATCATCTTCCACAAATCCATATGGCGCTCTCATGAAACGGTCTTTCACCGTTTTCATAGAAGTCTTAATATGGATGTCTGTATTTCCTTTTATATACTGCAGTACATCATCCAGCCCATGGGCGTTTGGCTCCGGAACTCCATGAAGATTAAAACTCATCTGATCATCCGCTTTAAACATCTTGCGAACAGATGCCTCGTCCATGGCAGTGTCAATATAGGACAACTTGTGATAAACCGTCTGAACAAGGCGTCCCAGAGCTTCATTAATGCGCCCTGTCACTTCTTTTGAAGACAGGCGCGCCACATCGCCATTCACGTAGATCACTGCCTTTTTCAGACCATCCGTCAGATAAAGTTTTGCGTTGCCCTCCCGTTCCCGCATTTCGACACGCTTAGCTTCCTTGATCGTCTCGAATTTTGTAAGCTGGGACGATGTGTTCAGCCGCAGAAACTTTTCAATTTTCAGATATACCGTTAATTCGTCAAGAAATTCGGCATCATTGGGCAAAAGCACCAATACTTCCCGTCCGGTTCCTGACATCATCCGAAGCGTCGCGCCGTCAGTTCCGCCGTCATACCACGGTGTCAGAATGTGAAGTCCCATGTCATAATTCTGATTGGATTTGTATGGCCTGCCATCCACAGTCTGGTTAAGCGGAAACATGTACCGTCCCTGAAAGGCTGCACTGCCGGCAGGCGCAGGATAGCGGTATCTTTTCTCCGAAAAAATATGCTCAAAAATCATCTCTGACACTTTATTGATCACTTCTGCCATCTCTACAGTCTGACTGTCTATCTCCCGGTTAATTTCCTGTTCCTCATCTGTCAGAAACACGTAGACACTGCCGTTCTTCTGCACAAGCATCTGCTGCTGAAGGGTCTTTAACGCTGTCTTAACCTGCTCTCTCAAAACCATGCGTTCTTCGTCCATATGGCTGATCATAAGGCTTGTAATGTTCTCTTCATTAGCCTCAATCTCAAGAATGTACTTAATCATAAACAAGGTTTTTAGCACATTGACAGCGAACACATCGGAAGTCTTTTTCTCCGGATTGATTTTACTGTTGTCATAGGCGCGGATTATAACACTTCTGTGGCTGTGATCAAGGAAATTTTCCAGCGCGTCATAAAACCGGTGAAACGGCACGATAGCTCCCTGAGACTCTTCCTTGATTTTGTCCGCGCTCTCCTTAAATAAAGCTAACATGGAACGTTCGCCCTCTGATAAGTGCTTGCCTGATGCCCCGTGGGTGCGGATGGAAGTCAAGACGCTTGCAAGAAGGTTGAACTGATACGGCACAAAGGGGTAGCATAAAGCAAAATCATCTTCATCTGCATACAGCTTCTTCTCCACACCGTCATTAAATACAATAAGATTCTTGATCGTCGTCGCTTTTTGTCCGTAGAGAAGCCTGAGTGTCTGCGCTCCGACCTTATTTTTCTCTAATATCCGCTTCTTAATAACCTCATCTACATTTGCTGAGGAGAGCGCAAGACGAGTGGAAAACCGTCCCTGAATCTTAGAAAAATCATTCCCTTTTACACTCATAATGGAATCTACATCCTGCTGGCTGGTCACTACAACCCATGCTTTTCCTTTACATTTCTTGGAAAGCTCTTCTCTTACCGTCTGGAGATTTAACATCAGACTGGAATCATCGCCTATGTACTGTCCCACTTCATCCACCATAAACACTACGTGATGATTTTTGCCTTTCCCTGCTATGTATTCCTTTACGCGCTTTGCAAATTCCTCAATACTGATTCCATAGGTTTCTGTTGCTTTTTCACACCAGTTCCTTGCAGCCGCCTCACTCATAAAATCAATGGCTGTCAAAGCTTCCACCACATCATCCTGAATAAAATCAAACTTGTGACGGGATTCCTCCCACTCAGCGCCATATTCCTTTGCAAATGCTTCTTTAAATGCCTGATATTTTCCTGTATCTGTAAGCTGGCTTTCCAGGTCCGCAAGATGAGGCATACTTCCACAAAATCCTCTCATCTCATTGAATACTTTTAAGAATACATTGACAATGGCATCCTTATTCTGTTTACTGTTGCTGTCGCTTTTAGAATCAATGTTAAAAAGCACCACATCCGCAGGAGTGCCTGCAGCCAATTTCATGTTCTCCAAAACAAGAGGATCGGCTATTTTATGATCTTCTTCAAAAAAATCAACCGCCCTCTTTCCTCCAATTTCTTTATTGTCCAGGATATAGGACAGTATTTTCAAAAAATGAGATTTTCCGCTTCCGAAAAAACCGGATATCCATACGCCGATTTCATCCGTATTGCCTGTGATTCCTTTTTTATACGCCTCAAAAAAATCCGCAAAATGCTTTTGCAGTTCTCTTGTAACCACATACTCTTCCAATTCCTGAAAAACTCTGGTATCCTCACCCTGACCTACAATTATAACTCCCTGTATTTCCCGGTCAATCGGTTTGGCAAACATTTCCCTAATCTGCATCTTGAATCCTCCTGTATCCTGTAAATCAAAACCCTTGCTGTATTTCTGCCTGCCAACGGCAGGGATATTCTGCCCCTTACCATGAAAGTCCGCCGCCGGGCGCATGCAGGTTTCTTCTGTACTGCTATGGGATTAAGTCAGTTTGAAAGCCCTGTAATAATTGTCGTCTTTTATCTCACCAAACAGGACCAGTTCCTGCTCATTATAGATCCCCGGAAAGAACATTACAACCGGAACCCTCACAAATAACTGGTGTAGATTGTTAAGCACTTTATGGGACCGCAAAACAGGAAAACACTTTCCAACTCCTGTCAGAAAAACAACTGCGTTCTCCGGCGTATGATCTTTAATATATCGAACAATATAACTGTCGTCATCATTTATCTTCATGGAGTTGTTGACCGCTTTTGCAATACGCTCCAGTCCTTTTTTCTTCTCAAACCTGTAACAGTCTTCCAGGAAATGGTTTTTTTCAAGAAAGTCAATGGTTATGTCGTATAGGTCAAACACCGCTAAATCGAATCCCTCTCCTCCTCTGGCATTCCTGGCCTGCATGTAGTTAATCCGCCTGCGGACCTCCAACTCCCTGTCCGGAGGATAATCAAATATCCAATAGTTCACTTCGTTTGCCCGGCCGCTGTTTTGTCTGAATGAAGGTTTACGGATCACTTCCTCCATTCTGTCCAGGCGTTCTTTTATATCAGTCATCACCTGATCCCCTCCAATGCTTTCACTACCTGACTATATCCATATTCCTCCAGCCAGCCCCTAAATATCGGGTCAAGGATCGGCTTTAATATGCCGCGCTCCGCCCCCCTTGTCCTGTTGTCAAGAATACCTGCCTCGTAAAGCTGTGTTTTATAACTCCTGCCAAGCCTCTGCAAAGTCTGCTCAGTCCACTTTGCCGCAGTTGCGTCCTGTTCCTGTTTATTTTTAAAAAATATTCGGATATCCGCGTCCGCAAGCATTTTTGTTCCTATAATCATTTTTTCCCGTACAACCTCATACATAAAATCAAAAAACAGAGTATCAAGGGAAAAACTCCCTGTCAGCGCATACAATTTCTGCGTTGCCACATCGCTGTCCATAAAAAGAGGATAGAAACTGGAATCCATACTCTTAATCCTTGCAGATATTGTGGATTGAATCATAGCCGCCCTTGCCGGTGTAGACGCACCAAATATATTTTCCCTGTCGCTGAGCGCCTTTATATCATCAAATGTTCTTCCCTGTGCCAAAAGCTGAACCTCCCTGCGAAATTCCATAAACCACAAGGCAAGCTTAACAGCTCCTGCGCTATATTTATTTCGTTTCAATAAACTAATCCTCGCTTTTCTCCGGAACCATCTCCATAATGTCGCCAACATCACACCGCAGGTATTCGCAGATGCGTCTTAGAACATCCATGGAGACATCCTCATTTCTTCCCAGCTTTGCCAGCGTATTAGGACTCATCTCAACTGCTTCCAGTAAATCCATCTTCTTCATATCTCTGTCAATTAATGATTTCCACAATTTGTTATAACTGACCTTCATCTTGTAATTCCTCACTTGTTACCTGTTTTTATATTCACAGTTGACCGCCATCATAATCTATTGAAAAGTATATCATGGAAATGGAATCGTCACAATAATTAATTTATACATCTATATAATTAAATTATATTAAAAGGGTTAAAAGACCTCACCGCATCCAAACCCTGACCCAATTATAATCCTCCCCCTCTCCGGCAATCCCCTCAAGATACATTCCAAAGAACCCCCCGCACTCCTTCCACGCCTTGAGCATCTTTTCATCCCCCGGCGCGGGGCAGCCGGAAAAATACCTGTGATTCTGACCGGCAAAATAATCCGCCATCCTGCCCTTTAACCCCTCATCCTCCATGCCCTCCAGCTTTTCCATAGCCTGCCCATAAAAGGTGTCCAGGAAAAATCCCCTGGCATACCCGTCAAAATCCAGCACTTCCTCCCCGGACAGGCCGTTTTTTCCGGCCCAGGCCGACACATCCACAGACTCTGTCCGGTAATCCAGCACATTCCCCTTTATGGTGATCTCCCCGTAATGAAGCGGCGAAACCGAAAGGGCGGAGGTGACCACCTCATAAAATCCGTCCAGTTCCCCGACGCGCTGGATGTGCAGATGGCCGCTGAAATTGGCGGCCACGCCGTACTTCCTGTAAAGGTCAAACACTGCCCTGCTGTTTTCGATCATGTATCCGTCCGCAAACATACTGTGCCACATCAGGTTCTGATGGCTGAACCCAAGAACCCTGTCCCCCGCTTTTGCGGCTTCCTCCAGCTGCCCCTCCATCCACTCCAGGGTCTCCTCCGGCACCGAACAGGCCTGGGACACCCCGTTAACATCCAGCATCAGCAGCCGAAGCCCCGGAGCGGCCTGCCACACATAGCTGGAGGAGGCCGTATCCTGCCCCAATGCCTCCTCAAATCCAAAAGGAAAATAGATCTCCCTAAATTCCTTTGCGGAGACGCCGGGCACAAGCTCAACCCCGTCCCCCGAAAAAGAAGCCGCGTTCCGATTCCACAGATCATGGTTCCCGGAAAGCACGGCCACAGGGATTCCGGCTCTCTCGATCTCAGCCAGTTTCCCGGCCAGATCCTCATGGCTCTTTCTGGCGCCGTTAAACGTCAGGTCCCCTGTGAGGATAAGCGCATCCGGCCTCTTCTCCAAAACCGTATCCACAAACGCCTCTGTCAGCTCCTCACAATACTCCATAACCTTCCCGTCCCCGTTTCGGACCAGATTCGTAAAATAACTGCCATGGTCCGTCAGGTCCGGGGACAGGTAATGAAGGTCCGTGGCCACCATCAGACGGGTCTGCGGCTTACTGTCAGCCTGCGCCCACATGGCTTTCGCCCCGGCCTGCCACTTGCCGGCTCCGGTCCCGGCCCCGTCCCCTCCCCCGGCAAGCAGGGCCATCAGCAGATAAAAAAGCAATGTTTTCATAGACTTCCTCTCCCCTTGGGTATGTACCTCATATCGCTGACATTGTACACCGTGACAAAAGCCGCCGGGTCCTCCTTTGTCACATACTGCATCAGCTTCTGGTACTCATGTTTGTCCACAATGGTAATGATCTCATTGCGCGCGATGCCGTCATAAGCCCCTCTGGCCTCATAGATGGTGGCCCCGCTTTTCAGGGTATACAAGATCCAGTCACAGATCTGCTTTTCCTTATCCTTCGAAATAATGCAGACTCTCCGCTTTATGTTCTGCCCGAAAATAAAATAGTCCAGCACCACGCCGTTAAGGTAGGTCCCAAGAACGCTTAGCACCACGGTTTTCTTGTCGTAGGCAAACGCAGAGCTCAAGGCCACCAGCATGCCGCTAAGACCCATGGCCTTTCCCAGATCCATGTGCAGGTACCGGTTCAGGATCTTGGCCACAATATCCAGCCCGCCGGAGGACGCGTTCATGTTAAACAGGATGCTAAGCCCGATGCTCACCACAAAGATATAGCAGACCACATCCAGCATGGCGTCCCCGGAGATGGATGTGTTGTCCGGCAGAAGGATCTCAAATATCCCCATAAACACCGGCAGAAGAATGGAGGTGTACACGGTCTTAAAGCCAAATTCATGGCCGCACAGCAGAAATCCCACTGCCAGCAGCACAACATTCAGCGCCATGGTAATGGCGGATATGGACAAGGGCACAAAATTGGACAGCACCATGGCCAGTCCGGACACGGAGCTGACCGCCGCGTGGCTTGGAATCAAAAAGAAAAACACCGCGGCGGCAATGATCAACGTGGCCCCGGTCATCACAAGAAGTTCCCGAATCGTCTGTTCTGTTTTCATCCCTCGTCCCCCGCCAGCAATCTCTTCGTATCCATCATCACATCCTCAAACGGATCAATACAGGCAAATATATGGACTGCCAGCACGAATCTGCTTGCACGTTCCATGGAATATCCCCACCTCTCTCTTTTTTAACAGTTTATTTCCTTCTCGTTGTAAAGTCAACAATTACACAGATTTCCTCTCATAAACTATAACCAGCCGCGGCGGCGATTCCCTGGACGAGTTCCAAAACACCATCCTGGCCCGTCCACAACTGACCAATCTGGGAATCATCCAATCTCCCGTAAGCAAACGCATGACCATATCCATGTACCATCCGCTTTTCGACGGCCGGCAGCGCCTTGGCTTTGTGGGCGCTGCCGGCTATGCCAGCCATCTCATGGACGTGCTGCTGGATTTGAAGCGTGCTAAAAACCCCTGAAGGGAATCCTGTTTCCTGTGGATTCCCCTCAGGGGTTTACCTGTCTGTGGATGTATGACCGGATCGTGTCACTTATTTTGATGGCTTGTCAATCTTAATAAGTTTTTCGTTAAGACTTTCCAAAAATCCCTTTGGCAGCGTATCTCCCGCCATGGCCATCATGCCTTCCGGGGTCATGGACTTCATCATTCCCCACATGCCCACGCCGGGAGCCAGGTCAAAGTTGGTGGCCAGCTTGATGGCCCTTGACACGATGTCCAGCGCCTCCCGGGACTCTGCCAGCTCCTCCAGCTTATCCTTTACGCTGTATTTCCCCTCCGGAAACTTCATGGGGGCCTCCAAATCCAGGTCCCCGGCCAGCTTAAACCAGTTTGCCACGCCCTCGGCCCGGTCCTTTACCTCCGGGAGGACGTAGATCTCGGGCTCCTTTTCCACCTTCTCAATGGTTATGGAGTCTTTTACGGCTCCCGCCTTTGCAATTAGGGTGTGAAGGCCCGGCTCCAGGCACAGGGTAAACACAAACACCTTGTCCCCGGTCTGCTTTCCCACGCTTTCTCCGTCTATGACAAGCTCCACCTCCGGCTGGTTGGAGTACACCCGGACCTGGATGGTCTCGCCGGCCCTCTGAGCATACCGCCGCCCGCAGATGTGGACCATAGGCTCCTTGTTCCAGTAGGCTTTATAGATGTAGTAGCTATCCTTTTTCGTCCTGCGGTCCATGGTCATAAGGCCCTTGTTGTTTCGCCCTGCCACGCCTCCTTCATTCCGGGCCGCGCAGCCGAAGTCGAACATGTTCCACACATGGCTGGACCAGATCCAGGGGCGCTCATCCAGCACCCGGGCCATATGTTCATGGTACAGGGCCTGGTACTCCTCACTGTAATCCTTGCAGGCGGGGTCAGGGCCGTGGTAGGTGACAATGCCCTCGCAGCCGTATTCGGACAGCCCCAGGCAGATGTCCGGGTGGTCGTCGTGGAACTTGTCCAGCCAGGGGCCGTTGTCCGTCATTTTGCCGCCGTACCAGCCAAAATAGTGGTTATAGCTTTCCACATCCGTAAGGTGATGCATAGGGCCATCGGTGGGAGTCATGGACAAATGGGCCATGGTGGTAAGCCGGGTGGGATCCAGCTCATGGGCCAGTTTATTCAGCTCATGGTGATTTTCCACCAGCTGATCGCAGATGCCTCCGATCAGGATCTCGTTGGAGATTCCCCAGAAGCAGATGGACGGATGGTTGTAGTTCTGGATGATCAGCTCTTTCAGCTGGCTGACGCAGTTGTCATGGGCCTCTGGTGCCTTGTTGAACACGCTGATAAATGGAATCTCCGCCCACACGATAAACCCCAGCTGGTCGCAGGCGTCGTAAAAATCCTGAGAGTGCTGGTAATGGGCAAGGCGGATGGTGTTGGCCCCCAGCTCCTTGATGATGCGGGCGTCCTCAAAATGGTCCTGCCGGGTAAGGGCATTGCCCTGGTACAACTTGTCCTGGTGGCGGCTGACTCCCCGCAGAGGCGTCTGCCTGCCGTTGATGATAAATCCCTCCTGGGGGTCGCAGGTAAATTGACGAACCCCGGCCCAAACGGTGATCTCATCCCAGGCCTCGTTGCGGCGCTGCAGAGTGGCTGTGACCTTATAAAGGTAAGGGTCGTCAATGTCCCAGAGCCGGACATCAGGGACGGCCACGGTTACCCTGGCGCTGTCCGCCGGGCGGACCGCATATGCCATTTGATTCCCTTCCCTGTCCTGAATCTGGTACATGACGGTAAAGTTCTCGTCTCCGCCGGTTACCCAGCTTTCCAGCTCAAATTTGGCGCCGCCGCAGTTTTTGCAGACTTTCGGCGTCACCTTAAGGCCGGGACCTCCAAAGTAATCCAAATCAAAGTGAACGTCCGGCACGCTGATCAGGTTCACGCCCCGGTACAGCCCTCCATAAAAGGTAAAGTCCGCGGACTGGGGGTATGGGCTGCTGCTCTCGCTGTTGTCGCAGGCGATCACAAGCAGGTTTTCCCCACTGTCCAGGCACAGATCGGTCACATCGGCCCGGAAGGCGGAGTAGCCGCCTTCATGGCTCACTGCCTCCCGGCCGTTGACGTACACCGCGGCCTGCTGGCCTGCCGCCAAAATCTCCACATAGACTCTGCCTCCGGGCAGCGGCTGTTTTGGAGTCTGAAAGATTTTGGCATACCAGCAGCGGCCTCTGTAGTAGGTGCCGTTGCCGTCCATGCCGTCCACCTCGTTCCAGGTATGAGGCAGGTCCACATCCTGCCAAAGCCCCGGGAATTTTTCAGGCAGGCCCGCGTCCTGGCGGATAAATTTCCACCCCTGATTTAAGTCTATAATCTTGCGCATCGGGTTTTCATTGCCTCCTTTTGTTTTATGTTCCTGAATTCCTCCCAAATACCTGAATCTGGGTCAGGGCCGGGAAGGGGGAGGGGTCGTCGGCCTTTTTAAGCTCCCCCACCTTCAGCCACGTGATACCCCTGCGCTCCAGGGAAAACACCTGGGGCTTTTCGCTCTTATCCAGTTTTAACACTTCACTTGTTCCGTCGGAAAAGGTTACTGTCCCCTGCACCCACCAGCTGTCGTGGGGAAAGTCCGCCCTGGTGGTCAGCCGCAGCTCATCCATATCCACCGGGCGGCCAAATTCCAGGGTGATCTGGGCGTCCTCCCTCTGGTCAATCCCCCAGGACTGATAGGGCCATGGATAGTGGCTGGCATTGGCCAGCACACCGTCAATGACATTGCGGGGGGCAAACAGCGGCGCCACAGGGCCTTGGGTCTGGACATTGGCCCTGACATGGGGATAGCACCCCAAAGCGCCTTTCCAGTCCATGACATTTTTGGCCAGGTTCCGGTAATTCCCGTTTTCCTGGGGCCTGGCCCTGCGCATGGTGATATAGTGCCGCTCCCCCGCAAAACAGCCGGGATGGTAGGAGATCCGGTCCAGGTGAAAGGGATTGTCCTCCTCAAAGGGAATGGGGTATTGGATCTCTTCCCCGGTCAGATATACATAGGCTTCATCCATAGCCCCGTCCACCCGGATGATATAAAAGCCGGGGGTCTCCTCTGCCGTGAAAACAAGTTTGTCCCCCTTCTCATATGCTTTGGGGTACACCAGCAGGATCTCATCCTCTCCCTGAACCCGGCACTCTTCCCGGTTTCCGGACCATACAGTGATACTCACGTTTGCCATTATGATGCTCCTCCTAAACCCTAACCTGGATAAAACGGTACCCAGCCGCAAGCCGCCTACAACAGCCCTTCCACATAAGCCTCAATGTCCTTATCCCTGCACCCGGCAAAGAACAGCTCCCGGAAATGGCTGCCTGCCACAGCGCCCTTCACCAGCTCCTGATCCAAATCCTTTAACCCGTCCAGAAGCGGCCTTAAAGTCTTTAAGCGCACCTCATCCAGGATCCGCTTGTTGCGCATCTCCGGCTCCACCCGCTCCGGGGGATACCCCTGTCCGTGGCCGAAGCCGAACAGTTTTTCAAATACATACTCCAGATTCAGCTCTCCGCCCCAGCCGAATCCCTTGGCAAAGGGCATGGCCACCGCGTTGCCGTCGTTGACGTGGGCAAAGGTGTAGGCGTCCACCGGGTCCTCCACATGGCCGCAGATGACGCCGGGGAAGCTGTTCATGGCCAGCATGGCCCCTTCTCCGGTGCCGCAGCCGGTGACCACAAAGTCCGCCGCGCCGCTGTTAAGCAGGATGGCTCCCAGGATACCGCACTGCACGTAGGTGAGCTGGGCCTGGTCGTCGGCTGCGTACATGCCGTAATTGTCTACCGTGTGGCCCATTGGCTCCACAACCTTTTTCAGGGCTGCCAGGATGACGCCGTTTTTGCCTGCCTGGCTGTTTTCATTTATTAACGCAATTTTCATATGGTTTATTCCTCCAAATCGTTTTTAACCTTGTATGTATTCTGTCTGACCTGTTTGAGTACAAAGCGCTAGTTTGCGCCTCCCTGGGCTTTTATGGCGGCGATCTTGGCCTGAACCTCGATCATCTTCTCCTTATCCAGGGGATAGAACTTCATGGCGATCAGGCTGGCGACCCACCCCAGGATGGGCATGCCGATGAACAGGAACAAAGTTACCCAGAAGAGTCCGGAGGTCAGCGGATCTTCCTGGGTGGGGAATCGGTCTGAAAAACCGATGAGTACGCAGAACCACCCCACCACCGTTGAAGCGAAGGAGGAGATCACCTTGTCAAAGAAGCCAAACACCGTGCCCATGAGAGCCGGGGCATAGTTTCCTGACTGGTACAGCTCATAGTCGGCGCAGTCGGCGATCATAGGCGTAGCCAGACCCACATTGATGCTGGCAAAGCCCATGACCAAGGCATAAAGGCCAATGTAGGCAATGGTCATAAACCCGATATGCTCCAGGGAGATCTTGGTGGGATCTCCAAAGATCAGCACCGCCCCCAAAAGCGTGGAGGATATGATGCTGCACCAGGTAAATAAAATCGTGGCCTGCTTAGATGAAAACCGGGCCGCCACGCTGGTTCCGATGATGATCATGATCATGTTGGGGATCAGGGTAATCATGGACATGCGGCTGAGCATCTTGTAGTTGCCGATAATAATGCCGTACAGCATAATGCCCACCACGGAGTTCTGCCGTACCTGGGTGGCCAGCTTGTCCGTGGAAGCCGCCACCACCAGCATCTGGATGGCGCGGTTGTTTTTGATGATGCGGAAAATGTCTTTAAAGCCGTAGCTGGCCTGTTGGCCCAGCTTGGCGTAAGTTTCAGGCTGGTCTTTTTCCCAGATGCCGATCATAGCCAGAATGGTGAGTACCAGGGAAATGGGACCAAAGGTGAAGATCACCTGTTTAAACAGATCAGCGGTAAATCCCTGGTATTTTCCCACCAGAGTATCTGTGATAAACACGGACATGCCGGCAAACAGCAGGGCGTTGATGATGCTGTCGATCCGGGCAAACATAGGTCTCTGCTTAGGGTCATTGGTCAGCACGCTCTGGCCTCCCCGGGTAGCGGCGTTCTGAAATGTGTAGCCGATGATGTACACCAGATAGATCACGGTCCAGTAGACCACCTTCACAGCTCCGTCGGGCATCAGGTGGGTGGTGGTGAACATCAGAATCACCGTAGCCAGCATAATGAGATTGCCCAGCAGCATGAAGGGCCGGAATTTGCCGAATTTCCCGTTGGTCTTGTCTACCAAAAAGCCGATGATCGGGTCCGTTACGCCGTCCCAGAACCGGGCGGCCATCATGATGTTGGAAACAAGCATTACGGCCAGTCCCGCCACGTTGCCTGCGTAGAGATTGACAAATCCCATCAGGCACAGGTAGATGTTGGAAGCAGTGTTGTTAAATACGAAGAACAGAAGCTGCCAGGTCTTCGCGCGGTTGTACTGTTGCTCCATGAATTTTCTCCTCTCGTTTTTTCAATGGGGCGGCTGCAGATTCGGAGCCGCCCCATTTTTTTCGTATCTCATTACCACTGGAACAGATAGTTTCCTTTCAGCCGCAAAATGGCCTCGATAAAATAGTAGTCGCCGTAAATGATGGGCACTTCCGTGTTCTGCCCGTCGGGATCATGGTAAAAGAAGGTTCCGCCGGTGGTGATGGCGTCTTTTTCCGGATCCCAGTCCGCAAATTTCTCGTCGCAGGCCCGCAGAATGCGGTAAGCCGCCTCGGTGTAGAACCGGGCCTCATTTTCCTCTACATGGCCCGCGATCTCCAGAAGGCCGCAGGCTGTACACATGGCGGCTGTGGAGTCATATTTCAGGGGCTGGGCCGGCTGGCGGTAGTCCACCAATGGCAGCCAGTCATTGACAGCCATGTTGGCGATGCAGTAGTGGGCGCACTGTTTGGCCGTGTTCAGGAAGGACTCGTCCCCTGTGTGGCGGTAGCTTAGGGCAAAGCCGTACACTGCCCAGGACTGGCCTCTGCTCCAGGAAGACCCCTGTTTGTAGCCCTGGCCGCCGGGATTTGTCAGGTACTGGCCGCTGTCCGGGTCAAAGGCCACAATGTGGTTGCAGCTTCCGTCAGGCCGGACCACATACTGCTGAGCGGTCTTGGCATGGTTGACGGCAATCTTTTTAAAACGGGGGTCCCCCGTCTCCTCGGACGCCCAGTACAGCAGGGGGATGTTCATCATACAGTCAATGATCATCCAGCCCCGGATATCTCCGCCGCCAAACCGCTCCGTCATCTTAGCCATGGAGTCTGGCCATGCCCGGATAAATCTGCCGTCCAGATTATAGCGGGAGGACAGAAGGCTGGCTGCCAGAAGACCCCGGCGGCGGGCTTCCAGATCTCCGGTCTTGCGGTAGTTGGCCACAGAGGACAAAAGGAACAAAAATCCCACATCGTGGTCCACGGTCTCCGCGCTTCTTAAAAGTTCCTCCAGCCGCTCTTCCACGCCCACGGCGGCTTTTTTATAGTCTTCATCTCCTGTGGCTTCATACATCTGCCACAGCATTCCCGGCCAGAAACCGTTGGTCCAGAAGCCCACATTGGTTTTTCCGTCAGGGGTTCTGCCCCAGGGCGTCTCTGTGATGTCGTGGTACTTCCCGTCCTTGCCGGTGGTGTAGGGGATGTTGGTACCCACCCGGGTACACTCTGCCTTCATCTTGACCAGCAGCTTGTCATAGGTGGCATTTAGCCATTCCTCATTGGAACGCGCAGCGATCTTCTCTTCCATTTAGACTCTCCTTGGATTTTTATTTGATATGTATATTATATCATTGAGTTTTTTCCTTTTCTCGTCATATCATCTCACAAATCTTGCAAATCTTATCTTCTTTTGGTCATATCGACCAATATTCTCCGGTTAGTTCCAGGTAAATGCAGCATATTTTTTAGGAGAGACGCCTACTGCTTTGGTAAAGGATTTCAGAAAGTTGCTGTAGTCGCCAAATCCGCACAGACTGCTGGTCTCTGCCACCGGATGGCCCTCTGCCAGCAGCACCTTGGCCCGGGAGATCCTCTTGGCGGTGATGTACTGGTTGATGGTGGTTCCGGTGGAATCTTTGAAGATCCTGCACAGGTAAGAGCTGCTTAGGTAGAAGTGGGAGGCCAGCATCTGGATGCCAAGATTCTCCGACAGGTGCTGGTTGATATAGTCTAAGATGTCGTCGATCTGGGAATGGCGGGACCCGGGAATGCCCCGGACGCCGTCCCGCGCAGGGTCAGGGCAGGCAAGAAAGACCTGGTTTAAAAAGGTCATCATCTCCGCGAATACGGCCTGGTCCAGCACATCCTGCCCGTATTCCCGCTCCTGGGACAGCTTGTGGATAAAATACATGAACCGTTTGCGCTGGTCCCCGGTAAGGCTGCGCTTATGGCCCCAGACCGAATCCCGGCAGGTAAAACAGTGGTTCAGATCCGTCTGCTCTGTAGAAAACCGCCTCAGATATTCCGGGTAAATGGAGAGGACCACCCGCACATGGCTGGTCTGGTCAATTTTAGACAGATAATGGCTTTCGAATTGATTGATAAAAAAGATGTCCCCAGGCCCGAATTCATAGACCCGGTTGTCAATGAGGAACTGTTTTCCCCCGGAGATGGAGAAATATACTTCATAGCAGTCATGAATATGGATGTTCATGGTTTTTTCGTCGTTGTAAAGCCGGGCGACGGCAAAGGTCTTTGTCTCCACACAGGACCTGATCGCCGACTGACAGGAATCATAGATCAACATAGCGGCTTCCTTTCACATTTCCTCTGCAGTTTGATCCGAAGCGGACAGCCTGTCTCTTTGCCGGTCTCATAGAAACTGCCCAGGCAGACTCCGGAATACTGTTATTAATTTATCAAAAAAAGGGGATTGACTGTTAGAAAAAATAAGCAGTTTTTAGAAAAAATGTGTCGGGGATATTTTAATGAGGGGGTAATTGAGTGAGCAAAGGGGGGCGGGGATTGTCGTGGAGCCAGGGAGGGAAGGGAGGCTGTGTGCCGTTCGGGTTCAGATATGCCAAACATT
>CAJUFP010000055.1 GCA_910585645.1 uncultured Hungatella sp. | reverse complement strand
TTTTATTTTTTGAAACATTGTGTAGTGCTACTTTTATGGTTAATCGTAGGTTTAATGTTATTCGGCAAAGGGGTTTTCAGAACAAAGGTGGCAGAAGCTGAGAAAATGTTCAGATTAAGGGCAGAGAAAGCAGTGATTATGGCAGCGGTTCTGGCGCTATCATGTCAGGCGCTGGGGTGCGGGACCAGAGAGGATGCGGAGTATTCTTACGGGGACGGCGGCGCCATGGGGGAGAGCCGCTTTGAGGAGGCAAAGGAGGCAGACAGGGGCGATCGCTTTACGGTCATGGTCTATCTGTGCGGCACAGATCTGGAATCAAACTTCGGGGCGGCGACCGCGGACATTCTTGAGATGTGCCAGGCAGATATCCATGACAAGGTCAATGTCCTTTTGTACACCGGAGGGACCAGTCAGTGGCAGAATGACGTCATAAGCTCTGACACAAACCAGATCTGGCAGGTGGTCCATGAGGATCTTGTCTGCGTCCAGGAGGATATGGGATCCCGGTCTATGACTGACCCCTCTACGCTCTCTGAGTTTATAAGCTATTGCCATGCGCATTATCCGGCTGACAGATATGGGTTGGTTTTGTGGGACCATGGAGGCGGGGCGCTGTATGGCTATGGAAGCGATGAGATTGCCACAGACGGGTCCATGCAGCTGCATGAGATTGACAGCGCCCTTAAGAGAGCCGGGGTAAGGTTTGATTTTATCGGTTTTGATGCCTGTCTTATGGCCACAGTTGAGACAGCCTGGATGGCAAGCCGTCATGCGGATTATCTGATCGGCTCCCAGGAGGTGGAACCTTCCCTTGGCTGGTTTTACACCAACTGGCTTAACCTGATCTGTCAGGATGCGTCGGTTTCTACTGAGGAGATTGGGAGGGTGGCTGCGGACGATTTTGTCCAGATGTGCTGGGAGGAAAATCCCAATGCTGAATGTACGCTCAGCGTAATCGATCTGGAAAAGATGGACAACGTGTATGATGCCCTTGGCGCGTTTTCCGTCAAAGCAAAAGAGCAGCTTGACAGTAATAACTTTAAAGCCATATCCCGGTCAGTGAGCAATACAAAGGCCTTTGGCGATGAGAGCTATGACACCATAGACCTTATGCACTTTGCCCAGAATTGTGACATTGAGGGAGCAGGGGAACTTATTGACGCAATTGACAGGGCGGTGGTGTACTGGGCCAGCTCAAAGAATGTTTCCAATGCCAACGGGATGGCGGTGTATCTTCCCTACAATGATATGGATTCCTTTGAATCTATGCTTGAGGTTTACAGGGAGCTTGGACTTGAGGGGGAGTACACGGACTTTGTCAGGGCGTTTGCCAATATTGTGGCAGGCGGACAGGGGTATATCGGCTCAAACACTCCCGTTGAGGCGCTAAACGGCCAGTGTGGGAGCGGCGGTCTGCCTGATTTCAGTCAGTGGTATGATTTCAGCTGGTTTGACCAGGAATATATCAGCGGATACGAGGACAGCTATGGGGAGAGCCTGTACGGGGACGAGGAGCTGGCGGTTGAGGACAGGGGGGATTATTTTGCCCTGGCTCTCTCAGACGAGGACTGGGAGATCATCAGCCAGATCCAGATGCAGCTTTTCTATGATGACGGCGAGGGGTATATTGACCTGGGAACGGACAATTACTTTGAGATTGACGATGACGGCGCTCTCATGGTGGATTATGACGGGCTTTGGTTTACCATGGACAATTACACGATTCCTCTGTATGTTTCTGTGGAGGACGACTGCGTCGAAGGCTATGTACCCTGTGAGCTGAATGGCGAGTATGTAAATCTGGTGGTCTTGTGGGACGAGGACGGGACAGGCTTTGTTGAGGGAGCCGTAAGGTTTTATGACAATGGCATGAGCATGAAAGGGCTTCTTCCTGTGGAAGACGGCGATGAGATACAGCTTTTATGCGATTATTATACTTATGACGGGGAGTATGATGATGAATACTTTCTGGAGGAGCCCTTTCAATACCACAGTTCCATGACCGTGGACTATGCTTCCTCCGGGGCCGGGGATTATCTGCTTTACTATTGTATCACGGATATCTACAACAATACATATTATGCGGAACCGGTTGTTCTTACGTTTGACGAATAGCAGCAAATGGAATGAAAAGGAGAAATGATATGAAAAAAAGTATAGTATCAATAACATTGGCAGCTTTGATGACAGCAACTTTATTGACAGGCTGCGGCGGAAAGAAAGAGCCTAAGGAGACAGCAGCCACCACCACAGCGGCAGCCACCACGGCGGCAAAGACCGAGACTACGGCTGCTAAGGCGGAGAAATCGGATTCTGCCGACGGGGAGATGGTGTCTGATGAGACATTTAAGATCCTTCAGGATAATTTCGCGCTGATGGTGGAAAGCCACGACGCGGTAAGAGAGCTGTACACCATGGATGAGATCGCGGCAGACGCGGATATCGAGGAAGTGATGAATGAGGCTGCGGATGTGATCAATCAGATGGGTGAGATCACCCAGGATTCTATTACAGAGGAGGACGCGGTGGTGCTTAACGACGCCATCGGCGATATTCTGGAGGCCCTTTCCCTGGTAGTGGATGGTATGGAGATCGCCGGCGGGGATGCGGTATCTGACGCCACATTCTCCACCTTGCAGACCAATTATAACGCGCTGGCAGAGGCGTACAACGCGGTGGCAGAGGCATACAACAGCGGCGCGACTCCGGACGCGGACATCGAGAAAACGATGAACGATGCAAAAGCGATCATCGAGCAGATGGGAGAGATCACTCAGGACAGCATTACCGAGGCAGACGCCGAGGAATTGAACACTGCTATGGAGGGCATCCTTGAGGTTCTGGAGGTTGTTGTTAACGCCATGGAATAATATGGCTTGAGTTTTGCCAAACTATAAATTGAAATTAGGCCTTGCAGTCAGACGGCCGCTGATACATCCTTGTACCAGCGGCTGTTCTTATGGCCTGAGAGATTTTTGTTTGCTTATGGGTCCAGGCTGCGGTATGATAGATATATGGATGCGCGGGAGGAGGACGGGACCATGCGGATTGGGATTTGTGGTGATGACGAGAGGGAGATGGACCGCCTGTCAGGGCTTATGGGGGAATACCGGTTAAGCCGCGGGATCAGTTTGGAGTTAAAGCTGTTTCGAAGCGGCATGGATTTTCTGTGCGACATGAAGGGCGGGGAATTTGACCTGGTTTTGCTTCAGGCGGCTATGCCGGGAATCAGCGGGATCCAGGCCGCCAAGGAGCTGCGGGAGACGGACAGACAGGTGCGGATCGCGTTTCTGTCCGAGCTGCCGGAGTTTGAGAGGGAGGACAGCCATGTGGGGACATTTCCACATCTGACAAAGCCTGTGGACGGGGGAGAACTTTTTTTGCTGCTGGACAGGCTGAGAGAGGAGCTGGCGGCCCAGGAGAAACAGGGGCTTGTGCTTAAGAGCAGGAAAGGTGTAGTCCATGTGTCTTTTGCAGGGCTGGAATATGTGGAGGTCATCAACAAGACGGTGTCGTTTCACTCGGCTGACGGCGGGATTTATGAGGTGACTGCCGCTTTGGCGGATTTTGAGGAGAAGCTTTTGGAGAGACCGGAATTTTTTAAGACTCACCGCTCCTATGTTGTGAACCTAGCCTGGGTTCAGGTGATTGACGGGAATGGTGTGATGACGAAGAACGGACACAGTATTCCGGTGTCGCGGCAGAGGCGCAATCAGCTTCAGGATACGTATGTCCGTTTTATGAGGCAGGCGGGGGCAGTGGTTTTGGACCCGGAGGTTAAGAGGGCCGGGGCTTTTTTAAAGCCGGAGCGCCGGCAGGGACCGTGGCGTGTTTTGCTGGTGGACGACGAGCCGGCGGAGCGCACGTTCTGGGCGGATATTTTGCGGCGTCACGGCTGTGAGGTGAGGCTGGCGGGAAATGGAGGGGATGCCCTTAAAATGGCCGGGGAGGAACCCTTTGACTGCGTGCTGCTGGATGTGATGATCCCCGGCGAGGACGGATTTGCCATTTGTGAGCAGATCCGCGGGGCGGTCGGGGCGCCGATCATCTTTTTGAGCTGCGTCACGGAGGCTGACAAGCAGGTGGAAGGCTTTGCGGCCGGCGGAATTGACTATATTACCAAGGACACACCGGAGGAACTTTTTTGGGCAAAGGTGGAGACCCGGATGAAACTATCTGTGTCAGACCGGACTTGTATGCGGTATGGCCCCCTTGTTTTGGATCTGACGGAGCACAAGGCGCTGATTGACGGGGAGGAGCTGTTTCTTACTTCTGTGGAGTTTGACCTTTTGCTGCGGCTGGCAGAGAGGGCGGATCATGTGTTTGCGCCGGAGGAGATTTTTGGCATGGTGTGGGGCAGTCAGCTGTGGGACGGCGGGCAGACGGTTCAGGCACAGATGTCCAGACTTCGGAGGAAGCTGGAAAAAGCGTGGCCAAAGCACCATTTTATTGAGACGGTCTGGGGGCAGGGATACCGCTTTGTCCCCGTGGATTAGGGATGGGCGTTATGTCAGGGGAAAGGGATGTGGAAGGGATGGGACGGCAGAGAGTCTGGCAGCAGGCAGCGGTTGTGATGGTTTTGCTGGCGGTGTTTTTTGCGTTGCTTTTTTATGGAGATAATAAGTATCAGACCCTGCCTCCTTACGGGAAATCAGGCATTATGGACCTGAAAGAAGGGGATCTTCGGCGGGGAAAGCCGATTTTTCTTATTGACGGCTGGCTGCTGACCGACAGGTCTGTAGAGGATAAGCCCACCTATATCGGGGAGTTTTCCAACCTTCAGAGGGGAAATCCGCGGGTTTCTCCCCACGGCAAGGCGCGCTACCAGCTGACTCTGCGCTATGAAGGCGCGCCTAAGGTGGTGGCGGTGGATTTTTGGCAGCTGTCTTCCTGGTATACGATTTCTGTGGACGGGGCGCAGCTGGATGAGGGGGTGGGCAATGGATGGGTTACGTTTTTGCTGACTCCGGGGGACCACTGCCTGACGGTGGAGACTTTATCAAGGGCCGGGTATTACAGCGGGATGTATTTTCCGCCCGGGCTGGGAACCGTTAAGACCCTTATGAGGGTCCGCAGTGTTCAGAGCTTTGTCTATGGGCTGGCGTTTCTGATCCCTTTGGCTCTGGCGGTATTTACCTTGTTTTTGTGGCGGACAGGAGGGGAGTTAAGCCGCTGGTTCGGACTTTTGTGCTGCTGCTATGGCTTTTATATGGCCCGGTATTTTGTGTTTCTTTTTTCTCTGCCTGTGGCCGGGTACTGGTTTCTGGCGGAGAATCTGGCTCTGTACGGTTTGTGTTTCTGTGTGACGCGGGTGACGGTGGCGGCCTCCGGCGCTGCCTTAAGCAGGCAGTGGCAATGGATAAGAGTGGCTTTTTTTCTGATTCCCCTGACCCTGATGATCCTGTGCGTGTTGATTCCTGTGCTGCCCTGGGCGGTTTTGGTTCACAGCAGGCTGACGGATGTTTTCTATGTGTTTACGTTTTTTTGCGCCGTGTTTTTTTCCGCGCGGGGCGTAAGGGCCAAAAGCTGGGAGAGCCGGTACACTCTGGCAGGCTGCTGGGTGTTTGGAGGCGGGCTGCTGGCCAATCTTCTTTTTTCTAATCTGTTTGAGCCGGTTTATTTTTTCTGGCAGTTTGAGTGGTGCGGTCTTTTGCTGGTGCTGCTGTTTGGAGCTATGATGGTTTCCCGCAGCCGCCGCGTGCTGCGGGAGAATGATGCCCTGACCAATCATCTGGAGGAGCAGGTGAAAAGGCGCACCCAGGAGGTCAGACAGCTTCTGGATGAGCGCAAGGCGTTTTTTTCCGATATGGCCCATGAGCTGAAGGCTCCCGTATTTGCCACCCAATCGTTTATTGACGCCATCCGAAAAAGCGGGGTGGGCGTGGACGCGGAGCTTAAAGGGTATCTTGACCAGGCGGAGGCCAGACAGCGGGAGATGGCCCGGCGGCTTCAGGGGCTTTCGGCGATCAATGCCTTAGACCGGATCGAGGGGGAGCGGGTCAAGGTGTCTCTTTCGGAGATGCTCTCGGAGATCTACGCCACATACCACGGGGAAGCCCAGGTGCGGGCCGTACATTTTTTGGTGGAACCGCTGGGGGAGGAGGCCTTTTTCATGGCCTGGCCGGAGAAACTTTCCATGCTTTTTGAGAACCTGATCTACAATGCGCTGAGGGCTACGCCCAGCAATGGAATGATCACAGTGTCTGCCAGGGCGGATGTTGGGAAGATCACTGTGACTGTGGAGGATACGGGCTGCGGAATCCCCCAGGAGGAGCTTCCGTTTGTTTTCCGGAGATTTTATGTGGGGTCCAATAACAGGGGGACAGGCACAGGGCTGGGTCTGTATATTGTCCACAGCATTGTGACCGAGATGGGGGGAAAGATAGAGGTGCAGTCTGTTGTGGATAAGGGAACCAAGTTTACTATGAAGCTTCCAAGATGCGGGTAAGCGGGAATGAAAGATAACCCGTGGATTTTGACAGAGAAAGGCAAAATCCACGGGTTTTTGACAAAAGAGATTGATCAGATACGTTTTTGGAATAGAAGCCTGCGCAGGATGCCGACTGCTTTTTTGATCAGAGGCCATCCGGCACAGGTGATCGCGGCTGCCGGGACGAGAAGTACGGGAAGGCTTCCATGGCTATGGGGCTTTTTGGTCCGGGTGGATGGGGAGAGCGGGGCGGGGGCGGCCAATCTGGTGTTTTCTTCCGGAAGGTTCTGGGCCAGGGCAGCCGGTAAGGGGCTGTTTTGAGGGGAGGTCTCCTGTGCTTTGGCGTCTGCAAGCGCATCTTTTTGGCCGCTGAGCTTGGAGCTTTCCCGGGCTGCGGTGTTTGCTCCAGGCTCGGCTTTGGAAGGTTCCGGCAAGGATTTTTGGGGGACGGTTTCCTGGTCCGGCGCCTCTGCGGGAGGGGGATTTTTTTCGGTGGCAGCAGAGGAGGCGGGGGCAGTATCTTCCCGGGGCGGGGCGTCTAATCCGGGGCCTGTTGTCTGGCCGGGACTTTGGGGCGGAGCGTAGTAGCGCGTGGATTTATCTGCTGTCCGGGGAGGCTCCTCCAGGGCGGGATTTTGCTGGCTCTGTGATTTCTCCGGGGCGGGACTTTGCTGGCTCTGTGATTCCTCCGGGGCGGTTAAGGAAGGCTCCTGGGGCAGATAGGGCCGCTGTCCTTCTTCGGTTCCGTCTCCTTTATTGCCGTCGCCGGCATTGCCCTGGTTTCCTCCGGAACCGTCCAGTTTGGGCAGTTGGAGAGGAACCTCATAGGAGGAGGGCCATGGAAGGATCAGCTGCCGTCCGTCGTAAACGCCGCCTTCTATGCGCAGGCCTACAAGGAAGGGGACAGGATAAGAAAGGTAGGGTTCCTGGTCGCTGCCGATCACCAGGGCAAGGCTGCTGCCGGCCAGAGCGGGCTGACCATTGACTGCCTCTAAAAGGGAGTGTTCCGGAATTTCTGTCCATTCCGTATCGCCTGGGGACAGGGTATAGACACGAATGGATGTGGCTCCCGTAGGTTTGAGGGGAAAAGTCATATGCAGTCTAGAGTTTTCCGCAGCCAATCTGCCGTCAGGGTCTTCGTCTCGGGAGACCGGGTTTAAGACCAGCCTGACTTCGTCCGTAAGGCCGTACTGGTCAATGCCCAACGGCTCATTGAGCACATAGATGCCCATGGGCGTGTTCAGCACAGTGCCTGGGGAAACGATGATCTCTTCGGCGGCGTCGGGAATGGTCACAGGTTCACCGGCAGTAAGCTCCGGGATGGACAAAGGTTTCCACGTGACAGGACAGTCGATGGTACAGTCCGCAAAAGCATTGCCCTGTTTTAGGAGCTGAATCGTAAGGGGGAGCGTGTCCGGCAGGTACGCGGCGATGTCCTGAGGCGAGGCGTCCTCGTTTACGGTCATCTGGTATCTGCCGTAGCGTCTGGGCGGATAGGGCCTCCATTCATTGACAGCCATAGAGGGGGCGAAGACGGCAATGGGGGTGATATCGTCCGGAAGGGGCCGGGCATGGCCCCGTTCAATGACCGCGGACTGGGTTTCGCGGATCTCTCCGTTTTCCGTTGTCAGGCTCAGTTTTACATAGAAACGGTCAATGGTTCCGGCAAGGTAGCTTTTTAAAGGTTCCATGAGAGGGCGAAGAAAGGCCTGATTCGCCATGTATCTCAGCTCGTCCTCATCACTGGAGCCAAGCCATCGCAGATCCCAGTCCAGGCCGCAGGCCTCATAGGTTTCTCCATCCAGAGAGTATAAAGGCCGGACAAGTATAAGGTCGGAGGTGAACTCCGTAAATGTTCCTCTCACGTTATATCCCTGGGGGTCTAGCTCAATGGAAGCCGTAAATTCAGGAGTTTCTTCGAAAACGGGTTCGTCGTCTGACTCATTGTCTGGAAAAGTCAGGTCCTCCCTTAAGGCGTCAGAGGGGGAAGCCAAATCGGTTTCGCTGTCTATAGTGTGGGCCGGATCGTCGCTGGAAAGGGCTGTCTCGTCTGATTCGTTGTCCAGATTGACAAAGGAATGTGACTCTTCACCCAAAAGCGATAATTCCCAAGCAGAGTTTTCCTGCTGTGCCTTAACAGGGAAGGGCGGAAACATATTTGAGGTAAGCAGCAGCAAAGCCGATGCTGCCGCCAGTTTTTGACGCAGGTTCATATGTAAGGACTCCATAGTTCTATGATTTTTCGATTGCCATTCGCGCAGTTTCAATTACCTTTTGCACCTGGGACGGTTTTTAAGTGTTACTTATGCTATAGTAACACTATAAGTATTATAAGTAATAAAGAAAATAAATGTATCAAATTAACTAAAAATTATTGTGTTAAAGTCTAAATTTTTGTAAAAAATATACATAGTACATCAAAAAGACAGTTTATTTAATCATAATAAAAATCAGCCGGAGTGTCAAGTATTAAACACAAAACAAAAGAGGGGATTATGATAAAAACAGCATTCTGTGACGACGACTTATCCGCGTTAACGGATATCCACCGCCTGTTTGACCGCTACCAGTCAAACCGCGGTTACTCAACCCACAACCAGACCATGCAGGCCGCTTTTTTTTGCAGTTCTTTGGAATTGCTGGTAGAGATTGAGAAGGGAGCCCGCTTTGACATCCTGTTTCTGGATATTATCATGGCAGGTGAAAACGGGATCAACACAGCAAAAGAGATTCGGCAATACGATAAAGAGGTGAGGATCATCTTTTTAACATCATCCACCGAGTACGCGGTGCAGTCTTATGGGGTGGGAGCGTTTTACTACCAGGTAAAGCCCATTAAGGAGGAGCGTTTTTTCCGGCTGATGGATTCAGCTGTCAGCGAGTGCAAAAGAGCCCGGGAGAGGGGGATGATCCTGCGCTGTAAAAGCGGGATCACGCGGATTGACTTAGACAGGCTTGAATATTGCGAGGTGATCGGACGCACGCTTCTGTTTCACATGGAGAATAAAACCGTATTGGAGAGTACGGGAAGCATGGATGAGCTGTGGAGCCATCTTGGGCAGTATGAACGTTTTCTGCGGCCCCACCGGTCATTCTTGATCAACATGGAGTATGTCCAAAGCATTTCCTACAGGGCCATGGTCATGGACAGTCTGGACAAAATCCCGATCCCCCACGGGAAATGTTCGGAAATAAAAAGCAGGTACCTGGAATATGTCTGCAACAGAGAGCAGATTTTTGTGTCATGAGCAGTATTTACCTGTTGAATTTTCTGACGGTAAGTGTGTTTGGCATGATTTTGGCCGCCGCCTTTTGTGATATTACCTGGACTCGGGGCAAATGCTTCTTTTTGGGGGGCAGCCTGGCGGCGATCCTGATTTTTCAGGGGAGCGTCTATTTTTTTATGGACATGTCTTTGGCCCAGAGTCTTTATCCGCTTACCACCCATCTCCCTCTGGCCTTGGTACTCTGCGTTCTCAGCCGAAGACGTCTTTGGCCCTTTATCTCGGTGCTGACTGCCTACCTGTGCTGTCAGATCCGGCGGTGGGCGGCATTGTTTATCACGGCCCTGTTTGCAGGCGGCCCTGTGACGCAGAGCATGGCGGAGATGGCGGTGACGCTGCCTGTACTCATGTCTCTGGTGTGGCTGGCAGCGCCGTCGGTGCGCTCTGTGTCTGGCGGGACCATGTTCGCGCAGTGTCAGTTTGGGCTGATTCCGGCAATCTATTATGGGTTTGACTATCTGACCAGGATTTATACGGACCTGCTTTTGGAAGGCGTCATGGTGGCAGTGGAGTTTATGCCTTTTGTGTGCTGCATGTCCTATCTGGCGTTTATCCTCCACACGTCCGCGGCAAATCGGGTGCGGATGGAGCTGGAGCAGACCCAGAATAGCCTGAATATCCAGGTCGTCCAGGCGGTCCGGGAGATTGAGGCGCTGCGGGAGTCGCAGCAGAAGACCAGCGTTCACCGCCATGACCTGCGCCATCATATGCAGTATCTTTTGTCCTGCCTGGAAAACGGAAGGACAGAGCAGGCCCAGGCATATATACAAAATGTCTGCTCGGAGCTTGAAGCCAACAAGGTGACGGTTTTCTGTGAGAATGAGACTATAAATCTGATTTGCTCGGCCTTTGTGAGGAGAGCGGAGAAGTATGGGATCTCCATTGCCATCAGGGCGGTGGTTCCCCCTGTGGTGCCGGTGTCGGAGAGCGATCTGTGCGTGCTTTTGTCCAATGCCATGGAAAACGCGCTGCACGCCTGCCAGAGGATGAAGAAAAAAGGGGCGGAGGGCAGAATCGAGGCGGAGATGTTTGAGCGGAAAGGGAAATTTTTTGTTCAGGTGGTCAATTCCTGCGACGAGGAGCCCTCTTTTGTAAAAGGAGTCCCGGTGACAGATGTTCCGGGACACGGGATCGGGGTGCGCAGTATCTGCGCTATTGTGGAGAAGTATGGGGGAATCTACCAGTTTCAGGTTCTTGAGGGCCGGTTTGTGATGCAGGTGTCTTTTTAGAGGTGAGTCGATTGGATGCGTTTTTCGGTCGATTGGTGTCAATAGGGACAAGGCGTCACGGGAATGAGGTAGATTGTATGATATGGGGATAGCAGATCGTTATCCTAAAAGAAGAAGGGAGTTTGCGTTATGGGGCTTATTAGGGCAGGGATAGGCGCGCTGGGCGGAACGCTTGCGGACCAGTGGAAGGAATTTTTTTACTGTGATGCTCTGGAAAAGGACGTGATGGTGACAAAGGGCAAAAAACGCGTCACTTCCCGTTCTTCCAACACAAAGGGGAATGACAATATCATTTCCAACGGCAGCGTTATCGCTGTGGCTGACGGTCAGTGTATGGTTATTGTGGAGCAGGGTAAGGTTGTGGATATGTGCGCGGAGCCGGGAGAGTTTCGGTATGACACTTCCACGGAACCCAGTATTTTTACGGGAAGTCTTGGGGGAAACATCAAGGAAACCTTTAAGACCATTGGCAGAAGGTTTACTTTTGGCGGCGATACGGGCAAGGACCAGCGGGTGTATTATTTTAATACCAAGGAATTGACGGATAATAAGTTTGGGACGCCGAATCCTATACCGTTTCGGGTAGTGGATTTAAAGATCGGGCTGGATGTGGATGTATCTGTCCGCTGTTCCGGAGTGTATTCTTACAAGATTGACGACCCGCTGCTGTTTTATGCCAATGTGTGCGGAAACGTGGAGCAGGATTATACCCGCAGCCAGCTGGACGGTCAGTTAAAGACAGAGTTTATCAGCGCTCTTCAGCCGGCCTTTGGGAGATTGTCAGATTTAGAGCTGCGCCCGAATCAGATCGTGTCTCACAATGAGGAGCTGGAGGAGGCCATGAATGAGGCTCTTTCCAAGAAGTGGGGACAGCTTCGGGGGCTTAAGGTCGTGAGTATTGCCCTTGGTTCTGTGACACTGCCTCCGGAGGACGCGGAGATGATCAAACAGCTTCAGCGCACGGCTGTTCTGCAGAATCCTGGTATGGCAGGGGCTACGCTTGCAGGGGCCCAGGCGGACGCGATGAAAGCGGCGGCTTCCAACCCGTCGGGGGCCATGACCGGGTTCATGGGTATGGGGATGGCCATGAACACAGGCGGCATGAACGCCCAGGAGCTGTTTGCTATGGGGCAGCAGCAGGCGCCGGCACGGCAGCAACAGCAGCAGCGGCAGACCCAGACGGAGGGATGGCGGTGCTCCTGCGGGGCTATGGTGTCCGGCAGGTTCTGCCCGGACTGCGGTTCTCCGAAACCGGTGGAGGCAAACGGGTGGAGATGTTCCTGCGGGACCATGAACAAAGGCAGGTTCTGTCAGAACTGCGGCGCGAAAAAGCCGGAGGGCGTACCGCTTTACCGCTGCGACAAATGCGGGTGGGAGCCGGAGGACGCGGCGCATCCGCCCAGGTTCTGTCCGGAATGCGGAGACCCTTTTGATGAGAATGACAGAAGATGACGGATAAGAACGGTGGTATTTGGGGCGAATAGCCTGCCGGAGGTCAGATGGGGCTGGGGCAAAACAGGGTGAGTCCGACAGATAGACTGTGGAGGCTCCTGGGTTTGCCACAGCCTCGTTTTGTATAGCTGTATGCCGGGAGTCAAGATCATGAGCAGAGAGGCTTACCGACAGCCATACAGGAGAGAGGAGGAGTAAAATTGGAGGGAATGAGGGAGTATAAGTGCCCGTGCTGCGGCGGCGGGATCGGGTTTGACAGCAGGATACAGAAGCTAAAATGTCCGTTCTGCGACACGGAGTTTGATATGGAGACCCTGGCAGATTATGACCGGGAGCTTATGGACGACCGGCCGGATGATATGAGCTGGGATACGGACTCGGGGGAGGGATGGCAGGACGGCGAATTGGGAGAGTTGCGCTCTTATGTGTGTAATTCCTGCGGCGGTGAACTGGTGTGTGATGAGAACACAGCCGCTACTTCCTGTCCGTTCTGCGGAAATCCGGTTGTGATGACAGGGCGGCTTTCAGGTATGTGGAGACCGGACTGCGTGATTCCGTTTAAACTGGATCGAAAGGCGGCGGAGGGTATTCTTAAGAAACATTATGAGGGGAAACGGCTGCTTCCCAAGATGTTTAAAAATGAGAACCATATCAGGGAAGTGAAGGGCGTCTACGTGCCGTTCTGGCTGTTTGACGTGAAGGCGGATGTGAATATGCGGTACAGGGCGACGAAGTTTAGGAGCTGGACCAGGGGAAAGTACGACTATACGGAAACCAGTTATTATGGGGTGAGCAGAGGCGGGACCATAGAGTTCGAGAGGGTTCCTGTTGACGGCTCGGTGAAGATGCCGGACGATCTGATGGAATCCCTGGAGCCCTATGATTTTTCTAAGGCGGTGGATTTCCAGACGGCTTATCTGGCAGGTTATTTGGCAGACAAATATGACGTGGATGCCAAGGAGAGCGTTCCCAGGGCCAATGAGCGCATCAGAAAGAGCGCCAAGGAGGCGTTTGCGGCCACGGTAAAGGGATATGCCACAGTCACGGAGGAGGCGGGCAGCATCCAGCTGAACAACGGTACGGTCCGGTATGCCCTTTTTCCGGTGTGGCTTCTGAATACTTCGTGGAACGGACAGAATTATCTGTTTGCCGTCAACGGCCAGACGGGAAAGATGGCGGGGGATCTGCCTCTGGATAAGGCCGCGTACAAGAGGTGGCTGTTCGGCCTGACCGGTATCATAGGGACTGTTCTGTTTGCCGCGTTGTATGTGCTGTGGCTGCTGTAGGAGGTGGGGACAAATGAAGAGAAGATTGTTTGGCGTATTTTTCGGAATGGTTTTATCTGTGCTTCTGGCGTTCCCCGGACTGGCCGCAAATGGGTTACCCAGGGTTGTGGACTGGGGGGATCTGCTTTCCGACGGCGACGAGGCGGACCTGGCGGCTACTCTGGACGAGATCAGCGAGAGGCAGCAGGTGGATATCGTGGTGGTTACGGTGGATTCTCTTGAAGGACAGTCTGCCATGGCGTATGCCGATGATTTTTATGATTATAATGAATATGGGTTTGGGGAGGAAAGGGACGGGATCCTTTTTCTCATAAGCATGGGGGACAGAGCCTGGCATATCTCAACATCCGGTTACGGGATCACGGCGGTCACGGACGCGGGGCTGGAATACATGTCAGAGGCCTTTGTGGATGATCTAAGCGGAGGGGATTATCTGGCCGCCTTTACCACCTTTGCCGAGATGTGCGATGACTACATAACCCAGGCAAGGCTGGGGGAGCCCTATGATGTGGATCATCTGCCCCAGGAGCCGTTTGACCCGCTGTGGACGTTTATAATCTCCCTTGGGATCGGCTTTTTAGCTGCCCTGATTGTGACGGGGATCATGAAGGGGGAGTTAAAGACCGTAGGCAGTCAGGCAAGGGCGGACGACTATGTGAAGCGGGGGAGTATGAATCTGACGAAAACCAATGACCTGTATCTTTACAGTCATATTGACCGAAGGGAGAGAAAAGAGGAGGAGCCCAGGGATTCGGGGGGCTCTAATACCCACACGTCTTCTTCAGGAAGGACCCACGGCGGCGGGGGAGGAACCTTCTAAAGGGAAGAAGTTTTATTTTATCCGGCAGGAATCCGGCTTTTGGGCAGGCGGATCCCTGCCGTTGTTATTTGCGGAATGTGCTTGACTATTACCATGAATTAAACTAAAATTGAAAAACATACGGAGCATAAAAGGAACGGTTATTGTATATGAGCATCGGGCAGACAGTGACAGGGAAAGGCCGGTTATGGGAATCATAAAAGCGAGCAGATTGGTATTTGATTATATAAGAAGAGATGAGGATGAGAACATCCAGGAAGTGGACCGGGCCATTGACAATCTGGACCTGGATATTGAGAAGGGAAGCTTTGTGGCTGTTTTGGGACACAACGGGTCAGGCAAGTCTACCCTTGCCAAGCATATTAATGGGATTTTGACGCCTACCCAGGGGACGGTGTGGGTTTCGGGCATGGATACGACGGATGAGGAGGCGGTGTGGGAGATCCGCAAGCGGGCAGGTATGGTGTTCCAGAATCCGGACAATCAGATCATCGGCAATGTGGTGGAGGAGGACGTGGGGTTTGGCCCTGAGAATATCGGGGTGCCTACGGATGAGATCTGGCGCAGGGTGGATGAGAGCCTGGAAGCTGTGGGCATGACGGCTTACCGCTACAAGTCTCCAAACAAGCTTTCGGGAGGTCAGAAACAGAGGGTGGCCATTGCCGGGGTTATGGCTATGAGGCCGGAGTGTATTGTGCTGGACGAGCCTACGGCCATGCTGGACCCTAACGGCCGCAGGGAGGTCATAAAGACCGTGGGGGAGTTAAACCGGAGGGAGGGGATCACGGTCCTCCTGATCACCCACTATATGGAGGAAGTGATCTCGGCGGACCGGGTGATCGTGATGGACGACGGGAAATTAGTCATGGACGGGACGCCCAGGGAGATTTTTTCGGATGTGGAGCGGTTAAAGTCCTACCGTCTGGATGTGCCTCAGGTGACGGAGCTGGCCTGGGAGCTTCGAAAGGGCGGACTTGAGATTCCGGCGGGGATCTTGTCTTCGGAAGAGCTGATGGAGCATCTGCTGCCCCTGTTTGACAAACGGTTTCCGGGGCAGATCCATATGGGAAGTTTAGGAGAATATCATGTCGATTAGAGCGGAGAATTTGACTTATATCTATGGGGCCGGCACAGCCCTTGAACAGTACGCGCTGAAAAATGTCAGTTTTGAGATTCCGGAGGGGCAGTTTGTGGGGCTGATCGGCCACACAGGGTCAGGGAAGTCTACCTTGATACAGCATTTGAACGGGCTGCTTCGGCCTGCCAGCGGGACGGTATATTATGACGGGACGGATATTTACAGCGAGGGGTACAGCCTGCGCAATCTGCGCTCCAAGGTGGGGCTGGTGTTCCAGTATCCGGAGCATCAGCTTTTTGAGGTGGATGTGTTTTCCGATGTGTGCTATGGGCCTAAGAACCTGGGACTTGACAAGGAGGATGTGGAGGAGCGGGCGAAGGAGGCCTTAAGGCAGGTGGGCCTTAAGGAGAAATACTGGGATCAGTCTCCCTTTGAGCTGTCAGGAGGGCAGAAACGGCGTGTGGCGATCGCCGGAGTTCTGGCCATGAATCCCAGGGTGCTGATATTGGATGAGCCTACGGCGGGGCTGGACCCTAAGGGACGGGATGAGATCCTGGAGGAGATCGGCAGTCTCCACCGGGAGCGTGGCATGAGTATTGTCCTGGTGTCCCACAGCATGGAGGATATTGCCAGGTACGCGGACAGGCTTATGGTGATGAACCACGGGGAAAAGGTGTTTGACGGGGCTCCCAGGGAGGTGTTTGAGCATTACAGGGAGTTGGAGTCTATGGGCCTTGCGGCTCCCCAGGTGACCTATATCGTCCACCAGCTGAAGGAGCGGGGAGTTCCCATGGAGGATGGGATCACCACGGTAGCCCAGGCCAAAGAGGCTGTTTTAAGGCTTCTGGGAAAGGAAGGGCAGATATGATCAGAGATATTACATTAGGACAGTTTTATCCCGTGGACTCGGTGCTCCACCGCATGGACCCAAGGACTAAGCTGTTTGGGACCATGGTGTTTATCATATCCCTGTTTTTGGCGGACCATGTGGCGGCGTATGTGGTGGCCACAGGGTTTTTGGCCCTGGCGGTTCGGCAATCCAGGGTGCCGTTTAAGTTTATTGTGCGGGGGCTTAAGGCGGTTATGGTGATTCTGCTTATCAGCGTCAGCTTTAACCTGTTTCTCACAGACGGGCAGGAGCTGTTTCGGCTGGGATTTTTGCGGATCACCAGGGAGGGGCTTTCCATGTCCTGTTTTATGGGGCTGCGGCTGATCTACCTGGTGATCGGGTCTTCCATCATGACCCTGACCACAACGCCCAATCAGCTGACCGACGGCATGGAGAAGAGCCTGGGGTTTTTAAAGGCAGTGAAGGTTCCGGTTCACGAGATTTCTATGATGATGTCCATTGCCCTGCGGTTTATCCCGATTCTGGTGGAGGAGACGGACAAGATCATGAAAGCCCAGATGGCCAGAGGCGCGGATTTTGAAAGCGGAAACCTGATCCAGAAGGCCAAGAGCATGGTGCCTCTTCTGGTCCCTCTGTTTATCTCTGCGTTCCGCCGGGCCACAGACCTGGCCATGGCCATGGAGGCCAGATGCTACCGGGGAGGCGAGGGCAGGACGAAGATGAAGCCCCTTAAGTATAACCGGAGGGATTATGTGGCCTATGGGTTTTTTGGGATCTATCTGGCGGCCATAGTTGGAGTGCGGATTGTGTTATAGAGAGGAAAGATTATTGATGAAAAGAGTGAAAATGGTTCTGGCCTATGACGGAACCAATTACTGCGGCTGGCAGTTTCAGTCCAACGGCATTACCATAGAGGAGGTGTTAAACAGAACGCTCTCAGAGCTTTTGAGGGAGCCTGTGGCGGTGATCGGGGCCAGCAGGACGGATTCCGGGGTTCACGCGGAGGGCAATGTGGCGGTGTTTGACACAGAAAACAGGATGCCGGCGGACAAGATCTGTTTTGCTTTGAATCAGCGGCTGCCGGAGGATATCCGGGTGCTTTCTTCCCAGGAAGTACCCCTTGGGTGGCATCCCAGGAAGCAGAACTGTGTTAAGACTTATGAGTACCGGATTCTGAACCGGAAGATCGATATGCCCACTCTGCGGCTGTATTCCCATTTCTGTTATTTCCCCTTAAATGAGCATCACATGAGGAAGGCGGCTTCTTACCTGGTGGGGGAGCATGATTTTAAAAGCTTCTGCACCGCAAGGGGGCAGGCGGAGGACACGGTGAGGACCATCTACCGGGCGGACGTGGTGAAAGAGCGGGACATGATCACCATCACCATTAAGGGTAGCGGGTTTCTCTACAATATGGTGCGCATTATCGCGGGGACGCTGATCAAGGTGGGCATGGGCGTGTACCCGCCGGAGCATGTGGAGGAGATCCTGGCTGCCAGAAACCGGAAGGCGGCGGGACCTACGGCTCCGGCCAGAGGGCTGACGCTGATTGGCCTGGAGTATGAGACGGAGTTAAAGAAAAAGATCATAGGGAAAAACAGGGACTGGGAATATCAGCTGATCCAGACAGAGATACCGGAAAAGAAGAAGGCGTACCTTTTTATAAACCGGTGCAGGGAAGATGATTTTGACGGGCTTTTGGCCCGGGTGACGCACCAGGCCATGCGCAACGGGGCCAGGCAGGTGTATGTGTGCGACAAGGAGAAGGACGATCGGATCGTTCCGGGAAAGGACTACGGGTATTATCCGTTTTCCTATGGATATGATATGCTGGCAATGAGAAAAAGGGTCACTTTGTCAGATGGCGGGGCAGAGGATGTTTCCTCTGACCAGGCGTTCCAGGGAGTGTGGGAGAAGGTCAGTATCTGGCAGACTTCCCCGTTTTGCAGCATTTACAACCAGGTGTTTTACGCGGTTCCCAATTCGGCTACGCTGACGGAGAAAGAGGCGAGAGAATATCTGGTCAACAGCAGATGGCAGCTGTTTCTCATAAAGATCAGGGACAGGGCCGTTGGCTTTGTCATTCTGGTGGATAAGGAGGGAGAACTGGAGATCGACAGCCTGGGGGTTCTGAAAGAATACCGGGGACGGGGGCTGGCCAGGGAGATTTTGGAACGGACAGAGATGACGGCAGCCAAAATGGGAAAGGAATTTTTGTCGTTGACCGTGGCAAGTATTAATACCCCGGCAATTTCGCTGTACAAAAGCGCGGGGTTTGAACATGAAGGTATGATTTCCAGGTGGTACGTAACAGAAGACGGGCGTGACAGGGAAGCGCTGCGGAAGTGATTTGTTAAGGATATTGACAGGGAAAGGGGAACGCGGATATGGGGAACGTGAGTTGTTGGGATGTTTTGGGGATCGAGGCGACGAAAGATCAGGAGGTTATCCGGGAGGCGTATTTGAAAAAGCTTCCTAAGGTCCACCCGGAGGAGGACCCGAAAGGGTTTCAGCTTCTCAGATCCGCCATGGAGGAGGCCATGAGGAAGGCCCTGAAGGCGGAGCGGGAAACTGAGGAGGAAGTAAAAGAGACGGATATGATGGACAGCCGCAAGATCCGTTCCTTTTTGAGGGAGGTTCAGGAGCTTTACCGGGATTTTGAAAGGCGGATCCTGCCGGGGCAGTGGAAGGAGCTTCTCTCCTGCGGCGTGTGTCAGGATCTGGAGACTCAGAAGGAGGCGGGATGGGCGCTGATTGGGTTTTTGATCAAGCATTTCCACATTCCACACAGCTGTTTTGCGGTTATGGACCAGGTATTTGGGTGGACCGAGACCAGGGAAGAGTTAAGCGAGCATTTTCCCGATGGATTTGTCCGATTTCTTATGGACAGGATTGAGGTGGAGGACAGCTTCCGGTATGAGAAAACGCCGCTGCGGGATGATTTTGACTATGACCAGTTTTTTGAGGCTTATTTTGAGCTGCGGACCGCTGTGGGGGAAAAGAACAGGGAACGGGTGGAGAAAGCGCTTGGGCAGATCGAGTCCATGGGCATAGAACATCCGGATGTGACGCTCCTTAAGATAAACCATGTTTCCATGATTCGGGGTATGGAAGAGCAGGCATGGGATATGGCCAGACAGCTTTACGAGACGGACGGGGAGAACAAAGGCACCAGATACTGGTACGCGCGGGCGGCTCTGGATGTGGAGGAGATGCCTGTGGAACCGGAAGAGCTGGAGCAGGTGATCGCCGGCCTGGTAGAGGAGGAGCCGGAGAATCCCGGATTCTGGCAGATATGCGGAGGGTTCTTAAAAAGGCAGAACCGTCTGGAGCAGGCTTTGGAGGCTTTTCGCAGGGCTTATGAGTACAGCGACGGATGGGAGTATGTGCAGGAGGAGATCCAGGAGACAGCGGATGCTTTGTCCAGGAAGATGGAGGATGAGGGCTGTGAGGATGTGTGGGCACTGGCCGGCATGTGCTGGACCGGGAACCGGTATGACCGGGTGAGAGAGCTTCTGGAGGGGTATGAGCCGGAGGAGGGCAAACGGTTGTCCTGGCTTATGCTCATGGCGGGAAGCTGCCACGGCCTGGAAGATTTTGAGGCGGCTCTTTCTTACCGGGAGAAGATCTGGGACGGGTTTCGGCCGGAAGAGAGGCCGTTAAGGCTGTACATGGATCTGGCCGAGGAGTATGGGCTTACAGGGAACCGGCAGCGGGCCCTGGAGATCTACGGGCTGGCGGCGGAGACGTTTACGGAGAACGGGGAGATCTATTTCAGGCAGGCCAAGCTTTTGGAGGAGGACGGGAGAAAGGCCGAGGCTGCTAAGATGTGCCAGAAGGCTCTGGATGATGGATTTAACGGGGAGGTTTTTGGTCTGTGGCTGGAGCTGCTTTTGGATCTGGAGGAGTATGAGCAGGTCCGGGAGAGGGCAAAGCAGGTTATGGACCAGGGATACAAGCCGGCTACCGTGGTGTTTTATTACGCAAGGGCTCTGCGGAATCTGGAAGAGTATGAGGAGGCAGAACAGGTTCTTGGGGAGCTGTATGACAGGACGGAAGGGTCGGATCTGGTGTGCGAGGAGTACGCGTCCCTGTTTTATGATATGGATAAGCCGGGGGAGGCTTTAAGGTGGATCGAGGAGGCCATTGAGAAGCGGTGTACTCCAAGGAAGCTGTACATGAAGGCAGACTGTCTTAGGGATCTGGACCGGTTTCAGGAGGAGCTTGATGTCTATGTCCGGCTGGAGAAGGACGGGTTCGCGTCTTATTTTATGGATTACCGGGTTGGGCGGGCGCTGGAGAATCTGGACCGCTTTGGGGAGGCGCAGGAGCGGTTTCAGGCTTCTATTGGCAAGCAGCCGGATTATGGCCTGGCCTGGGACGGGCTGGGGGATGTGCTGCAGAAGCAGGGAAAATGGGACCAGGCGGTCACTGCCTATGAAGGAGGCATGGAGCTGGGGCATCTGCAGGCTTCCAGGGATCTGTGCCGTCTGTTAAAAAGGCTTCACCGGGATGAGGAGGCCATGGCGCGGCTTGAACAGTGTCTGAAACAGTGGCCGGAGGACGGAAGCCTTTTGCTTGTGTATTCGGATGTGCTGGTGAGGGTGAAGGAGTTTGAGCGGGCAGTGAAATGTCTCAACCGTTACATGGAGGTGAAGCCGTCCCAGACCGGGCGGGCTTTTCGGGAGATCGCCATGACCTATGAGCGGGCAAAGGATCTGGATAAGGCGGAGGAGTTTTATCAGAAGTCTGTGGACCACGAGCCAAAGAATGCCAGGGCGTGGCGGCTTATGGGGAAGTTTTTGGCCAATGAGAGGAAGGATATGGAGCGGGCCTTAGTTTACCTTAAAAAGGCGGTGGAGCTGGCGCCGGACAGCACGTACGGGTTTATGAAGCTTGGGGAGACGTATGAGGCTCTGGGGCAGAAGGAGAAGGCTTTGGAGTGTTATGAGAAATCCCTGGAAAATTACAGGAAGGATATGGAGGCAGACCCCAGGGACTGCTGTAATTATGAGGGCATGGCTGATGTGCTGGTTCATCTGGGAAGACTGGATGAGGCCCAGGACATGGCCAGGAAAGCGATCTCACTCCAGGAGCGGGTGTTTACCTGCAGCTGCCCCTTCTGCTATGAGGCGTATGAGGACCTGGCCAAGGCCCAGGAGCGAAAGGGAGAGCTTGAAAAAGCTCTTGAGTTTATGGAGATGGCCGGGAGACTGGCGGTTACGGAGTATTATCCGGGGGAGATCAGGCGGCTGAAAGAGGCCATCGAGATGAAAGGGCAGGTATAAGGACGAACTGGTTGCCTCGATTCCGTCAGGAATCGGGGCAATATGATTATACAAATAAAAGAGGTGATCGTACAAACGAAATGTGGGCTGGGCTATTGATTTTCACAGGGGTGGTCAGGTATACTTAAAGAGTAAGAAAACAGTGTGAAACAGTGTCTTTAAAGGAGGTAATCTTATGGGACAGAAGAAACCAGTGTTGGTGGTTATGGCGGCAGGTATGGGGAGCCGTTACGGAGGGCTCAAGCAGATTGATCCGGTGGATGAGTACGGCAATATCATCATGGATTTTTCGATTTTCGATGCCAAGGAGGCCGGCTTTGAGAAGGTGGTCTTTATCATTAAGAAGGCCATTGAGAAGGAGTTTAAGGAGAACGTAGGCAGCCGCATGGAAAAGCGCGTGGAGACGGAGTATGTGTTCCAGGAGCTGGAGAAACTGCCTGAGGGGTTTGAGATTCCAAAGGACAGGGTAAAGCCGTGGGGGACTGCCCATGCGATCCTGTGCTGCAAGGACGTGATTGACGGTCCATTTGCGGTTATCAACGCGGATGATTATTACGGGAAGCAGGCATTTAAGGAGATCTACAGGCAGCTGACAGAGCACGGGGATGATGAGAAGTATCAGTACGCTATGGTAGGCTACCGGCTGAACAATACCATGACAGACAACGGGTATGTGGCAAGGGGCGTGTGCTCTACAGATGACAGGGGAAAGCTGGTGGATATCCACGAGCGGACCAGGATCGAGAAGCGGGGCAATGACGGAGCTTACACGGAGGATGACGGGGCTACCTGGATCACGCTTCCCGGGGAGTCGGTGGTGTCCATGAACCTGTGGGGATTTACGGAGAGCGTATTTGGGGAGCTGGACTGTCGGTTTGGCGCGTTTCTTAAGAGAGAGCTTCCGGGTAATCCTTTAAAGTGCGAGTATTTCCTGCCCTTTGTTGTGGATGAGCTTCTTAAGGAGGACAAAGCGGAGGTTACGGTTCTGGAGAGCAGAGACCGGTGGTACGGGGTGACGTACAAGGAAGATAAGGAGACTGTGGTAAACGCGATCAGGGAACTGAAAGATAAAGGACTTTATCCGGAAACATTGTGGGAGGATTGAGATGGAGATCAGTATGGAGAGAAGGCTGGAGGCAGCAGAGGCGTTTGCGGTGAAAGGACAGGTAAAGTCCTGTGAACCTTATGGAAGCGGACATATTAACAATACGTTTCTTTTGGTGTGCCAGGAGGATGGGCAGGAATATCCTTATATTCTGCAGCAGATGAACCATGAGGTGTTTAAGGACATTGACGGTCTGATGCGCAATGTGAAGGGGGTGACTACATTCCTGCGGCAGCAGATCGTGGCAAACGGGGGAGACCCGGACAGAGAGACCCTGAACCTGGTCCCCACAAAGGACGGGAAGGATTATTACATAGACAGCCAGGGCAGCTTCTGGCGGGTATACCTGTTTATCGGCGGGGCTACCTGCTACAATCTGGTGGAGAAGCCGGAGGATTTCTATCAGAGCGGAAAGGCTTTTGGGCGGTTTCAGTGCCTGCTGGCGGATTATCCGGCGGATGAGCTGACGGAGACCATACCTGATTTTCACAATACGCCTTCGCGGTTTGAGACGTTTGAGAGGGCTGTGAAGGAGGATGTTATGGGACGGGCCCATGAGGTGGAAAAAGAGATCGCCTTTGTCAGGGCCAGACAGGAGGAGATGGGCCTTGCCTTAAAGCTTAAGGCGGAGGGGAAACTTCCGGTGCGGGTAAGCCACAATGACACCAAGCTGAACAATATCATGATCGACGACAAGACAGGGCAGGCTCTGTGCATCATTGACCTGGATACCATTATGCCGGGATTTTCGATCTTTGATTACGGAGATTCCATCCGGTTTGGGGCGAACACAGCTGAGGAGGATGAGAGGGACTTGTCCAGGGTGTCCCTGTCCCTGCCTCTCTTTGAGGTGTACACCAAAGGATTTTTGGAGGGCAGTGAGGGCAGGCTGACAGAGACGGAGCTGGAGCTTCTTCCCTATGGGGCCAAGATGATGACGCTGGAGTGCGGGATGCGGTTTTTGACGGATCATCTGCAGGGCGATGTGTATTTCCATACCAGCAGGGAGGGGCATAATCTGGACCGGTGCCATACCCAGTTTGCCCTGGTCGCGGATATGGAGCGTAAATGGGCCGAAATGCAGGAGATCGTGAAAAAATATCAGGGTTCATAACCGCCGGGGAAGCGTCCTTTTTCTGACAAAAGGCGGATGGAGGAAGCGTACTCGGACGGGGTCATGTGGGTGATCTTCTTGAACTGTCTGGAAAAGTAGTGGACGGATGTGTAGCCAAGGCGGTCGGATATCTGGGTAAAATTCAGCTGATTGCCCCGGATCAGTTCTTTGGCGGTGTCGATCTTCATCAGTGTGAAAAATTCCATGACGCCGCAGCCGTGAAGTTCCTGGAACAGTTTTTGGAGCCGGGAACGGCTGATCAGGGTGTTTTTGCAGATCTTTTCAATGGTGAGCTGTTCATGGACGTGCTCTTCCATGTAGCGGATGATCCGGTTATAGGTTTCGTTGGGGCGTCCCAGACGGGGGCGTCCCAGGGAGTGGGCAGGCACCGGAAGAGGGTTGGCAAAGTAGCGGCGGTACAGGTGGATGAGAAGCTCTTCCAGGTAATTGCTGATAAGCTGCTCGGCCCCAAAGCCGGGGGAGAGGGTGTTGCGGACAAGCTCTTCCTGGTAGGGATTGTCCAGACGGCCGGAAAACGCGTGGCGGGCTTCGATGATGATCTGGGCCAAAAGCGCGTTTTCCGGTTCCTGTACAGTCAGTACCTGATCGCGGAACACATGCATGTAGGGGGAATGGCACTGGAAGGCGATCACGACAAGGCTGGGCGCGACGCGGCCGTTGGTGATGACATTATGAAATTCGTTGGGCTGGTGGAAGATGATGCTGCCCCTCTTTAAGGTGTGGCGTTTATTGCCGGCTACGGCGTCGATCTCGCCTTTGTCTACACAGACCAGTTCCCAGAAATCGTGGCTTTCGCCGGGGAATGTGAAGTCGCTCATATAGTCAAAGTAGTGGATGGAGATAATGCTGCGGATGGAAAATACGGTCCGCAGATGGGTGCTTTTGTAGGACATGGACTGCCTCCGTGTTAGATGGTGACGTGTATTTGGTTCTATAGTGGCAGTATAGCATGGAGACGGGGAAGAATGCAAGGGATGTTTCTGTGTGTTTCATGACCGCAGGGAAAGGGGATTTTATATGGCAAAGACGAAGGGAAGGGTTACGCTGCCCAGTGAGGCGGATTTTCTGGAGGAGACAAAGGAGATGATGGAGCGCTGGGGGGCGGATGCCCTCAGGGACAGCGACGGCACCAAGCTTCCTCAGGAGATCAAGGATCTGGACGCCTCGATCTATACCACGTATTTTGTGGCCAGGGGACACAATGCGTTTGCCAAGGAGCATATGGAGGAGTGTCAGCAGATGTATCTTATGAGCCGGCGGGTGACGGCTGTGGGCTCTGTGGTCCAGATCCCGTTTATGGAGGGGTATTTCGGGCAGCAGGTGGAGCCGGATTATGTCCATGACTGCAAACAGTGGTGGGAGGTTATGGACAGGACAACAGGCCGGGCTGTGGATCCGGATTTCTGGGATGTGGATAAAGAGAACCATGTGGTGACAGTTAAGGAGGCAGCGGCTTTTCACGAGTACACGGTGTCTTTTTTGGTTTATGCCATCTGGGATCCTACCCAGATGTACAACCACATTACCAACGACTGGGGGGACAAGCCTCACGAGATTCCGTTTGACGTGCGCCAGCCGGCTTCCGGGGCGTTTGCCAGAGAGTATCTCATCCAGTGGCTAAAGGATAATCCGGACACGGATGTGGTGCGGTTCACCACCTTTTTCTACCATTTTACCCTTGTGTTTAATGACAATGCCAAGGAGAAGTTTGTGGACTGGTTCGGATACGGGGCCACGGTGTCCGTGAAGGCGCTGGAGGAGTTTGAGAAGGAGTACGGATACCGCCTGCGGCCGGAGGATATTGTGGACAACGGATATTACAATTCCACGTTTCGGGTTCCCACAAAGCAGTATCTGGATTATATGGATTTTATCCAGCGGTTTGTGGCCGCAAAGGCGAAGGAGCTGGTGGATCTGGTCCATGAGGCGGGCCGGGAAGCCATGATGTTTTTGGGGGATAACTGGATCGGCACAGAGCCTTACGGGAAGTATTTTCAGGGGATCGGCCTGGACGCGGTGGTGGGAAGCGTAGGCGGCGGAGCCACCCTGCGTCTTATCTCCGATATTCCGGGGGTGAAATACACGGAGGGGCGCTTTTTGCCCTACTTTTTCCCGGATACGTTTTATGAGGGCAATGACCCCTGTAAGGAGGCCAGGGAAAACTGGCTGGGAGCCAGGCGGGCTCTCATGCGCAAGCCTGTGGACCGGATCGGGTACGGCGGCTATCTGAGCCTGGCTTACAAGTTTCCTAAATTTGTGGATTATATTGAGCAGGTCACGGATGAGTTCCGTGAGATTTATGACAATATCGGCGGCAGCCGGCCCTACTGCGGGTTAAAGGTGGCTGTGCTTAACTGCTGGGGACAGATCCGGGCGTGGCAGGCCTTTATGGTGGCCCATGCCCTGTGGTATAAGCAGACCTATTCTTATTTCGGGATGCTGGAGTCTCTGAGCGGGGCCAGCGTGGACGTGGTATTTTTGAGCTTTGACGAGATTAAGGACAAGGGGATCCCTGAGGATATTGACGTTATCATCAACGCCGGGGCGGCGGGTACGGCTTTTTCCGGCGGCGAGATGTGGCTGGACGACAGGATTGTGACGGCTGTGCGGAAGTTTGTCTATGACGGCGGCGGGTTTGTGGGCATCGGGGAGCCGTCGGCGGTTCATGGCAACGGGCGGTTCTTCCAGCTGGCAGATGTGCTGGGGGTTGACAAGGAACTTGGGTTCAGCCTTTCCACGGACAAATATTTTAATATAGAGATGGAACAGCATTTTCTGAAGGAGGACAGAAGGGCCGCCTTTGATTTCGGGGAGAGCGTTCAGAATGTTTACGCGCTTTCCCGGGATACGGAGATTGTGGAGTATTCTCGCGGGGAGGTCCATGTCAGCGCCCATAAGTACGGGGCGGGACGGGGCGTCTATCTTGCGGGGCTTCCTTACAGCTATGAGAATACCAGACTTTTGACGCGCAGCCTGTTTTACAGCGCGGGGAGGGAGCAGGAGATGAGGCGGTGGTTTGCGGACAATCTGCTGTGCGAGGTCCACGCCTATCCAAAGACCGGGAAGTACGCGGTGGTGAATAATTCCCAGGAGCCCCAGAATACCCTGGTATACGACGGGGCGGGAAATGTCTGCGAGATCTGTCTAAAGGGCAGTGAGATCCTCTGGAAGGAGATCTGACGGGGCCGCGGCAGATGTCCGGGATTGTCAAAAATTTAGATTTTGGGAACCGGGCAGCAGTGAAAGCCTTGGTTAAAATGAATACAGGATTCCGCAGATGGAGCGTCTGTCTATGCAAATTTACCAGAAATATTTGATTGTATAAATATAAGGGCCGATTGTGCAAATATTTTCCTGTGCAGTTTTACTATACTAGACATATGAGAAACAAGAGGTAATGCAGCAAGAAAGAGGAGGATTTTATTTATGAAGAAAAAAGTTATGGCCCTGGTAATGGCATCGGCAATGGCGTTTTCGCTGACTGCGTGCGGTGGAGGCGGTGGATCGACGGAGACCACAGCCGCGCCGGCAGCTCCGGCGGAGACCACGGCTGCGCCTGCGGGAGGCGGGGAGGCAGCCGCGCCGGCAGGGGACGGAAGCGGTCTGGTTTACTGGTCCATGTGGGAGGCTACGGAGCCTCAGGGTCAGGCCATTCAGGCGGCTGTTGACAAGTTTACGGCCGACACGGGCGTTACCGTGGATCTGCAGTTTAAGGGCCGTACCGGTATCCGCGAGGGACTTCAGCCGGCATTGGACGCAGGGACGAACATTGATCTGTTTGACGAGGATATTGACCGGGTGAACACCACATGGGGACAGTATCTGATGGATCTGGAGGATCTGGTTAAGGGGGCGGACTACGAGGCTACGGCTAACGCGGGTCTGATGGCTGCATGCCGCGAAGTAGGCGGCGGAACCTTAAAGTCCATTCCTTATCAGCCCAATGTGTTCGCCTTCTTCTACAATCAGGCTATTTTTGACGAGGCAGGCATTACTGCGGTTCCCACTACCTGGGAGGAGCTGGACGCAGCCTGCGCAAAGATCAAGGAAGCGGGCTACACCCCCATTACCTGTGACGACGCGTACATTACCTGTATGTTCGGATATCACATGTCAAGGCTGGTAGGGGAGCCGAAGACCGAAGAGATCGTCAAGGGCGGACAGTGGGATGACCCGTCTGTTCTGGCTACGGCACAGGCTTACGCTGATTTTGCCAGCAAGGGCTACTTCTCCGAGACCATCGCGTCCAACGTGTGGCCGGCAGGACAGAATCAGGAGCTGGCTATGGGAACAGCCGGTATGTATCTGAACGGTTCCTGGCTGCCTAACGAGGTGAAGGACATGGCAGGGGACGACTTTGTATGGGGATGCTTTAGCTATCCTACGGTTGAGGGCGGAACCGACGGCACGGACGCTGCCAACTACGGCGCTCAGGTGCTTGCCATTAACAAGGATTCCAAGAACGCCGAGAACGCGTTTAAGCTGATCTGCTACATCACTCAGGGCGAATTTGACAAGATGCTCTCCGAGATGTCCGTTGGTATCCCGGCAGATTCCAACAATACGGAGTGGCCGGAACTGATCGCCTGCGTGAAGCCGGTTATGGACAGCATGAACACCCGTTATCCGTGGGCAGCAGGCGCTGAGGCCAACGCGGATCTGACTCCTATCATCAAAGAGAACTTCCTGAAACTTTGCGGCGGCAGCATTGACGCCCAGGGCTTTGTGGATGCTTTGAAGAAGGCTGGCAACTAATACAATTTAAAAGAGGCGGCAGGGTTAGCTGCCGCCTCTTGTTTATTTAAGGAAAGGGGGAATGGGGATGAAGCGAAATAAAGGTATGATCATCCTGTTCTTGACTCCGGCAGTGTTTATGTTTTCCGTTATTTTCCTGTATCCCATTATCCGTACCGTTATCATGAGCTTTTTCAAGATTGACGGGATCACGGACCCGGTTGCCAGGTGGCAGTTTACGGGGCTGGCCAATTTTGTAAAGCTGGCCAATACCAGCCTGTTCCGCATTTCCATGTGGAATCTGCTGCGCATCTGGCTGTTTGGGGGCATTATCGTTATGTCCCTGGCGCTTTTGTTTGCCGTTATCATCACCAGCGGCATCCGATTTAAGAGCTTTTTCAGGGCAGTGATCTACCTGCCCAATATTGTCAGCGCGGTTGCCCTGGCGACTATGTGGCTGCAGTATGTTTACAGTCCCAAGTTCGGTCTTTTGAAGACCGTGTTTACGAAGCTGGGCCTTACGGATCTTGCCAAGGTCCAATGGCTGGACAATGACCACAAGTTTGCGGCTCTTCTGCTGGCCTACTGTTTTGGCATGGTGGGGTATCATATGCTGATATTTGCCAGCGGCATTGAGCGCATCAGTTCCGATTATTTTGAGGCGGCCACTCTGGACGGGGCCAACAAGCTTAATCAGTTCCGCTACATTACTCTGCCTTTGCTGAAGGGCGTTTTTAAGACGAATATTACCATGTGGAGCGTTACCAGCGTGGGATTTTTCGTGTGGTCCCAGCTGTTTTCCACGGTTACGGCGGATACCCAGACCATCACTCCCATGGTTTATATGTATATGCAGATTTTTGGCGCGGGCAACAGCATTACCGAGAGGAACTCCGGCCTTGGAGCTGCTATCGGCGTGCTTCTTAGCGTGTGCGTGGTGACTGTGTTCTGGATCTGCAATCATCTGCTGAAAGATGATGATCTGGAATTTTAGAAGGAGGGGACGATTATGGCGAGAGAGAAGAAATACAGGGAACCGGTCAATTGGAAGCGGGAACTGCGCCTTGCCCCAGGGTATCTGATTTTGCTTTTGTGGATTACCTTTACCTTTGTTCTTTTGGGATGGGTGCTGCTTGCCAGTTTTTCCACCACAAAGGAGATTTTTTCCAATAAGCTTCTGGCTTCCGGGCTTCATTTTGAGAACTATGTGAAGGCCTGGATTAATTCGGATGTGGCGGGGATTTTCAGAAATTCCCTGATCTATTCGATTATCTCCTGCAGCCTTTTGATCGTTATCTGCGCGCCTGCGGCTTATGTTTTGGCCAGGTTTATCTTTCCGGGGAACAAGCTGATCCAGACCGGGTTTGTGTCTGCCATGGGCGTTCCGGTGGTGATGATCGTGCTGCCGCTGTTCGGCATTGTGGCCAGCATGGGGATCCTTAACAATGTGATGAGCAACGCGGTGCTGCTGATCTTTTTGTATATTGGCATTAATGTGCCGTACACGACCATTTTCCTTATGACGTTTTTCAGCAATCTGTCCAGGGCTTTTGAGGAGGCCGCGGCCATTGACGGGTGCCCGCCTACCAAGACGTTCTGGCTTATCATGCTTCCCATGGCTCAGCCGGGGATCATCACAGTGACGATTTTTAATTTTATCAATATCTGGAATGAGTATTTTATTTCCCTGATCTTTGCCAACTCGGATAAGCTGCGGCCTATTGCGGTTGGACTGTACTCCATGATCAACTCCATGAAGTATACGGGAGACTGGGCCGGGATGTTTGCGGCAGTGGTTATCGTGTTTTTGCCTACCTTTATCCTGTATATCTTTTTGTCAGAGAAGATCATCGCAGGCGTTACCGGCGGCGGGGTGAAGGGGTAAGAGGTTGTAATTTTTGGGAACGGCGTGGGGAAGGATTCTATGCCGTTCTTTTTTTGGGAAAAATAGCGGAAAATTCAGGGAAAAACTTGTTGACACGCCTGGGTATGTGTTATATAATGTATAACCTGACTTTGGTATCAGACAATAAAAATGGCGTTAACAAACTAAACAGGTTGTC
>CAJUFP010000054.1 GCA_910585645.1 uncultured Hungatella sp. | reverse complement strand
CAAAGTTGAGGCAGCGCCCCTACCGGAACCACCTGAAGTGAGCAATTCTTAGCCGGCGAATTCTGCATTGCCAGGCAGAGAAGGAGAGATGTCCCGGCAGGGTGAATTTATGCCATGGAGATGAGACCAGGGAAACAGGAGGGCTGATACCCGACTGGTTCCCGCTTTAAGGGCTCATCGGAATGCTTGGCATATCTGAACCCGGACGGGACATCTCTCCTTCTCTGACTGGCATCACGACAACCTTCGCCCTTACTCACTCTTATATATCAATTCATCTACCCCGGAACGGTAACCCGCCTTGATTTTATGTCGGAAAAATAGTATACTATTCCCTAACAGATTCACATTTTGGGAGGTATTATCATGGACAACAAACCTGCTGCCAAAAAAACCGCCTCTTCTCTGGAACCATATGACCAGGACCCTGTCACAGGACTTTACCGCAGCCGCGGATTCATGTACGCGGTCAGACAATTTTTAGAGGGCACCCAGCCGGGGACATACGGAATGGCGGCTCTGGACATCGAGCATTTCCGCATGATCAATACGTTCCACGGAAGGGATGCCGGGGACAAGATCCTCCTGGCCATTGCCGCGTGCCTCAAAAAGTTCGCCGCGGAGTGCGGAGGCGTCCCGGGACACTTTAACGGCGATAACTTCTGCGTCATCCTTCCCTTCCGCATTGACCTGATCCGCGCTTTGTGGGACGAGGTGTGTTCCATCATCGAAGAGCAGAGCCGCACCGTGGGATCCCTGCCCGCCATAGGCCTGTACAAGATTGACGATTTCTCTATTTCCCCGGAATTAATGTACGATAAAGCCACCATGGCCCTGACCCAGGCCCTGGGAAGTCCCTCCAGGCGGATCCGCCTCTATGAGCCTACCATGGAAAATTCCCTGGAACAGGAGTGGCGCGTCCTGGCGGATGTAAAGGCTGCCCTTGCCAGGGACGAGTTTACCTTTTATGCCCAGCCCCAGTGCGACATCTCCTCCGGAAAGATCATAGGCGCGGAGGCCCTGGCCCGGTGGATACGCGAAGACAAGGTGGTCCCTCCCGGAGCTTTCATCCCTGTTCTTGAGAAAAATCACTGTATCACTGACCTGGACAAGGCGGTCTGGACAAAGGTGGTCACCTGGATCCAGGGCTGGCTGGAAAAAGGCTATCACCCTGTCCCCATTTCCATCAATATCTCCAGACTGGATATCCTGTCCATGGACGTGCCCGGGTTTTTGACAGACCTTACAACGGCCTGCCGTGTTCCTGCCAGGTACGTAAAATGTGAGATCACGGAGAGCGCCTACGCCGAGGAAACCAGCAAGGTCAATGACACCGTAAAACGGCTGCAGAAAGCAGGTTTCCTGGTGATGATGGACGATTTCGGAAGCGGTTATTCCTCTCTCAACACCTTAAAGAGTATGGCTGTGGACGTGTTGAAGATCGATATGGATTTCCTCAACATGAGCGCGGAGGAGGAGCACAAGGGGATCGGGATCCTGGAGTCTGTGGTCAATATTGCCAGGCTTTTGGGCGTGCCCATTATCCTGGAGGGAGTTGAGAATCAGCACCACGAGAATTTTATGAGAAATATGGGCTGCCGGTACGCTCAGGGGTATTACTATTTTAAGCCTCTTCCCATCTCGGAATTTGAAAATCTTCTGGCAGATGAGAGGCGGCTGGATCTTAACGGCATGGGGACCAGGCAGGTGGAGGCCCTCCACGCCAGGGAGCTGATGGACGCCAACCTCTTTACGGACACCATGATCAACAATATCCTGGGCGCCACGGCATTTTATGACGTATATGAAAACCAGATCCAGATCACCCGGGTCAACGAGCAGTATTCCCAGCTGGCAGGGGCGGACTTTGACAGCCGCAAAGACTATGCCAGAAAGCTGTGGGATCACGTGAGAGACGACGACAGGCCTTTGCTCTTCTCCCTTTTTGAGCGGGCATACGAGAACCGCCCCAGCTGTTCCGACGGGTACATCCACTATCTGCGCATGGACGGAAAGCCTCTGTGGGTATACATTAAGCTCTTTTTCCTGCGGGAGCGGGAGGGACATAAACTGTTTTACGGCTCCCTTGTGGACATCACCGCCTTCCGCAAACAATACGGGGCAAAGGAATCGCAGCATCAGAAGGTAATCGACCTTCCCGCAGGCAGGCAGCGCCAGCTGGACCTGTACTACGGAAATCTGCCGTTCGGATACGGGCTTTCCAAGATCCTTCTGGACGCCTCGGGCCGCCCTTACGACTATGAGATCATGTATATCAACCGGGAGATGGAAAAAAGCTGCGGCAGCGATATTAAGCGGCTTCGCCGTCTGATCATGAAAGCTTTCGGGGATGACAGAAAGGAGCTGATGGCCAAGGCCTATCAGGCCGCGTTCCAGGGCGAGACCCTGACCCACTATGCCTACAGCTCTGTTTCCAGCCACTACCTTCAGCTGACTCTTTACCAGCATGAGTACGGGTACGCGGCCTGCATTATGCGGGACGTGACCCATATGCAGATCCATGAGGGAGCGCTCAACAGCATGCTTCTGGCCTACCGGGAGGTCTATTTCCTCCACTTAAAGGACAATTACTGCCGGATGATCTATCCGGATGCCAACGGTATGATGGAGCGGGGCAACTACGAGGCTGTGATAAACCGCCATTTTGCCACCGGCAAGATCCTGCGGTATGACGAGGACAATGTGAGACGGTTTTTGTCCCTGGAAAATCTAAAGACCACCCTGAAGACTCACGGTTCGGCGGAATACCGGTACCGCAGAAGCGCCAGGGACAAGCACATTGACGAGGAGTGGTGCCTGACCAGCGTTACTGTGGGCGAGCGGGAGAACGGGCTCCCGAAAACCGCTGTCATCACCATACGCAGCATTGACGCCATTATGAAGGAGGAGGAGGACCGCCGCCACGAGCGCATGGCCCAGTCCCTGGCCAACATGTCCGACGGTTTCTTTATCTACCGGGCCATAGGTGATGAGCAGATCCTCTATGCCAACCCGGCTGTCATGACCATCTTTGGCTATGACACCATGGGAGAATTTATGGATGCCATCGGCGGATCTTTTAAGGGAATGGTGCATCCGGAGGATCGAAACCGGGTGGAGTGGGAGATCAAAGATCAGATCAGACAGTCGGATACCCACATGGATTATGTCCAGTACCGGATCATCCGAAAGGACGGGCAGATCCGTTGGGTGGATGACTGCGGCCACCTGGAAAGTTCCCAGTGGGGCGAGGAACACCAGCTGTACTATGTATTTATAAAGGATATCACAGACACTATGACTGAGATCCGGAAAGAAAAACTGATCAATTCCAATCGATTTTATGAGAATGGATGAGATGCAAATGAGATGTACAACAGCTAAAGGGGGCTGCGCAAAACCGCGCAGCCCCCTGTCTGTACCCATTTAAAACGAACTTACACCTATACAAGCATATTCAGCATGGAAACCGCGTAATAGTTGCTTAAGTTGTAAGCGCCGCTCTTCGCAAAGCTGGCAAACTGTAAGAAGGAATCAGACATCTGGGATTGCTTCTTTGTGGAACCGTAGGTTCCGGCATCCTTCTTTTCCGCTTCCTTGATGGCTTCCGCCTCAGGAGCGTCGCTGCCCAGAATATTGATGACCGGGGAATCCAGAGCCGCGGTCGCCTTGTTTCCGATGCGGTCAGCCATGCCGTACTGCCCGCCGATGGACTCCTTCACAAAGTTGGAGCCGCTGGTTAACGCTTCCTTGGTTCCTGTGTAAGTGATATTGCCCTTGTCATCCACCTGCATGGTGCTGTTCTTCGGATCGATCTCCATCTTTCCGGAAGCGTCGAACGTGATACCATTCTGTATCTCGCCCTCGTCATTCATGTACGCGCCTACGCCGCTTACCAATGCCTCTTTCAGCTTCTTCTCATCCACCTGCAGGTTGCCGTTCTTGTCAAGGCTCATACCCATGGTCTTTAACGCTTTCTCCGTGGGAAGTCCTCTCTCGAAACTGGCCAGCTGGCTGGATATGCCTGAACCGTGCTCCACATTCTTCTTTAAGTAAGATACAGTGTGGTTGTACTTATCAGCAAAATCCTTCACTGCGGAAACAACGTCGTTAAGCGCCTTCTCCAACCCATCCTTGGTGCCTTTTCCGTTGGCTATGTCGTTCCATGCGGAATCCAGCTTGGAAAATACGTTGTCCTTGGTGTCAGTCTGCAGCTTTCCGGCCGCGGACTCCAGATCTTCCAGTGCCATCTGATACCCCATGAGGAATGAGCTGGCGCTGCTGGCTGTGGTAGCGCTGCTAACCTTGTTGCTGGTACTGCCGGTCTTGTCAGTGCTCCCAATCCCCAGACTTTCTTTTAAAGCCTCAGCCTCTTTGTTGGCGTTGTCCGTCCAGGTGTTTACTCCATTGCCGCTGTAGCCGTTATAACTGTAGTTGTTATACGTGCTGTAATAATTTGATGAAATACCGCCAATTGCCATAATGTTCTCCTTTCCGGTATAAATATACCTGTGATCTGATCGTTGAACCCCCATCCAAAAGGGCAGAGATCCTCAATCCATAAATACATTATATATATCGGTATTTTCCCGGAAATTATAAGGGAATCTCTGGCAAAAACCTGGCCTTTAGCCGTTCCATTCAGACAATACCACCCGCCCCGTTTGAAGGGTGGCGGGCATATCGATCACCCGCTGGTTCTCCGACCCCCGAAAGCTTAGGGTCAGGTTTTTCTTCTCCTGGACGAACCTTCCGTCCACCAGCACATCCACCATGGCCAAAAGCTGGTCGGTGACATCACAGTGGCGCCTGCCGCCGGGGCGCAGATCCTCCTCATAGGTAAACCCTGTGTAGCACCACACATCCTTTGCCGGAAACTTCTCCTTTACCGCCTTTAAGAGTCCTGCCAGGACCTGCTGGTTCTCCGGCTCCATAGGCTCTCCCCCCAAAAGGGTCAGCCCCCGGATAAACTCCGGCTCCAGAGCCTGAAGGATCTCTTCCAACGTCTCCCGGGTAAAGGGCTGTCCGTAATGAAAATCCCAGGTCTCCGGCTGAAAGCAGCCGGGGCAGCGGTTGGTGCATCCGGACACAAACAGCGTCACCCGCACCCCCGCGCCGTCAGCGATATCCCATTTCTTAATGTTGCTGTAATACATATCCCTCTCCTACAGGTGGAGCACCCGGTCCTTGATCTCCTGGGTCCTGCCCTGGTTCCAGAACTGCGTCCCGATATAGCCGCAGGTTCTTCTGGCCACGTTCATCTTGTCCTGGTCCCGGTTTCCGCACTGGGGACACTCCCATACCAGTTTTCCGTGGTCATCCTCCACAATGCGGATCTCCCCGTCAAAACCGCAGCACTGGCAGTAATCGCTTTTGGTGTTCAGCTCCGCGTACATGATATTGTCGTAAATGTGCTTAAGGAGCGCCATGACCGCCGGGATATTGCCCTGCATATCCGGAACTTCCACATAGCTGATGGCCCCTCCCGGGGACAGAGCCTGGAACTTGGCCTCGATGGACAGCTTGTCAAAAGCGTTGATCTCCTCCATCACATGGATATGGTAGCTGTTGGTAATGTAGTTCTTGTCCGTCACGCCCTCGATGATGCCAAACCGCTTCTGGAGGCACTTGGCAAACTTGTAGGTGGTGGACTCCAGAGGGGTCCCGTACAGGGAGAAGTCAATGTTCTCCTTCTCCTTCCACCGCTTACAGGCGTCGTTGAGCCGCTGCATCACTTCCAGGGCAAATGGCATGGCCTCCGGGTTGGTGTGGGACTGGCCTGTCATGTAGTACACGCACTCATACAGGCCCGCGTAGCCCAGGGAGATAGTGGAGTACCCGCCGTAGAGAAGCTTGTCAATGGTCTCCCCCTTCTTCAGTCTGGCCAGGGCCCCGTTCTGCCACAGGATGGGAGCCACGTCAGACAGAGTCCCCTTAAGACGCCTGTGCCTGCACATCAGGGCCTTATAACAAAGCTCCAGCCGTTCATCTAAGATCTCCCAGAACTTCTCCACATCTCTTTGTGAGGACAGGGCCACGTCGGGAAGGCTGATGGTCACAACGCCCTGGTTAAACCTGCCGTAATATTTGCCCTTGCCTGTCCGGGGGTCCACATAGGGGGTGAGAAAGCTGCGGCAGCCCATGCAGGTGTAGCAGTGGCCTTCCCCGTTTTTGTCCACCTTGTTCTGCATCATGATCTTCTCGGAAATGTAGTCCGGCACCATCCGCTTGGCCGTACACCTGGCAGCCAGCTCGGTCAGGTAGTAGTAGGGGCTTTCCGGATAAATGTTGTCCTCCTCCAGCACATAGATCAGCTTCGGAAACGCAGGGGTGATCCACTGTCCCTTCTCGTTCTTCACTCCCTGGATCCTCTGGCGCAGAGTTTCCTCGATGATCATGGCCAGGTCATGTTTCAGCCTGTGGTCCTGCCCCGCCTCGTTTAAGTACATGAACACCGTCAAAAAAGGCGCCTGGCCGTTGGTGGTCATCAGGGTAATAACCTGGTACTGGATGGTCTGGATGCCTTTCTTCACCTCGTCCCGAAGGCGTTTCTCCACAATCGCTTCCATCTGCTCCCTGGTTCCCTCGCACCCCAGCTCTTTCATCTCCTCCCGGACCTCCAGCACGATCTTCTGGCGGCTCACGTCCACAAAGGGCGCCAGATGGGTCAGGGAAATGCTCTGGCCGCCGTACTGGGAGGAAGCCACCTGGGCGATGATCTGGGTGGCGATGTTGCATGCTGTGGAAAAGCTGTGGGGCTTTTCGATGAGGGTGTCGCTGATGACCGTGCCGTTCTGGAGCATATCGTCCAGATTCACCAGGTCGCAGTTGTGCATGTGCTGGGCAAAATAGTCCGCGTCATGGAAGTGGATGATCCCCTCCTCATGAGCCTGGACCACTTCCTGGGGAAGCAAAAGGCGGTTGGTGATGTCCTTGCTGACCGCCCCCGCCATGTAATCCCTCTGTACGCTGTTGACCACCGGATTCTTATTTGAATTCTCCTGGAGCACTTCCTCATTACTGCACTCAATCAGGCTTAGGATCTGCTGGTCCGTACTGTTGGCCTTGCGGACCAGTTGCCTTTTATAGCGGTATGTGATATAATGGTTGGCGACTTTGTACGCGTCGTGGCGCATGATCTCCTCTTCCACCATATCCTGGATCTCTTCCACTCCGGCCGCCCGATTAAGCTCCTGGCACTTGACCGTCACCGCCTGGACGATCTTGGCGATCTGGGCCTTTGTCAGGTGTTCCTCCTCCTTGACTGTGCCGTTGGCTTTCTCCACCGCACTCTGGATCTTTTCTGCCTCAAAGCAGACTTCCTTACCGCTTCTTTTTATGATGTTCATAGCCTTGCACTCCATATCTTGTATTATTCATGATCTGTAACACTACATCTAGTATTATATACCATTATCCAGAAAATACAAGAGGCAAGTTTCACAAATTTCCGCTCTTAAGATCTCCGCCCTAAAGGGCTGCCAGATTCTTCCATTTTCCGCTTTTATATCGCCCTACAAAACAGCTGACCCTGGCAATCCAGTCCACCACCATGGCGATCCACACCCCAAGAGCCCCAAGCCCTAACCCCACGCCGATGACATAGCTTAACCCTATGCGGAACACCACCATAGACACAATGGACGTTATCATAGGGAACTTCACGTCATTGGCAGCCCTGAGCACATTGGGCAGGGTAAAGGACGCGGGCCACAAAAAGATGGCCATGCCGTCATGGATCAGCACCAGGATAGCCGCCAGCTTTAAGGTCTCCTCTGACAGCCCGTACAGCTTCAACGTCAGAGGCAGGCTTGCAAGCACCGCGCCACAGCAGATCCCGTTGATCAGGTATGTGAGCTTCATCATCTTTTTCACATAGTAATCCGCCTGGTCATAATCTCCGGCCCCCACGCACCGTCCTACAATGGTGATCATGGCAAGGTTCATGGCCTGACCCGCCAAAACGCCCATGCTGTCCAGATTATTGGCCACCGCGTTGGCGGCGATCTGGACAGTGCCGAAGGTGGCGATGATGCTGACCACCAGGATCCTTCCCAGCTGGAAGATGCTGTTCTCCACCCCTCCCGGGATGCCGATGTGCAGGATCTTGCCGATCATCTTTCCGTTCCAGGTAAAAATGCGGGAATCAATGCAGATCACAAGCTTTTTATTCCTGAGACGGATAAACAAGATCACGCAGGCGATCATGCGGGCGATCAGAGATGCCAGGGCCGCCCCGAACACGCCCCACTTCATGCCAAAGATAAAAAAGGCATTGCCCGCCACATTGATCACATTCATGACCACGGACACCTGCATGGAGATCTCCGAGTTGCCCATGGAGCGAAACAGCGCGGCGCAGGAGTTGTAAACCGCCAGAAAGGGGTAGGACAAGGCGGACATCACCAGGTAGACCAGAGCGTTTCTCATGACATCGGCCTCCACCCCCTGGTACAGCCCGCCCAGCAATCCGCCCCGGAATGCAATACACAAAACCATGATCCCCACGGCAATAAGCCCTGTGATCAGGATCAGCTGGTTGGCCGACTCCCTGGCCCTGTCTCTGTCTTCATGCCCCAGATACTGGGACGCCACCACCGCGCCTCCTGTGGACACGGCGGCAAACACATTGATGATCAGGTTGTTGATCATATCCACCAGAGACACCCCGGACGTGGCCGCCTCCCCGGCGCTGGAGACCATCATGGTGTCCGCCATTCCCACAGTGACCGCCAGGATCTGCTCCACAATCAGGGGGGCGATCAGGCGGGTTAAGTCCCGGTTGGTAAACAGGTATCGTTTTCTCTGCTCCATGTCTATCCGCTTCTTTCTTCTCATAAATTTTAGGTAAAATTTCTCAAATCCACATAAGAGGGTACTCTTTTTGAAACGGATTGTCAATGGGTTTTGGAGCGGATTCCCATCACTTTGCCGTAATCTTCTGTTTTATCCCTCATCAGTTCCAGCCCGCGGCTCATGTCCTCCAGAGAATATCTGTGGGAAATGATCCCCGCAGGGATGATCGTCCCCCGAACCAGGCTGTCAAGGGCAAAACTCCAGTCGTCCTCCGGGCTATGACAAAAGGAAGAATTCCAGGTGCCTGTTACCTTCAGCTGATTCCTAAGGATCTTCCCGTATACCTCTTTTTTGATCAACATGTCGGAAGACGGATTGCCAACCAGCACCACGGTCCCCCCGGGAGCGGCCCCGGCCACAGCCAGGGCGCATGTCTCATTCTTTCCCGCGCATTCAAAAAACAACTCCGCGCCCCGGCCTTCTGTGCGGTCCATAAGCCAGGCCTGGGGATCCCTGCGCCGGACATCACAGAAATCCCTGTCTTTGACGCCAAATGAAAGGGCCTGATCCTTCTGAAATGCCTTATTGCCCATAACAAAGATCTGTCTGATCCCCAGATCTCTTAAGAATAACAAAAGCAGCAGTCCGATAGTCCCCAGCCCACAGACTGCCGCTGTCTCTATCTTCCTGCTGCCTGCCATCCCTATTGCCCGTCTCACGGCATGGACTGCCACTGCCATAGGTTCCAGCATCGCCGCCTCCTCGTATCCAACCTGATCCGGCAGAGGGAGCAGATTCCATACAGGCACAGCCACATATTCCGCAAACCCGCCGTTTCTCCTGGACCCCATATAATCATAATGACGGCACAGCTCATACTGCCCTCTTGCGCAGGGTGTACATCCGCGGCACGGGATCAGGGGGAAAATCCCTACTCTCCTCCCGATCCATCCCCGATCAGCCCTGTCCCCCACCTGTGTCACTTTCCCCGAAAATTCATGTCCGGGGATCAGGGGATGTTGATGAGCTCCGGTTTTGTAGATCCTGGGGATATCAGAGCCACATATACCTGCCGCCCGCACTGAAACCAGCGCCTCCCCTGCCTTTGGTATTGGTGTGGGTACTTCCTCCCATGTCAGCTGTCCCACTCCGCCCAGCACCCATGCCCTCACGTTTTCTCACCTCCTGGTCTTTCCATCATCCTGCAAAACTTCTCCAGATCAGCCTTTGTGGTGATCTTAAAATTTTTTTCATCCCCCGGGATCAGGGCGATGTCCATACCCGCCATCACCGCCGGCTCTGTGGATCCATGGATCTTTAAGATCTCATCCGGCAGAAGCCTGACATTGGCCTCATAATACCTGCCCAGCTCAAACACTTCCGGCGCCTGCCCCCGATAGACAAAGCACCGCTCCAAAAGACGTTCCACGGTCCGTCCGTCCCGGCTTTGGTAGACCGTATCTTTCATGGGAAGAACCGGCATGGCCCCCTCATGTTCCTTTGCGCTGTCAATACAGTCTGTGATCTGTTTTGAAGACACAAACGGTCTGGCCGCGTCATGGATCAGCACGTAATCTTTCTCTTTTGCGTAGCCCCTTACAGCCTCCAACCCATAAAAAACCGACAGCTGCCTGTTCTTTCCCGGAAGAGAAAATCCCCGGAATTTGCGGTTCCACAAACCTGCGGGACACAGATGGGCGCCGCAGCCGGCGATCTCCTTTCGCCACGCGGGTTCTGCCGCGATCTGCACCGCGTCAATGTCCGGATGGGCGAACAAAGTCTCCATGGAGTAAGCAATAATAAGCCTGCCTCCGGCTTTTCGATACTGCTTTGGAACTCCTCCACCCATCCGCTCCCCCCTACCTCCCGATAAAAGTAACGCAACGTTCATACCATCCATCTCCCGTCAAAATTCAAGCCTGCGAATATTCCCGATGATCTCCCCGTAAGGCTTATCCCTGCCGAACAAAAGCGTGGTTCCCAGCACAAACCCCTTCACCCCCTTGGGCGCGTATTCCCGTATCTTGTCCGCCCCGCAGGCCCCGTCCCAGTAGATCTCAAAATCCATATCCTCTTTAAGAGAGAGCAGTTTCGTGATCTTCTTTCCCACATAGGGCAGGTACATCTGCCCCGCGTTTCCCGGGTTCACGGACATGACCAGCACCTTCTTCACGATCCGCAGCATCTCCAGCACCGTTTCCACCGAGGTCCCCGGATTCACCGCGATCCCCGGTATCATCCCCGCGTCGATGATCTTCTGCAGAGTGGTGGAAGGGTGATACTCCGCCTCCGGATGAATGTACACCGTATCCCCCTTTCGCAGACTTCCCAGAAACAGCCCGATATTGTTGTTGGGATGCTCCACCATCAGATGCGCGTCCAGGGGAAGCTTTGTCGCCCCTGCTATGTACCTCATGTCATTGAGGGACATGGCAAAATTCGGCACATACCTGCCGTCCATAATGTCGATGTGGAAGGAGTCGATCCCCCCTTCTTCCAGAGCCTTTACCTCTTTTTCCAGATTTCCATAGTCCGCGCACATCATGGAAGCCGTCAATTCAATATCCATAGCAGCACCTTTTACCTCTCTCTTTGTATCTTCGGAATCCCAAATCCGTCTCTCTCCACATTGATGGCCACAGCCGTGTCCAGGCCTGACGGCTTTTTATCATTGACCACGATCCTCTCACCCATGGGCATATCAAACAGGATGTAGTCGAACCGTATGGAATGTTCCCTCAAAAATTTCAGGGTCTGGGCTCTGCACTCCTCCTTCCTGGAAGTCAGGATCAGGATCCTATCCTCCCCCGGCAATCCGGCCAGATACTCCCTGGCCCCCAAAAGCAGGGAATCTTCCCCGTCCGTCTTGTAGCCATTATGTTTCACAATGGTACCGTCAAGGTCAAAGATCCACGTTTTAGGCAGCGTGGACAAAATCAGCTCCACGGGTCTTTCCATTGATACCCCTCCTCTATCACTATATTTTCCCAGCCATCCAGCCTGTACATCTCGATGGCCTTCCACCTGGTATCACAGTAACAGTAATCCGGATAAAGAGCCGCCTTTTTGCACAATGCCCCCCGGACCACATCACACAGACCGCTGCGCAGGCCGATAAAGGTCCCGGCCCTTTCCACCACAGACTGCATCTCACAGACCGCTGGGCTAATGGGGTCAGTCCCTGTCAAGGGCTTTTCATCCCCTGCCACATTGGTGAGACAGACATACCCCCGCCTGCAAAAATCCTCCACGATCTCCTCCCAGATCTCCTGCCTTAAAGCAGGAACAGATTTGGCATAAGGAGAAAGGATCACCGTTTTTCCTTCCCGGATCTTTTCCAGATCGGGATAATCTCTCAACCGGGACGGCTTACAGGGCCTGGTGCTTTCAGGCAGGCCAAAAACCCCGCAGCAGTACAGTTTCTCCAGAGGAATCCGTTTCACATACAGCGCCCTGGACAGATTCACCACGTAGGGCCTGTCCTGATGGGGAATAAACACATCCTTTGCCCCCATATACAAAGCAGCCTGAATCATCTCGTCCATATCCGTCTGACCTAACGCCTGGACCTGACAGAAACCAAACATCTTTGCCGCCTCTTTGCACCCTTTTCCCACAACGCAGACCACACATTTGCCGATCCCTCTTTGTTTTAAAAAACAGGGCAGGTAGGACATGGTAAAACAGATATCTCCCAACGCCGAAAAAGGACACAGGATCTTAAAGTGTTCCGGATACCTTTCGGAAATCCTGTCATATACCTTCCTGCCCCGCTCCATCCGCTCTCTTCTGCGGACAAGAACATCCGGCAGAAGGGAATATTCCCCATAGCTGTTGTAATCCGCCACCTTTCGGACCTCTCCCTTGTACCCAAGCCTTCCAAGCTGATCTGCCATGGCAGCGTAAGCCCTGGCGGCAATACACACCAGGCTTTTCCCCTCCCCCGCTTCCAGCGCCACATCTACCGGGCAGATCCGGATACCCCGGTAAGACGCTCCATGCTTAGCCTGGTTGTTATCCAGGATCGCCGACACCGAAAAGCCCCGCTCCATCAAAAGATCCGCCAGCTTCTCTGTGGCGCCGCAATGGCCGAACAGAAAAATCTCTTTTCCCCGGAAGGCATGCTCCCGGGCCATCTTGTCCAGATTTTCTTTCATCTCTCTAACATGTTCCTGATCCATCTTTCACTCCCCGCGCTCAGTGCAGCAAGGCCTCCCACACCTCCTCCATATCAAGAACGCCTGTATCCACCAGACGGAACAGACTGCCCCATGGTTCTTCTTCCGAAAAGCGCTCTGCCCTGAATATGATCTGGAACCGGTCTGAAAACTCGTACATATGGTACAGCTTCCAGAGAGTCCGGGCCTCTTTCCCATCCAGCCGACAGTATTGGACCGCACCAGGAAGATCCCATGGTTTTTCTTCTTCTGCCAGCAAAAGCACCTTCTTTTTCGTGTCAACAACAGCCCTGGAATCTGTAAAAGACTGTATCAGTTCCTTCAGGCTCCTTCCTCTGTGCCGAATAAAAAATATCTTATCATATCTCTCCACCCAGGTCTCCAGCTTCCCCAAAAACCCTTTCTCCTCCTCAGCTTTTAAAGCCGCCAATGCCCCCAGCACCTTCTCACAAAGCCCCTGATCCGCGCCGTCAAACTGCAGCTCCACGGCGTCCTCACACAGTCCCATATCCTTTAAGTTAAAATACTCAAAAGCGCTCCCATTAAAAAAGCGGTCATGGAAGCCGTATAAAATAACTTTCCTGGCCTTCGCGCCGCTGATCATGTCACAGAGCCCGCTTCTTGCCCCCACAAAATATCCTGCCTTCTCCACCCACCGGGGCGCCTGATCCAAGGGAAAAAACACCGGAACCGTCCCCTTTGCCGCAGGTTCCATAGGGCCGCTGCTATTGGTGCAGACCGTAAAACCGGCCTTTCCTAATTCCCATGCCAGATTATCCCAAAAGTCCCTTGGCAAGTCGGCGAGAGTGTTGGAATACGGCGACAAGATCACCGTATTCCCCGGCTCAAGCCCAAACTTCAAAAACGCCTCCTCCAGCTCACCATCCGCGTCCTTCCATACCGGGTGGCCTGGCCTTGCCGTGTCCGGCAAGTCAAACACAAACTTCCGAAACAGAGGCATAAACATCAGCCCCTTATACCCCCGGAACCACTCCACAGGGTTGGTGTGTATCTGGGCCCAGGAATCATTTAAAATCTTAAGATTCACCTGGTCCGGACACAGCATATAATACTGAACCAGATAAGACCCTTCGATCTTCTTGTCTAAAACCACAACATTCTTAATATCAAACAGCATAGCCGCCTTCTGACACGCCCTGCTGATCACCAGAAATACGTAATCCCTGATCTGGTTCTTCTCAATATACTGTTTCCAGAATGTGCCGATCAGGTAGATATCCCCTGTTCCCGTGTAAGGACAGAGAAAAAGCGGAACATCCCCATAGCGCCGAATCAGTTTTCGGTGAACCTCTTTTCCCCGAAAGGCGCAGGAAAAACACTCCCGCAGGGAGTCCTCCCGATACAGCGTGGCCACAGCCTGTTTTCTAACGCCTTTATCTAAAAGCTGGTCCCTCATCTCCCTCCAGTAGTAGGAATAGATGATATATAAATTCTTCGCATCCCGTATATCTCCCACCGAGTCAACCGATACCACCGGAATACCGCCGCACCAGCTTTTCTGCTTCTTTCTGTCATTGTCCAGCACGCCCACAGGCTCCAGTCCCAGGGAGCGCAGAATCCCCGTGATCTGTCTCGTGTTCTCGCTTACCCCGAACAGATAGATCCTCCTGCCTGTCAGCTTCCCCCTGCCAAACATCCTGTGAAGCGTCTTTTCAACCTTCTCCAGCTTATAGTCAAACATCCGTCCGCCCCCTTTTCCTATCCTCTCTTGGGGACGGAACCTGCCGCAGGTGATACAGCCCCAGGCATACGGCGTCCTCCTCGTTCACCTTGGTCTCCCTCAGCGCCCTGCCAAGCAGATTATCCTTTGGCCGGTCCGTATAGGTAAACACCACCCTGTCCGAAAATTTGTGGAATCCGTAGTAACCATACACCCGTTTCGTCTCTGACGCCGGATATCTGCACAAGGTTACCTGCTCCCTGGTTTTCACCATTCTGCCCAGTGTTCTGAGAAAAGAAGCTCCTCCCGGAAGTGACCTGCACAAAACGTCATCCAAAAACACCACTGCCCGGTCCGCATATTTTCTCTCCATAAGATCTTTTAGGTACACCATGGCATAATAGTCCAGTCTTAAGTTGTCATTTGTCAAAAACAAAACAACCGTTTTCTCACCAATGCCAAGCCTCATACGCAGAACGCCCCACCGGACGGCTCCTCCCAGGACATGGGCCACGGCCCTAAGCATGTGCCAGCACCTTCCCGATATGCCCGCCGGGGTGATTCCGTTTAAACTGGTCAATGGTGATATCCATCTTTTCGGCGATCATCATGGCCAGCCCCTGGAGAACGATCAGGTTCATGGTGGTGGAATTATTGGGCATAATATTCCACAGATCCCCCTCATGATCCAGATCCAGCAAAATGGTATTGGGGATTTCTTTTGTCAGAGTGCTTTCCTTGGCAAATGTCAAAAGCCACAGGACAATATCCCGGTCTTTCAAAAGCCTTGCCAGGTAGATGGACTCCCATGTCTCCCCGCTCTTGGTCAGAATGATCACCAAGTCCTTGTCTTTCACCATCCCCATATCGCCGTGGACTGCCGAATTGGTGTGGAGAAAACAGGCGTTCAGACCCATGGAGACCATGGACCCCACAAATTTCTCGCAGATGGGGACATTTTTGCCAAGACCGGACACCACGATCTTCCCCCCTGCTTTCAGCGTCCTAACCGCTTCCTCCAAAAGCCGCCCGAACATCTCCTCATCCAGGGAGTGGAGACATTGATCCAGAGTGTGAAACTGCTCCTCAAAATATGTTATCATAGTACGTCCTCCAGATAATATAATCCATTGTAAAACGCCCCGCACACGGAATCGTAGTCCTGCCAGGCATAGGTGGTCAGAGAAAGCCAGATGACGGCGTGCAAAAGTCTGATCTCCCACGGCTTTGCCCCTGTCAGCTCAAAGAAATCTCCTTCCATATCCTCCCAGCAGTTGGATCCTATGTTGAGAAAGACTTCCTCTTTGCCGATTTCCAGGCGAAAATCCTTCAGGTTAAACCTGTCATAATTCCCCACAATGGAATAATAAAGCTTTGCCCAGTCATAGCGGGCGTCCCCGTACAGCCGCGTAAAACCAAAATACCCCCGGGGATCAATGAGCACCGGCGTGCCGTCCTCCCGAAGCATCAGATTGGAGAAGGTGCAGTCTCCGTGGAGAAAGCAGAAACGCTCACAGGTCAGCTTCTCCAGCACTTTCTCCAGATCCCGCTTGTGGTAATAGACATTCCGGCAGTCCTTTCCATTGATCCGTATGACCCTATCCCTGGCAAAAGGCACCAGATCCTGGATCGTTCCCACACGCTCCATGGTCTTATGATAGTAAGCCTCTTTTACGCTGAAAGAATCTGCCCGGGCATACTCCGACCGGTGAAGTCTGTGAAGGGCGTCAACCAGCTTTTCCAGGATCTGCCGCTTTTCCCCATAGTCCAGCCGGCACTCATAGATATTTTTTCCTTTTATGTACTCCATGCGCAGAGGATTGGTGCCGTAGATGTGAGGCAGTATGGTGATATGGTTCTCCTTCGCCTTTTCATACCAAGCCTCTTCTCTCTCTGCCAACACCCTCCCCTGGTCATCCACCGCCTCTTTTGTGAGGATGGTCCCGTCTGTGGTGATCCGGTTAAAGGGGCGGCATTTGTCTCTTCCCAGCTTTTCATACTCCGAAAGCTCCCCAAACTCCCTGGTCCCCGCCAGGCCAAGCTCCCGAAATTCCATCTGCCTCTCCTGCATCCACCGGACCAGCTCCCCGGACATTGGAACATCGGACAGCCTGTCTTTATGGCGAAACAGAAACAGTCCGGCCACGCCGTGCTTAACGGAGCGCTCCTCACAAAACCGCCCGTTCTCATAACTCCATCGACAGGAAAACGTCTCGGAGATCCCGATGTAGTCGCACTCCGGCACGGCTCCATTGGCCGGCTTCCCGTATTCCTCTGGCAGTTCAAAGGTTTCCGAAAGGATCAGATCCGACCACACCAACATAAAAGGCTCCCCGGGCGGGATCAGCTCCAGCGCCTGCCGGATCCCGGAGCAGGTGCCCGTCCCTTTGGCTTCCACCATCTGGTATTTTACCTTTGCAAAGCAAGATAAATACTCCCGCAGCACCTCCCTCTGATAATCGCCTATGACCACAAACCGTTTCTCCGGGTAGCGGCGGAACAGGTGAAAGATCATGGGAAGGTTGTCCACCGGGACAAGGGCTTTCGGTTTATTTTTGGTCAGATATCCCAGGCGGGTTCCCTTACCGCCTGCCTGTATGATGATGTAGTCCATATTTTCACCTCACCTTTGATTTTTCAAAGGACCGACTGCAGATACCCTAAGGTGCTGTCCGGCACCATGCCCGCCAGTCTGTCATATTCTCCGGCTTCTATACACTTCCGAACCTTTGACGCGCTGATGATCTCATCGCCTTTGTCTTTTGCCCTGGGGATCTCCACTGTGACGATCCCGTAGGATGGCAGGATTCTTTTTATGGTCTCATTGTACTTGGCGGTAACCTGATCAAAAGGCTCCTCCCCCAGAAACCGGTATTGTATGCCCAGCTCCTTTGCCACGATCTCCCCGAAGATATGCACGTCATAGTCCATGTCCTCCACATTGCGCACCCGGTCCTTTTTAAAATACTGCATAAACGTCCTGTCAGAGATCACATACTTTCCCGACGGCAGGACCGATACCTGTTCCAGATCCGCGGTTCCCCTTTTCACCATGCTGATCCGGTCCTTAAAAGAAAAAGCAAACCGGTCCTCCTCCACCACAAGGATATAGAGGTGATCCACCTTTTTGCAGGCATACTCCACGAGAAAGCGGTGGCCTTTTGTAAATGGATTGCAGGTCATCACAACCGCGCCCACCCGATCCCCTTTTTGAACCACCCTCTTATAGGGTTCCAGATAGGCTCTGTAATACCGGGCCACATCCCAGGAAATATAGTGATCCTGCAACGCGCTGCGGCGGATCTCTCCCTCCCTGCCCGTTTGCAGAGAAGTTTTAATATCCCGAAACATCTTCCGGGCAATGCTCTGATTCACCACATAGTCACAGTGCTGTGCCGAGTTCAGCACATGATCAACCGGTCTGGGTATCCCGTCCCATACTTCGGACATGCTTTCCAGACAGGTTACCGACCCCAGGCCTTCCGCCTCCAGGCCCTTCCACACATCAAAATCCTCTGTCATGATGATGACCATATCCTCCGGCGCCAGCTCCTGGCACAGAAGCCTTGGCAGGCTGGTCTCCCCGCCTCCCACACAGCAGTTGACCACCTGGTAATCCTCAAAGCCCTCTTCCAAAAGCATCTCCTGCAGACAGGCTTCCACGGTCTCTTCCTCTCTTGTGTACACGCCAAACAGGGTGCAGGGCCCCACCATCACGATCTTTTTCGCGGCCTCTGCCGGGGCGTTGGGGACGATCCGCGTCCCGTTTTTGATGTGAAAGATCCTTCCGTTTCTGTCCTCCAGCCCCGGGATCCCGTTCTTATAGATCATGGCGCATTCCTCAAAATCTCTTATGACTTCATCCCCATAGCCGGGAGGGCAATGGCTCCCAAAAAAGATCTGCTGCTCCCTAAAGGTCAGGGCGCTTAACCCCTTGTCCCCGATCCTGCTCTTCCCCTCATAGATCCGCCGCTCCTTGTCCGTCAGCTCCATATCCTTCTCGGACAGATACCGGTAGATAAATTTTTTCCCGTTTATCCCCAGAAGCCGCTTTACGTCCTTTTGTACCCATTCCCTGCGCTCAATCTCCAAAATTCCTTCCTTTAGCCGTCTTCTGATATCCCTCCACTCTTCCTGGGACTTTCTCTCCCCGCTCTTTAAAACACCCAAAAAGCGGCCCTCCTTTACCACCGGAACCTCATGGATGCCCGGAAATCTTCTAAAGGCCGCCGCTGCGCCGTCAACATCCCCTTTATCCCGGACAAACACAAAATCCCTGTTTGGTTTGGGCATCCGCTCTCCTTTTTCAAGACTTCGGATCAGGTCCCCCGGCGTGACGATCCCGCGCAATCGGTGGTCGTCCAGAACATAGATCACCTCATCCCCCCAGGCCATAAAATGCTCAAAAATCTGGTTCGGATGGTCTTTTACCTCTCCCCACCGGAGCGCCGTCCCCAGCTCCGGGACCGCCTCAAAGATCAGATCTTCCATACCCCGGGTAGAGGTAAACGGAGCATTTGGATAATGAACCTGGTGACTGCAAAGGACCTCCTCCGAAAAGCGGCGCAGCGCACGGTAGATATAATCATCAAACTCCCAAACACGCGCCACGCCAAGCCCTCTCAAAGTCTCCTTCATCTCCCGGCGCGCGCCATGTTCCACCACGGACAAGACCACCTGTCCTGGCAGATTTAGCGCCTCACGGACAGAGAGAACCGGTATCCCCTCCACACTGCTTATAGCGGGCCTTTGGCTCACTGCAAAGCACCGGATCTTTTCTCTCAACCCCCGGGCGTCCAAAAACCGGGCGAACAGCCTTCCGACGACTCCCGCCCCGTAGAGGATGATCCCCTCACTGTCCTTTGCCATCTTTTCCAGTCCGGCCAGGATCACCTCCTCATTGACCTCCATGCGCCACTCTCCCACCTCCAAAAGCTTCAGCAGAAAGGTATGGTACGGGTCCGCAGCTATGTCCGTCACGTCCCCGGTTCGAAATTCATCCAGGTATCGGATGTGAAACAAGGCCTGGGACAGGTATTTTTCCATAGCCCTTTGAAGCCTTGGATCCCCATACTCCGGCAGGAGGAAGAGCCGGAGCATCTGCCCTAATCCCACCACTCTCCCATATACATGCTGCCATTCTATGGGCGATGTTGTGATCGAACGTTCCCTGATCCGGTATCTGTAAAGCTTTTCTGACAAATGGGCCATCCGCTCTGCCCGAAGATAACAGCGCATACAAAAAGGCGCGTCCTCGTAAAAGATCCCCGGATAAAACCCGATGCCCTGGTCTAACAGCCATCTCCTCCTGACAAACAGCAGCCACACCGTATCGTGGTACTCCTGATTCTCTATCATCTCCGTCAGAAACTGGGACCCTCTCCTTATGCCGGGATATTGGTGAACCTTGGTAAACAGAGCATCCCGGTTATTTTTCTCTGCCATCCTCCCCTCATACACAAGCTCTGTCTCAAAACTCAAAAGCTCCAGATCATCTTTGACTGATCTTTGGAACAGGATCTCCAGCGCCCTGTGGCTGGCAAACATATCGTCCCCATCTAAAAATGCCAGATACTCTCCCCGCGCCTCTTTTATCCCTGTGTTTCTGGTCACGGACAGTCCCTGGTTTGCCTGCCTTATAAGCCTGAAACGGCTGTCCTCGGCGCTGTACTGCTCCACGATCCGGTCCGAACCGTCTGTGGACCCGTCGTCAACACAGAGAAACTCACATTCTGTCAGAGACTGACACAGCAGACTGTCCAGACATTCCCGCAGCCACTTTCGGGAATTATAGATGGCCACCAGCACTGACACTTTTATCATGGCCGCTCCCTCCGTCCCAAAGGTTTGGGGATACATGCGGTGATCCCGTCATTGAGACACACGTAGGCTGCCTGTCTCTCTTCGCAAAATCGCGTCACCGCCGCCCGGATCCCGTCCCAGTTGTCCATATCATGGATAAACATATAGCCGCCGGGACTCATCCTTTCCCAGAAAAACAAAAGCCCCTCATAAGTAGGCTTATACAGATCCATATCAAGATTCACGAACGCGAACCGCTCGTCTATGCCCCGGCCTGTCTCCGGAAACAGGCCCTTTCTTATGACGACCTTATGTCTATAGCTCATCTTTTCCATAACCGTGCCCTCGGTGGTATCCTTCAATCCGTCAATCCACTGATCTGTCTGCCCGGTATTGTCCGCCCCCGCGTCTACCTGGCCCGGATCAAAGCCGCAAAAGGTGTCAAACAGGTACAGCTTTCTGTCTGGAAACAGGACATTGATGTGTCTGGCAAACTCTCCCTGGTAAACTCCCGCTTCCGCCGCGCAGCCCTCCACCTGGTTCATGTAGATCTGGCCGGAAGCGATGGCCAGCGCCGCCAGCCTCGGATCCTGCGCCCTGGTCCAGGGATGCTCCTCAAAACAGTCCTCCACCCGCTCCCGGTCAACAGCCCCGTAAGCCTTTAGTCTCAGCTCCCGGTAGATCCTGGGATTATCCGATGTCACGACCAAGACGCTGTTGTCCGTTTTCCCCATGTCTTCCATCTCCGCAAATGAAAGCACCCGGGGATTGTACCTGCAAAGCCCGTCATCCACAGGCACGATGTCTTGAAACCCGTACTGTTCTTTCAAAAAAACAAAGATCTGCATCCCCCGGTTTCCAAAAGGATACAAATAGATCCTGTCCGCCTTTCTCTCTGCGATCCTTTGGCAGATCTCCTGCAGACGACTGTATAAACCCTCTTCCATCAGGTCATCCCTCCTTAAGACTTTTCCAGATATTGGCTCCGCAGGGAGCCTGTTCCTTTGCCTTTACGGCAGAACCCATCTTGACAAATTCAAGGTATCCCTTCAGTCCTGTGACCGGATCCTCATGATAATAAGACCTGTCCCTGCTTTCCCTAAGCCATTGGCACCATTCCCAGTATCTGCCTTCAGGGCAGTCGTCTCCGTACTCAAGCCTGTGCTGACTCCACTCCAGTGTTTCCAGGTTTACCTTCACCATGGGATACCTTAAGGGCAGAAGCCACAAGAGATCGCCGTCCGTGCCGTGATCCCAGTAGGAAGGAACATGAAACGCCTCCGGCAGGATCGGAAGAAGCCCGGATCCGTCTCCGCCAATGGTCCTTACCTTTCCTGTTTTCACGTCAAAGATCCCTATAGTGCTCCCTTCCTCCGGAAGAAGCACGATATGGTCTGCCTGCGCCAGGATCCTTACAGGCGTTTTCCCCGTCTCTATGGGGTAGGAGTCCAGCAGGTTTCCTTCCCTCCCAAAACGGCACAGACACGATCCCTGATCCTGGTACGCCCAGACCGTATCCCCCACAAAATCGGCGCACATAAAGGGCCCGGATGCCTGAAGCTCTATGAGGCGGAGATTGCCGTCCTGCAGCCGTCCATAAAAGCGGGAGCCCCGGATCAGGAAACAGATGTCATCCTGCCCCATCTTGGCCTCCCATATCTCCATGCCATCCTTTGGCACAAAATCATGACTTCTTACAGGGATCTTTTTTACGGTCTTTCTTTGCCTTAAGTCTGTCACCACCACAAAACCCGCTGGGGACAAGGGAAGCAGGGTCAGATGATCTCCCTTAAGCACTGCCTCCGCGGACTCATAAGGTTCCCGGCAGAAAGTCTCAAACGCTACGGTTTTGTCTGATTTATGATAAACTGCCCACTTTCTGTTGTTTTGCACCGGCAGCATCAGGATCTCATCCCCCCACCCGATCAGCTTCCTCACTTTATAGCTCTGTTCCCGAACGATCTGTCTGGGGGAAGCCATAACCTCTGTCTTCCAGTCGTTCAGATCTGTCCTGGACAGGATTCCCGCCACCTCGTCGTAACACCACAGCTCATTTCCTTCCTGGTATGAGACGCAGCTGATCACGTTCTTTTCCATCTGTCCTCTCCTTCTCTACTCTGACAGTTTATAGGCAGAATAAATGCATCTCTCATCTACATACTGCTTCAGTTCCCTTAAAACCTCCCTGTGAACCGCCGGGTTGCCGCACGTGTCGATGACCACAAGCTCTCCCTGGGCTTCTGCCAGATCCTTTGCCGTCAGAATCTTCTTTCCCTCTTTTTGATACCGATTATCCGCAATGAGATAATCCTTTATGCCGTATTTTGCCACAAGGATCCTCTCGCACAGCCAGCCGTTAAGACCGTAGGGATATATGACGATCCTTCTTGTCCCTGACGCCAATTCCGCGATGATCTGATCCAGCTTGGCATAGATCTCCGGGTATCGGATAAAATGTTCCACCCGCTCCTCGAAGTTTTTCTCCGCTTCCATCCGGACCCTGACCCTTTCCTCCGGATGGATCACATCCATAGGCTCAGCCCCAGGTATGATCCTTGTCTTCTTTCTGGAAAAAAACAGCAGATTCTGCCGTCTCCAGCTGTTGATCCCCGTCTCGCCCCAAACATGATCTCTTAAAGATGTATCGCAGTAGAATCCGCGGCGTTCAAATTTGCTGATCCAGTAGGACTGCCACTTTTCATTGACATGGTGGGTTCCTCCCTGCCCCGGAACCGCGGCGCTGAACAAGATCTGGTCAGACGCCGCTGTAAGGCTGTCAAGAAAAATATCCGCGTACTCTTCCTCCAGATGTTCCGCCACCTCCGTGGAGATGGCCAGCTCAAATTTTCTTCCCAGCGACACAGCTTTCGTCAGATCTGCCGCCATGAAGCATTCCTCCCGGATGCGCAGCCGTTTTCTCTTTACATAATCTCCGTCGATCCCCAGGATCTCCGCCTTGGGGTTCCAGCGCAGCGCCTCCGCCAGCCACAGTCCCTCCCCGCACCCAAAATCCACCACCGAACAGGGGTTCAGCCGCTCCATCACCAAAGGCATGATGATCTTCTCGTCACGTTTCATCTGCCTGATATCTTCATAAAATAACGTATCATATTGAAACATCTGACCATCCACTCCGTTTCCTGTCTCTTTCTTTATAGAACGTATTCTTTCCTTATAAAGTCAACCGTCCTTTTGATCCCCTCCTCCAGGGATACGGATGCAAGAGGGCCGAACGCGGTTTCGTATCTTGTGATATCAAGAACATTTTCCGGCACGTCCACGGACCTTCCCGGCAAATACTCTACAGAAAGCCCCGTCCCCAGACAAGCTTCCAGTATCCGTATAAGCTGATGGATGCTGGTGCCTTTTCCGCTTCCGATGTTAAACAGTTTCTCCTTACCCTCTCCCTCGGCAGCCTTGATGATCCCGCGGGCCGCGTCATCAATATAGAGATAATCCCGGACCACAGAACCGTCTCCGTAGATTTGGATGGGCTCTCTTTTTATTGCCCTGTAGGCGAACGCGGCCACCACCCCCTGGACCCCGTCCGGTCTCTGGTAAGGCCCAAAGGGATTGGCCAGCCGCAGGATCCTGTAATCCAGACCATGGATGTGGTGATAGAGGTACAACAGCTTCTCATCCATCAGCTTCTCCACCCCATAGGAATTCACAGGCCAGGTTTCCATGTTCTCCTTAAGGGGGCAGGGATGCTCCCTTCCATATACCGTTCCTCCGGAGGAGATAAAGATCACCTTACCCACTTGACAGTTTACGCAGGCCTCCAAAAATTCCGCCGTCCACTTGACGCTATCATGGATTCCCCGGGGAATCTGCCGGTTTGATATGGCCGGCACAGTCCTGCTGACCAGCTGGTACACCACATCCTGCCCCTTTAGCAGGGGCTCAAGATCCCGGATGGCGTCCAGATCCCGCCTTTCCACCGCTACCCGCTTCGGGCACAGGGCCTTTAAGCGCTCCAGGCGCCCTTTCTCCCTGTCAACCACCGTAAGGTGATCGCTTTCTCTTTCACATAATCTCAACGCCAGATTTGTTCCGATAAACCCTGCGCCGCCAAGTATTGTGATCTTCATATCGCTTGTCACAGATCCTCTATCGCGATGATCTCATAATCAAAACTTACCAACAGTTCCCCTTCTTCCCACTGGATATAGGGATCGGAATTCAGAGTCCCGGTAAAATAGAACCGGCCGATCCCCTGATCGCCAGCTGCCGCTTCACCGTTCTCATTAGGTGCCGCTGCCTCCAGAGATATGACCCATTCATCGCGCTGGCCTTCTGACACGGAAAGCGTTTTTTGCGTATCTCCCAGGCCGCCTTCCCACACCATGTTGATCTGGAGTTTTTTTACTCCGGCTTCCTGGTCCGTAACCTCCTCCTCCAAAAGTTCGTATCTATCTTCCTGGGAACCGTACTCCACACAGATGTTTCTGATCTTGATGGCAACATCTGTGTTCCCATAATTTTCCACTTCATATCGCTCCGAAAAAATCTGTCCTCTCCCGCTTAAATTTCCCGGATCCAGCATGGCGTTTGTGTTTGTGGGAAAAGAAACGCTGTATATAATATCCGGCCTCTCGCTTCTGACGGCATCGAAAGGCGTAGCGATCAGCCATTCCTCCGGCCAGATGTCTTCCATAAATTCAGGCTCCGTCTCCGCTTCCGGGTCCCTTGCCATGTCTTTGTCTGTCTCTGGGGCGCCTGGCTCCTTCGTTTCTCCCACTGTCTCTTCCTTTATCTCCCCGGCGGCCGGCTCTCCCGGTTCATTTCCCCCGTCCCTGTCCGCGCTGCCCGCGCCTGTCCCATCCGATTCCTGTTCCGTTGCTTCCTGCGTGGTTTTTGCGCCGGACTCCTCCGTTTTTTCCACTATTTCTGTCTGTGTCTTCTCCGATTCCCTTCCCGTCTCTTCTCCTGCCTCTACTGGTTCCTTCCCGGTTTCCTCTTCCGTCTCTCCCTGGCCGGATTCCTCCAAAATGTTTCCCGTGTCCTCTGTGGCGTCCGCCCCGCCTGACTCTTTCTGTTCTATCTCTTCCGCCTGCTCTGTGACTGCCTCTTTTGATCCCCGTTCTTCTGTTTCCGTCTCCCCGGCAAAAGTCTCTTCCAGATCTTCCGTCTTCCTGTCATTCAGACTTTCGATGCTTCCTGCTCCATTTGCGTCGTCCATCACAGCCGTATCCGTTGCCGCGCAGATGCTGTGGCTTAGGATCACAACCGTCAAAAAAAATACTATCTTTTTCCGCATAAGCCCTTTGTCCTCCTGCTAAATTGTTGGTTCATTTAAAATCCAACTCACCTTTGCAGGTGAGTTGGCAAAACAGGTATGGTAGAAATACCCTTTTATCTGGAGATCAGATCCCGTATCATTACGGTGCTGCAGTTGACGAGCAAGTTAACGTTGATGTGACGATACGTCCGTCAGACAGCGCGATCATCAGATCCTGCGCCTGCCCATTGTAAGCGGCTGTGGTCGCGTAGGCAACCAGCACGGCATCATCTTTCGGGATCGTGATCTTGGCGTCTGTAGCCGAGCCGTTGGCCACATACTCTACTTTATAATCATCGGTTCCCCAGGCAAAATCGCCGTAATCGCCGTCTTTGTGAAGACCGATAGCCTGAACCTTAGACTCTCCCACGCTTGGAATGGTGATCACCACATCAGCCGCGCCGGTTCCTGCGGTAAAGGTAGGCGCCGTTGCTATCTTAGGAGTCGTAATTGATAATGCCTGACTTGCTTTTACATTGTATGTAATCGCTACCTGGACATCCTCTGCCTTCCAGTCCGCATTGGTGTTGGCTACACCGGTAACGGCAAAAGAACCTACTGTTGGCTTAACCTTACTTGGATCTGCCGTAAAGGAGGTGACTGAAGCGTCCAGAGTCGGAACCCCGATATCTACGGAAAGCAGGGAGCCGTACTTTGTGACTGTCGCCTGGTTGGCAGGGTTGGTGGCGGGGTATACCGCAGCCGTATCAACCGGAACAGTGGAAAGATCCAGCAGTTTGTTCTGATCCCCGGTCAGCGCCGCCCGGCTGCCCTCATCCAGAGTTGCCGCGGTTGATGCCTGTGTAAGGTTCAGATTGATCCTCTTTTTGACAGAAGTGGGGTCAGCCGTAAAACTGTTGTACTCTACCACAACGTCCTGTCCGGCTTTGGTTATGGAAGCGTTCACCGTAACATTTACCGGAATGGCGGTATCCGCCTCCGTATCTACGGAAGCGTTTATGATGTCAATGCTGTTGGATGCCACGCTAAACTGCTTTACACCTGTATTAGCGCTGTCCGCCATAGGATTGACCTCAATGTCTGCCTTCAGCGGAACACTGATGTGGAGCGCCGGAGAATACACATCAAACGACGTGTCAAAACTTCCGCTTGTGGTTGAGTTAATTCCTCCGCTGGCTGTGGCAAAAGCCGCTGTTGGAGCACACATGCTCAACGCAAGAGCTGTGGCCGCAACTTTTTTAAATTGTGATTTCATAAGAATACCTCCTGTTTTTTTGAAATAATTTTTATATACAGCCCCGAAAGATCAACATTATCTACCATTTTGCCGCTCTTTTCAGGGCACATATATCGGTTCACTGTTTTATAACCATCAAACTTACGCCAAAGGAAACCGTCCCCAGCTCCTTCTCCGGGTCCTCGTCGTCCACAAGATGGTAGGTACACACCGCGTCGTAAGTGCCGTCCGGCAAAACCTCGTCCAGCTCCAGCTGATCCAGCCGTTTGCCAACAGGCAGGATCGGCGAACTGTACAGCAGGGTCTGTTCCTCATCATCCAAATACACTTCAAAATAGCACTCATAAAGGTTGCTCGCCGAATTGCCTATGATGGCGTTTGTGGAAACGGCGCTGCCGGAAGGAAAGGTCCAAACCATATTCATATCCGTGGTAAACCTGGCGTCCGCGGCTTTCTGGTCCACCTTCCCATCCACCACCAAACCTGCGGAAACCGCCCTCTCCCTGGCTGCCGGCTCCTCCTTCTTATTCATCAGGGTATAGATCACTGCCCCCATAGCGCCGATCACTGCCAGCAGCAAAAGAACCGCCACAATGATCAATACCCTTTTCCTGGATGTCTTAGTTTCTTTTTCCATTTTAGCCACCTCTTTCTCTTCTACCTCTGTAAATTCTCCACATCCTGTATCATGACCACTTTTCCCGCCTCGCCACAGAGCCGCGCCACGCTGCTTTCATCCCCATAATACCCGTCGCAGACCGCCATAGCCCGGTTCAGCTCCGGTGAATCATCGTAGATCCCCCATCCGCCCTCCCGGTACTCCTCCACCAGCTTTTTGTATTCCTCTAAAGTCTCAGGCTTCATGGTCTTTATGGTGTTTTCAAGCAGCGGATGAGGCCGCCACAAAAGCGCCGCCTCCTCCCTCTCCTCCCAAAACACCCGAAACACATCCCGCATCTTGTCAGCGTACCGGCTGCTGTGCTGCAAAAACCCGGTCAGCCCCGTATTATACAGGATCACCTTCTTTGCGCTCCCGTCCGCCTTCCTGATGATCCTCTCCCACTCCATCGGGATCTCCACCTGCTCCCTTTTCGTCCCCAGGGCCTTATCCGTCTTAGGCGACCCCAGGCCCAGGATCTTTCTCTCCAGGTCTCGCCTTCGAACGCCCCGCCCTCCCAGATGCTTCATCAGCACATGCACATAGGCCTGGCGCATCTTCTCCGACTGAACGATGACCCGATCCCCGTAGATCACCCCCGGACAGGTGCAAAAGTTCGCGATGTGTTCCATCTCCTCCTTGCTGTTCAGATCCGGCTCCTCCAGTATAAAATATGGCACATATACTAAATTCTCTGTAAACCGTTTCAGATTCTTTGAGTAGAAAAAAGGGTGAACACTGGTCAGGTAATTGTACTCGTCGTAGGGATTATGGATAAATATCAGATCCGGCTCTCTCTCGGCAAATGGATAATCCCCGTAATAGGTCACCGGCACATCACGTGGAAACAAGCTTCCCTCATAATGCATCTGCCCCAAACTCCCGTCGGGATTTTTCTCATAGTAGGGGATAGGGATCACATAGGCGTCGCACTCCGGATCCTGGCTGGCAGCCCTCCATATGCTCTCCAGGGAATCCCACATGGACGCCTTGTAGGGCAAAAACACTGCCTCCCTGCGGGTCTGGATATCCTGGCGGATGCTTATGCCTATGCTGATCAGTTCTTTTGCCAGCGCGTTATGGATCTGGCTGCTGTTAACCTTTTGGAGCCGCCCCACCTTCTCGTAGATCTGGTACACCAGCTCGCAGTAGCCCTCCAGCAGAGCCACCGTGGCAGATCCCTCTCCCTGGGAAGCCTCGATCCCCTTTCCCAGGCTGATGGCGCAGCTCTGGCACTGCTCCAAAAGCTCCATGGCTCCGGCCCGGTTCTCTGCGTCCAGCATCTTCTTTATGGCAAGATGACTGCGCCCTAAAAGCTCTGCCGTCTCTTCCGCCTGCTTCTTGTCTGCCCTTCTCATATCACTCCTGCTTCCAATCTATATCACAATCTATGGCCCGGCAGATTGGGCGCTAGCACATCCTGAACATGCCGGAGGCCATAGGATCATGACCTGTATTTTTTACTTTCCGTCATTCCATGACAGACGCCTTCTGTTTTTTATTTAAAAATAAGGCATATTGGTCACCGCCCATATCCGGCGGATGATGCGGTCTTTCCCGCTTCGCTCCCCGCTACGTCATGGCAAGGCCATGTTCGCAGGGTCCTGGCATACCCAATGCGCAGTGTACAGGTTTTCCCTGCCATTCTGCCTTCTAATGCCGTACTGTAATTTTTCTATCACAGGCTTTGGCCTGCCTTATCATGAACCCGCCTCTTAGTCCTTCCGGTAAAATCCGGGCAGATATTCTGTCTGTTTCCGCTTTTGCCTGCCCGGACTCATCTATCGGCTGTTCTTATGACTGATGACAACCATACCTTTCTGCCCCCGCTGTTTCGCGTTCCTGGCAGTGTTGGTCTTTTCCTCTTCCTCCCACCCGCATACCGGGCAGGAAAATCTCCCCTCTCTCTTTCGCCCCAAAGCGCCGCACCTGCTGCACTCCCTGGCAATATCCTTTCCCAGCACCCACACCATGTCAACGGACCGCTCCCTGCATTTTTGCTCCAGCCGTTTCCGGATGTAGCCTCTCTGCCACATGGATACAGCCTGGTTGATCCTGGGATTTACGCCGCCCTTTGCAGGCCCTGCCAGCTTTGCCATATAGACGGTCCTGGGCTTCTCCGTCTCCAAAAAGCGGTTCAGCTCATGGTTGATGTAACTGTGAAGCCCTTCCTTCATCCTCCTTTTTCCGGCATAATACTTTTTCCTTCCCGGATTATCCTTTCGGTTTCGGTTATAGCTGCTGGTCTGAAGGCGGATCCACTCATTATACGCTGCCTGCCGCTCCCCCAGTTCCGCCCCGTACCTGTGTCCGTTGTCCGCGGTCAGCATCACCTGAATGCCCAGAGCCGTTCCCACACAGCTTTGGTAGTCGTCATAGCGTTTCACCGCCACGTCCACCGGCACCTTCAACTCAACGCTCTGTTTGTCCGGCAAAAGTTTCATATAGATCTGCCGCCGGTACTGATTGCCGTCTGTTAAGGGGATAAAGACCCGCCTGCGCTTCTCCTTGACCGACACATAGATCCCGTGGTCCCCGTACCGGTAGGCTCTCTCGGATAAGGTAAATCCGTCCTCCCGATTTGTGTGCTGTCTCACATGGACCTTGCGCACCTGTCTGCGAAGAAAACGGTTCAGTTTCTCCCTGTCCACCTGCCCCGCCAGATCCTCATAAGCTCTCTCCACACCCCCGGGCAGCGCGGCAGGCTTTTCATTCAGCGCCGCGTCAAATAGGCCGGGAATCTTTAAAAGAAAGCGGAGGTAATGCTTCTCCTGGGGCAGAAGGCTTTCCTGTGCGTTTATCCGCTCCAAAACCCTGGCCTTTGTCCTGGTCCACTGGCTCTTTACATCCTCCAGGGCGTCAAAGACAGCCAGATAAAAATAGACGGAGGGCATGCCCATGCGGTCCCTTAAACCGCTTGCGGTCATCTCGTTCTGCACCGTGTACCCCGGATAGATCTTCGACAGGCCGCCGATGCCGCCATAGCGGGCGTAAACGTAGTTCTTCACCCGCTTATAGTCCCTGGCAATGGCCTGGAGTTTTTCCATGTCCGCCTCAGGGATGGGGCCGCGGCTGTACTGATGAATCGTCTTACAGACCGTATCCCGCTCCATGGCCCATTCCTCCTTGTATTCGCCGCTCCAAAATGGCGGTTGCCGAAAACTATACCTTTTGGTCACTTTCATGAAATGGAAAATTATGGGTAAAAATCCATAAGAAAAAAGTTAAGATTCTTGAATTTTTGACGATATTATGCTATGATAAGGCAGAAATAAGCAGAAAAATAAAGTGACCAAAATGTATAGGTTTTGGTCACTTTTTTCATGCCCTTTTTCTCTCTAAACTTCCCTGTTGCCATTCAGGGAGAAGGGGGCAAGGGAGGCGAGGGTAGTCGTGGAGCCAGTCAGAGAAGGGAAGGATGGTCCTGTCCGGGTTCAGATATGCCAAACATT
>CAJUFP010000053.1 GCA_910585645.1 uncultured Hungatella sp. | reverse complement strand
AACCCGTATAAGAGCGGATCTCGGCGCTTGAAAATAATTGTTGTACAAGGGCCCGGGAATATGGTAGAATAAGAACTGTTCAGGAACTTATTACTATCATTTTGGCCGGGCCCGCTACTACCGGTAGAGTAGCAGCCTGGTACTTGTAGAGAGCGGCCCTTTGCGAGTTTTGCAAAGGTGTCACTTTCTATAAGTTTATTATACTTCACAAATGACAATAAGTCAAGAAATAATATTCACATTTGACAATATTGAGGACGATAATAATATGACTATATGTGAAAGAATGTTCGAAATAATAGATGAAAAAAGCTTAAAAACAGCGGACTTAGCTAAAAAATTGAATATAAAACAAAGTGTGATCTCAAATTGGAAAAAAAGAAATACAAATCCGCCTATAGAGTATATACTTGTCATATGTGAATTTTTGGACATATCAGTAGAAAAATTAATTACTGGGGAAAATGGGACAACTATTTCCTTAGAAGAACAAAAGTTACTAAATGCATATCGTATAGCAGATTCAGGAATGAAAGCCGCCGCCAGAAAGCTTCTGGACGTTCAGGATCCGGAGGCAAAGTCGTCAATTTGCGTGCCTGGAAAAGAGGCCGTTTAGAAAAAGACCCTTGACATTTAGGAGAGGATGGATTACCATAGAGTTGCAAAGAAAGTTAAACAGTACCATATGGACACAAAAAGAAGCCCCAGGAAATGCCGTTCCTGAGGCTTCAAAAACTTTAGGCTAGCTGTCTACTTAATTCCGATCTAACCATTTGCATATGTAGTATGCCACCACACTTGCCATAACCGAAATCGCAAAGTTAAACAGTATATCCATATGGTACACCCCCTTTCCGCTGTGCGGTTTAGGGAGACAGCACTATCATTATATACATAATCAAGTAATCTAACAAGTCCTAAGGAGGAAAAAAGATGAGATATGTCCAACAGTTTTTTGTTGTGCTGGCGGCATGGATCACAGCACATTATATCTGTAAGATAATTGACAGAAATAGGGATGCAACATGATTTTCCTTTATCTCCCAGAAGATGCAAAAAAGCACCGTTTCCGGTGCCTTTTCGTAACCTCTTGCATTTTTAGTGCGAAGATGTTATAATCAGAATATCAATCAGGATAGTCCTGATTGCCCTAGAATTGAGAAAATAATTGTCCTCAACTTGTCAGGCTGGAGGACAATTATTTTTTGTGACTATCCAGGTAAGTGAGTGCCGCAAAAACCACCAACAATAAAGTCAGTATTTCCATCGTACTCATAAGCTCACCCCCTTCCTGTCTTATGTAGCTTGTAACAGAAAGGGCAATCAATAACTATCCTCTTGATCTTCTGACTGTGTTCTATTATAACAAAATTCCCCATACATGACAACGACAAAATATGCTGATTTTTACCCAGGAAAAGCCTATTCATTTCCATGTATATTTATTCGAAATAATCCCTGATTACCATATGCAAAGGTCTCACTTTTATAGAGGAAAAATACAGATTAGGCCCATAAAAACAGGAAAAATCAAAGAAATGCATAAAAGTGCCAACGTGTCAAAATCTAACCAAGGTATCGGAAAAGGCCAATTTCTAGGGTACTTAACTACGGACCAAGGTGTCGGGGGTTCGAATCCTCTCGCGCACGTTAAGGAGCATTACAAAAGGGAGTATTTATCGAAAGATAGATACTCTTTTTTGTTGTATGGATAAGTTTTTAGAAAATTTTAGGAATTGCGTGTAAGTTGCGTATTGAAAATGTATTAGATACATAGAAAACCAGTCTGTGCATAGGTGCGTAGCGCTTGCGTTCGCTTGTGAATATCGCTTGCGCTTGTGGGGGTTTTGGTGGAGTTTGGGGGGCTGCTGTGGTTTCTTTTTATACAATAAGATTTTAAAATTGTTTACATGGCTTTATGGGATAAAAATTCCATAGGGCCATTTTTATTTTGGGGATTGGGTGAGGGCTGAGGTCATAGGGGGTAGTCCAGAACGTAAGCATATGGAATTTTGGGGAACTAATGTAAAAGGATTGTACGCTTTGGCAGAAGAGAACACGCCAAGACTGTTTCCAAGTCATATTGAGAGCGTGTCTGACATTATGAAAGAAATTGTCAGGGAACATATGGGAACAAGTATACAAAGGAGCTTATAGAAAATGTGATATCTGTCCAAAAAACAAATCCTCTTTATGTGCTGAATAATAACAGTGGGGTTTATGGAGCATCGGCAATCTTATATAAAGATGTGTTGAAAAATTTTGCGGATAGCTTAAAAAAAGATTTAGTGATATTTCCAGCCAGTATTCATGAGGTGCTGCTGGTGCCATATGAAGAAAGAATGGATACAAAAAGTTTAAAGGAAATGGTAAGCGCGATTAACAGGCAGGAAGTTGTGGAAAGCGATGTGTTATCAGATAATATTTATGTGTATAAAAGAGAAAGTAATAGCGTGATATTAGCCCCATAGGGCATAGAAGTTAAGAAATTAAAAAAAGGAGAAAGAAATTATGTGTATGAAATCATTAAGCGAGATTGCAAAGAAAGTTAAACAGTATATCTTTATGGTACACCCCCTTTCCGCTGTGCGGTTTAGGGAGACAGCACTATCACCATATGCAAAGGTATCGGAAAAGGCCAATTTCCAGGGGCTTAACTGCGGACCAAGGTGTCGGGGGGCGAATCCTCTCGCGCATGTTAAAAAGTATGACAAAAAGGGTGAAAGCAGGTTTTTGCTTTCACCCCCAAAGACTGCGGGCTGTTATGTAATGGGAAGGGCTGTCTTTCGCGCTCTCTTCTGCTGATACATCTTTTTATCTGCCTCTTTCAGCAGGACGTGGTAATCCATATTCTTTCCGGTCAGACAATAACCAAAGGAGAATCTTAAGGGGACGCTTACCTTGTCATTGAGAGGTGTCAGGCTGTTCTCTTGGATGACTTCCAACTCATGGATCGTGTCGGTCAGCTCCTGTTCCGTGTCATACTGATACCAGAATAATACGAATTCATCACCGCCCAGACGGGCTGTCACAGAGTTGTGAGCTTGTATGCTTGTGATCAGTTCGGATATCTTTTTCAGATAGACATCTCCTGCTTCATGGCCGTAGGTGTCATTGATCACTTTAAGGTTGTCTGCATCGATCATGATCAATGCGCTGTGGCCCAATTGGTCTGGTGCTGTGAACAGTGAGGTGAGGCGCATCTCCAGCCCACGCCGGTTATACAAACCGGTTAGCAGGTCGATATCCCGCTCAGCTTCTATTTCTTTGCGTGCTTTGATCGCATCCGTTACATCAATGATAACGCCAAAGATTCCGTTATTATCATTGATTTCTTCTAATTGTACATACTGATTGTGCAGCTGATAGACGTTGGTGTCGTTGGTGATGGGATTTTCGCGCAATCTGTCAATAAATTCTTTGAATACTTTATAATCTGAGGATAGGCGCATAGTCTCTTCCGGATCCAGGGACAGGATCCTGGGCACATATTCGGTAAAGCGGACTCTTTTCATGTGTACATTGTACTCATATACGCCGATATACATATTGGTCTTGCTTAAGACATAGGACATCTTTCTGTTGTTGTCCAGAAGACTGTTTTTCATGGTATTGATGTAGCTGCTCAGCTCCGAAAATTCCCTGCTGCTGCGGATATCAATCAGCTCGTCCAGATTGCCCTGGGTGATCTGGTGCAGCTTGCCATTAATGCTGTGGATGCCGTCTACAACATAGGTGTTCATGTATCTGGTTACTGCATGGGAGAGGATCAGCGCGATCACGATCAGGCCCGCGGCCAGCATGAAGGTAATCCACGGAATCCGCTGATAAAGCTCGTGGGATGGGATCACGCGTCCAATATAATTATTGTCGATTTTTTTAAAGATGCAATACGATTTTACTCCGTTTATGACTGCGTGATGGCCAGACTCATAATCCGGCAGACTGTTTAAAGTTAATCCCAGTTCCGAGAGATTTTTTCCTACCCATGTCAGGTCCGTACAGCCAACGATTTCCCCGCTTTCCGAGTCTATGGCATAATACCCCGCTTCCAGATTGACCCGGAACAGGGAGAAAAGGAAGGACAGCTCGTTTTTGGCGCTGGCCTTCATGACGTTGACAGGCTCCATGCCGATCTGAACGATAAATTCTTCATTTTTGCTCCAGAGAGCGGAATATTGCATCAACTTAGCTTCCGCGGTGTTGGGGGTGATGTCCTGGACAAGTTTCAGGGACTTATCTTCCAACATAGGCTTAAAGAATCTCATCTGGTCGCCGGAATCAAAGGTAAAGTCATAGTATTGGGGATGTGTTCCGGCATAAATGCGTCCGGTTTTGTCAAAAATATGGATTTCGTCTACTTCCATAAGTTCAGCTATTTTCTTCAGTTTTGAGATACTTCCCAGCATGGAAGGCTCTTTTTCGATCATATAGGCAATGGCTTCTGCGTTTCGCAGGCAGGTTTGCGTGTAATTTTTCTGAGTCTCTTTAAGCTCTTCCTGGTTTTGTTTTAAAACCTGTTCAATCTGATAGAAGGTTCTGGTGGCGCTTTCATAGGCATGCCTGTGTTCATTGGTTATTTGGATATACACAATGATGGCCAGTATGATGGCAACCAGATAGCAGGTAACCCGGCGCATGTATCGGCTGATTATTTTTTCTAGTGGCTGCATGAGAAATCTCCTTATTCTTGGGTAAGATGTGGTGTCGATTTATACTGTATGTATAAAGTATAGTATAGTCGGGGATTTTTTTCAATTGTGGAGCCCTTCTGTATTATGACAATGTATGGCGGTTTTTTGGCGATTTGTTCCTTTGCCCCGGGGCTCCCCGGAGTGTTTTCATTTATCTCTTTAAAAAGGGGCAGGATAGTGATAAAATGATACAAAATGAGGCAGAAAGACAGGGATGGACAGATCATGGGCAGAGGCAGAAATGGGCTTTGGGGCTTTTGAAGCTGCAGCAGGAGATTAACGGGACGCTGAGACAGTAGAGGCGGACAAAAAAACAGGAGGATGAGGATTATGGAGGGCAGAATGCCGCAGGAGTTTCGGTGCAGGATTTTATACAGCGACATCGACGGGACGCTTTTGGACAGCAGCCATCATGTGAGCAGGGGAACCAGGGAGAGGATTTTGGAGCTGGACAGAAGGGGGATTTTGTTTATTCTGGTTTCGGCCCGTATGCCGCAGGGGGTGAGGGTGATACAGAGGGAGCTGGGAACGGACAGGCCCATCATCTGTTACAGCGGCGGGCTGATTCTTGATGAGAAGGGACAGGCGCTGTACAGCCGGCGGATGGAGCTGGGGGCTGCGGTGGAGATCCGGGATGTGCTGAAGGAGAGGTTTCCGGGAATCTGCTGCAATGCTTACGGGGGAGATTTGTGGGTGGTGGAGGATGATGGAGACCCGCGGGTGGTGAGGGAGGAGCGGATTGTTATGGGGAAGGCCCTGCGGGGGGATATGAGGGAAGTGTTTGCCGGGGACGGAGGGATCCACAAGTTTCTCCTTATGGGGGAGCCGGAGGAGATCCGGCAGGCGGAGGTGTTTTTAAGGGACAGTTATCCCGGGCTTACGGTGTTAAGGTCCAATGCGTGTTATCTGGAAGTGATGGATGGGACGGTGGATAAGGCGGCGGGGGTCCGGTTTTTGTGCGGTTATTACGGCATTCCCGTGGAGGAAGCGGCGGCTTTCGGGGACGGGGAGAATGATGTGGGGATGCTTAAGGCGGTTAAGTATGGGGTTGCCATGGGGAACGCGCCAAAGTCCGTGAGAGAGCAGGCGGCGTTTGTGACCCTGAGTAATGATGATGAGGGGATATTGGAAGTGATCAGGGAGCTGTAGCGTGCCTGGGGGAGTTGTCAGGGGATGAACAGCCTGGTGCTTGGAGAAACGGAGGATCAATGGCAGGAGCTGGAGGAAGTGAATACGGGGCGGCTGAGATCAGAAGGAGAGCCGCCATAGAGGAAACGGCAAGATGGATGAAGGAACAGACGAAACACGTTTGGCGCGCCCTGGGGGTGGTGGATGAGGAGGATGGAGGGGAGCTTAAAAGCGCGGTGAAGGGAACGGATACGGAGTTTCAGTTTGTATACAGGCAGAAGGTTCTGGCAAAGGCAAGAGGCTATTTTAGCCGGGAGGAGAGGCAGTGGAGGTTTGAGCTGACAGAGGTGGACCGGGAGCGGTATGAGGCGGTGCGGGCGTATTTTGCCAAAAGGCGGTAGGGGGGCGCGCCTGGGAAGGCAGGATCCGGGGGAAATGGCAGACAGGGCAACTTGAGCGTGTTTTGCGCAAACGTACCAAAAAATAACGGATAATTTGGCACAAGTGCATATTGCGGAAACAGATTGGGCAGAGTATAATGGATTTATATTATTTGTATACAAAGTATACAAAATCAAACAGGAGGATATGTCATGGACGTTCGTTATTCTGCAAACCAGAGGGATGTAAAGAGGTATACCACAGAGGAGCTGAGGGATGAGTTTTTGATTCAGGATCTGTACGCGCCGGATGAGGTGCGGGCAGTGTATTCTCATGTGGACCGCATGGTGACTTTGGGATGTATGCCTGTTGCGGAGCAGGTTTCGATTGACAAGGGGATTGACTGCTGGAAGAATTTTGGCACGGATTATTTTCTGGAGAGAAGGGAGATCGGTATCTTTAACATCGGCGGGCCAGGGAAGATCACGGCGGATGACGAGACTTTTTCTCTGGGGTACAAGGACTGTCTGTATATTACCATGGGAACGAAGAAGGTTCTGTTTTCCAGCGACGACGGGGCCAACCCGGCTAAGTTCTATATGGTGAGCGCGCCGGCTCATACGTCTTACAAGACCACATTTATCTCTATCCAGGACGCGGCCAAGAGAACCCTTGGGGACCAGAAGACCTGCAACAGGAGGACGATCAACCAGTTTATCCATCCGGATGTTTTGAAGACCTGCCAGCTGTCTATGGGTATGACGGTCCTGGAGGAGGGAAGTATCTGGAACACCATGCCGTGCCATACTCATGAGCGCCGCATGGAGGTTTATATGTATTTTGAGGTTCCGGAAAATAATGTGGTGTTCCATCTGATGGGTGAGCCCACGGAGACCAGGCATATTGTCATGAAGAATGAGGAGGCGGTTATCAGCCCGTCCTGGAGCATTCATTCAGGGGCAGGTACGTCCAGCTACACGTTTATCTGGGCTATGGGCGGAGAGAACCAGGCGTTTGACGATATGGATAATCTGGAGCCGGTGGATCTGAAATAATCGGCTGTTTGTGTGAAAGAGGAGCGCTGAAAAGACCGGATGATCACAGAAAAACGGAAGGGGCTAAGGCATGGAGGAAGTTACCTACAAGAATCGGGAAGAGATGGTCTATCAGGTACTGAAGGAGGAGATACTGAATCTGGAGCTGAAACCGGGACAGGTGATCAAGGAAAATGAGATCTGTGAGCGTTTTTCTGTGTCCAGGACTCCGGTGCGGGATGCTCTGCGCCTTTTGCAGGAGCAGGGATTTGTGGTGACAGTGCCTTACCGGGGAATCTATGTGACGCTTCTGAGCCTGAGCAATATTAAACAGATGATCTACATGCGGGTGGCGGTGGAGACTATGGTGATGCGGGATTTTTCTCAGATCGCCACGCCGTTTCTCATGGAGGATGTGTACTATATGCTGCGGAAGCAGAAGGCTTTGGTGCAGACCGGGAATTTTAAGCCGGAGCAGTTTTACCGGCTGGATGCTCAGATGCACGGGTTCTGGTTTGAGGCCATGAAGAAGAGCTGGCTGTGGAAGCTTCTTCAGGAGCAGCAGCTTCACTACACCCGGTTTCGGATGCTTGATTTTGTGACGGAGACGGATTTTGACCGGATCATCCATGAGCATGAGAAGCTGATCGGGTTTCTGGAGGAGAAGAATATTGCCGGTATGGAGGAGGAGCTTAAGAACCATCTGTATTACAGCATGAAGCGGATGCGGCACTCTATTGACGTGGATTACCGGGAGTATTTTGAGGAGGAGGACCCGGAGGGGAAGTTTGATATTTAGGGAACGGAGAGTTGGAAGTGCGGCGGGAATGGGCTGTGTCTGTGTGCAAGGGCCTTTCCCGCCGTTGTTTGTGGCGGGTGCGGGGGATTGGCAGATTAGCAGATTGGTGGATTGGCGGATTGGCAGATTAGCGGATTAGCGGATTAGCAGGTTTGCGGGGCGGGCTTTGTAGGAAGGGGAGGTTTGAGCCGGCCCGGTGATCGGTTTGCAAAGGACAGGAGGATTTGGGATATGGATCCAAGACTTACGCTGGAGAAGCGGATTGAGGCGGAGCTTAAGAGTTATGACGGGATGATGTGCATTTACGCGGATGATTTTCATGGGAATGTGATTTCCATGGGCGCGGATGAGAAGGTTGAGACGGCCAGCACCATTAAGACTTACATACTGGCCTGCCTGTTTGAGGAGGCGGAGAAGGGGAGGGCGGATCTGGACGGGCTTTTGACTTACCGGGAGGAGCATTTTGTGGATGGCAGCGGGGTGATGCAGGCTCTGGAGCCGGGGGCGGTTATGAGGGTAAAGGATCTTGCGGCTTTGATGATTATTGTCAGCGACAATGTGGCCACGAATATCTTGATCGATTATCTGGGGATTGAGCGGATCAACCGGTGTATTGAGAGGCTGGGGTGTAAGGATACGGCGCTGCACAATTCCCTGCATTTTGACCGGTACAGGCAGCTTGGGACAACGACGGCCAGGGATTACGGCAGCGTTTTTGTCAGGCTTGCAAGAGGAGAGCTGATCAGTGAGCGGGCGGACCGCGGGATGGTGGAGATCTTGAAGAAACAGCAGTACAACAGCATGATCACCAGGGATTTCCCGCCGGTTTACATGGACAGCGACAATACGGATGATATTTTGATCCGGGTGGCGTCTAAAAGCGGAAGCATGGACGCGTGCAGGAATGACGGGGGGATCGTGTATACTCCCTATGGGCCTTATGTGCTGGTGATGCTGAATAAGGGGTTTGGCGACGCCATGTATTATCCGGGGCATCCGGCTACGGTGTTTGGGGGCAGGGTAAGCAGGATGGTGCTGGATCAGGTTCTGGCGCTGGAGGGGCGGTTTGTGCTTTGAGAAAGGGCTTCAAACTGCCTGCGCAGAATGCTATTTCTCATATAGAAACTTCTCCGGCAGCGTCACCTTGAAATCCACTGCCAGGTCCCGGACCGCGGGCAGCATATTGTAGGAGGCGGCGTAAGTCAAAAGCTGCAAAATCACCAAATCCACGTCCGCCGCCCGGAACTTGTCCCCTGCTGCCGCCGCCAGGGACGGAAACTGGGGCAGATACGCTCCCAGGGCAATAGAAAAAACTCCGATTCTCGCTTTTGTATCTACTAACATGACAATTCCCCCTGTTCATATTTTCTTATGTCAAAGGACTCTCTTACGCATTCCCTTGCCTTTTTCAGACCTTCAAATTCCTGATTGTAAATCATCTGCACCAGCAGATTCCCGATTGCCGTAGCCTCCCCGGGACCTGCATAGACGGCGCCCCCCAAGGTTACGCACATAAGCCATCAGCCCCTTAATATCTTTGACATGAACATGGAATTAGCCGAGAGAAAGGTTGAAAAAACCGACATTCCGTGCCTGTTTTTTGCCTGTGGGCTTGAAGGAGACGGATTCTCTCTGTATAATGGTATCCATAGGCAATGTCGTTAGCTTAAGGTCGTCGCCGGGACGATAGAGGCTATAGGAATAGACATAATAAAATTGAGACAAAAGGAAGTGAGTTATATGGCAAAAATAATAGGGATAGGTTATCAGGATTTCGAAGAAATACAGACAAATCAGGTATTTTATGTGGACAAAACCGATTTTATTCGACAGTGGTGGAAAAACGCGGATAAGGTAACCTTAATTACTCGTCCAAGACGTTTTGGAAAAACCCTGAATATGAGTATGGTTGAAAAATTTTTTTCTGTTCAATACAAAGACCGTGCCGATTTATTTCAGAATCTTAAAATATGGGAACACGAAGAGTTTCGAAACCTGCAGGGAACATATCCCGTCATCTTCATCAGTTTTGCCAATGTAAAAGAAAACTCCTATATACAGGCCAGAAAGAAGATATGCACGATTATTAAAGAAATATATTATCACTATGGGTATCTTTTAGACGCGGGAATTCTGATGGAAGGTGAAAAACGCGATTTTCAGGAAATCTCATCCGATATGGAGGATTACCAGGTCTCCTCCTCCCTTCGCGCCCTGTCAAATTACCTCTCTCGTTATTACGGAAAAAAGGTAATCATTCTTTTAGACGAGTATGATACGCCCATGCAGGAAGCTTATGTTTATGGATACTGGGAAGAGCTGGTTTCCTTCACCAGAAGCCTGTTTAATTCTACCTTTAAAACCAACCCCTATCTGGAGCGGGCCATCATGACAGGCATTACCCGGATAAGTAAGGAATCTATCTTTTCTGATTTGAACAATCTTGAAGTGGTGACCACAACTTCTGAAAAGTACGCGGATTCCTTTGGTTTTTTGGAGGCTGAGGTTTTTAAGGCCCTGGATGAATTTGGCCTGTCCCATGGGAAGCCTCAGGTGAAAAGCTGGTATGACGGCTTTACCTTTGGAAATCGGACAGATATCTATAATCCCTGGTCTATCTTAAATTACCTGGACAAACGATGTCTGGCTCCTTACTGGGCCAACTCCAGTTCCAACGGGCTGGCGGGTAAACTGATCCGGGAAGGAAGCAGGCAGATTAAGCAGGAATTTGAGCAGCTTCTGCGGGGTAGGGCCATAACGGTTGAGATTGATGAACAGATTGTTTACAACCAGTTATCGACCGTAAACAATTCCATCTGGAGCCTGCTTCTGGCCAGTGGATATCTGAAGGCAGTCCGGACAGATTTCAATGAGAGAACCGGGCGCAGGAGCTACCATCTGGCTCTGACCAATAAAGAAGTACGCATGATGTTTGATGCCCTGATTCATAACTGGTTTTCCGAATCCAATGATGATTATAATGATTTTATTAAATCCCTCTTAAACGGCGATGTAAAAGCTATGAACACCTATATGAACAAAGTGGCTCTGGCTACCTTCAGTTACTTCGACACGGGAAGAAACCCTTCCACAGAAGAACCGGAGCGATTCTATCATGGTTTTGTTCTGGGCCTGATGGTGGAACTGGCCGACCGGTATGTCCTGACCTCTAACAGGGAAAGCGGCTTCGGCAGATATGATGTGGTGCTGGAACCTAAAAATCCTGACGACGACGGAATCATATTGGAATTCAAGGTGCAGGATACGGATAGTGAAAAAAATCTGGGGGATACGGTAAATGCGGCTTTGGTACAAATTGAACAGAAGAAATACGAGACTCTGCTTGTGGAAAAGGGAATCCGTCGAGAGAATATACGTAAATACGGGTTTGCCTTTTGTGGGAAGACCGTGTTGATCGGCCAGGCCTGATACATCTAAGCCGAAGCTGACAGGCTTCCAGAGCGGCGGGCAGGGAGAAAAATCACCCCTGCCCGGTTTCGGGTTTCAATGCATCCCCTGAACCATCCCCGATACTCCACCGGGGGCATGCCTACAGCCTTATGAAACGTTTGTGCTTTAATGGGTTGCCGTCACGTGTGGTTTCGGATATAATATCCAGGGATAACATGATGTGGTGATATGGAAAGTGAGGAGCGTGGGATATGGAAAGAAAGAGAAGAGGGAACAGGGAGGGAGCCGGAAGGTTTTGGGGATTTTTTGGGGCTTTGTGGCTGGTGATGGCCTGTCTGGCCGGATGCGGAGCGTCAGGGAGTGACACGGGAAATCGGGCCGGGGGAGACAGGGCGGCAGAGGTCGCTGTCAGTGAGGCGGCGGGCACAGAAGGCAAGCCCCAGGGGGCAGGCAGTGGAGAATCGGTTGCTGAAGAGACAAAAGACAGAAAAATACAAGGCGGCGGAACGGCGGCTGAGGAGTCAGAAGCAGCAGAGACCGGCGGCAGTAAAAACAGCGGTGAGACAGCCGGAGAGGAAGCGCCGGGAAACGATGGGACAGCCGGCGCCCCGGAGATGATTGAGGAGTCCGGAACTTACACGTCAAAGGATCAAGTGGCTCTGTATCTCCACACATACGGGCGGCTTCCGGAGAATTATATTACCAAGCGGGACGCGGAGGATCTAGGCTGGGACAGCAAAAAAGGAAATCTCTGGGAGGTGGCTCCCGGCATGAGCATTGGCGGCAGCCGCTTCGGAAATTATGAGGGAGCCCTGCCGGATAAGAAGGGACGGAAGTATTTTGAGTGTGACATTGATTATGAGGGCGGTTACCGGGGAGCCAAGAGGCTGATCTATTCGGACGACGGATTGATCTTCTATACAGAGGACCACTATAACACATTTGAACAGCTGTATGGCGAATGACAGGAGGAGACGCATGAGAAAAGTTTTGCTGGACCTTAATCCGGCCAGGTCTGTGGAATGGATTCATGAGTATTTGAAGTTTGAGCTGGAATTTGACGATTACTATGGCAATAATCTGGACGCGCTGTATGACCAGCTGACTTCTGTTGGGGAGGATACGTGTCTGGGGGTGTTCTGTCCGCCAAAGGAGGACACAAAGCTGTCCCTGTACCTGGCAAAGGTGAGAAAGGTGATGAGGGACGCGGAGCAGGAGAATCCCCGTCTCTGCGTGATATTTGGAGATATGGAAGAGAATTATGAGGAAGAGTGAGGCTGTGATCTGTTATGAGGTGGTGCGGTCTAAGCGAAAGACCAGCGCTATTGAAGTGAAGCGGGACGGAAGTGTGGTGGTTCGGTGTCCGGTGTGGGTTAAGGACAGAGAAATCAGCGATTTTGTGGAGAGGAACAGGGAATGGATCTTGAGGCACCGCAGGGAGGTGCTTAAACAGCTGGAGAACAGGCCGGTCTACACAAAGAAGCAGGTTGAGGAGTTTCGGCAGCATGCAAGATGGATGCTGGCTCAGAAGACGTGGCAGTGGGCCCAGAGGATGCAGGTGACTTACGGTAAACTGACCATCCGGCAGCAGGCTACCAGGTGGGGCAGCTGCAGCGCCAAAGGGAATCTGAATTTTAACTGGCAGCTGGTCCTGGTTCCGGAGGAGCTGGTGGACTATGTGGTGGTCCATGAGCTGGCCCACCGCAAGGAGATGAACCACTCTCCCAGGTTCTGGAAGCTTGTGGAGGAGCAGCTGCCGGATTACAGGGAGCGGCGCAGACGGCTGCGGGAATATGAGACGGAGATAGAGATCGCCGGGTGAGTGACAGATGGGGCAGCTGTTAGAGAGACAGGCGGAAGCCCAGGCAGAGAGACAGGTGAAACGGCAGCCCGGGAAGCAGGCGAAAGCCCAGGCAGAGAGACTGATGAAACGGCTGGCAGAAAAACAGGCGGAAGATCAACAGGAAAACAGACGAAAAATCCAACGGACAGGAAGGACAGATTATGACAGCAAAGTGGATGCTATACGCGAAAAAGGCGGATTTTGACGGGATTGCAGAGGAGTTTCACATTAATCCGGTGACGGCAAGGGTTATGAGGAACCGGGATGTGGAGGGCAGTGAGGCGATCCGCAGGTATTTATACGGGACTAAGGAGGATTTTTATTCCCCCCATCTTTTGAAGGACGCGGACCGGGCGGCAGAGATTTTGGAGAGAAAGGCCAACCAGGGCAAACGGATCCGGATCGTGGGGGATTATGATATAGACGGGGTGTGCTCTACCTACATACTGTTTAAGGCGCTTAACCGGGTCGGGGCCGCGGTGGATTATGAGATTCCTGACCGGGTGAAGGACGGGTATGGGATCAACGAACATATCATTGAGGCGGCCTGTGAGGACGGGGTGGATACCATTCTGACCTGCGACAACGGGATTTCGGCGGTGGAGCAGATGCGCAGGGCCAAAGAGCTGGGGATGACGGTGATCATTACGGACCACCATGACATTGCAAGGGAGGACGGGCGGGATATTCTGCCCCAGGCCGACGCCATCGTGAATCCCAAGCAGCAGGACTGTCCTTACCCGTGGAAGGAGATCTGCGGGGCCGTGGTGGCCTACAAGGTGGTGAAGGTGCTGTATGAGCGGTACGGGATCAGGGACAGTGAGTGGGAGGAGATGCTGGAGTTTGCCGCCATCGCCACAGTAGGGGATGTGATGCGGCTCCAGGATGAGAACCGGATTCTGGTGCGGGAAGGCCTGGCGCGGATGGGCCTTACGAAAAGCGCAGGGCTTCGGAAGCTGGTGGAGAAAAATAAGCTGGATATAGAACATTTGACCGCGTTTCACATCGGTTTTGTCATCGGCCCCTGCCTCAATGCCGGAGGACGGCTGCAGACGGCCAAGATGGCGCTGCGGCTTCTGTTAAGTGAGGATGAGGGGGAGGCGGACCGGCTGGCAGAGGAGTTAAAGCTGCTCAATGACCAGAGAAAGGACATGACCAGTGAGGGGACGGAGCAGGCCGCCGGTCAGGTGGAGGAGAAGTATCTGGAGCACAAGGTTTTGGTGGTGTACCTGCCGGAGTGCCATGAGTCCCTGGCCGGGATCATTGCCGGGCGGCTGCGGGAGCGGTACCACAAACCTTCCATTGTTCTGACAAAGGCGGAGGAGGGGGTGAAAGGCTCCGGCCGGTCCATTGAGGGGTATCATATGTTTGAGGCCCTTCTGGAGGTGAAGGAGCTTCTGACCAAGTTCGGGGGACACCCTATGGCAGCAGGGCTCTCCCTGGCAGAGGAGAATGTGGAGGCGTTCAGAAAGGCTCTCAATGACAATGCCAGGCTGACAGAGGAGGATTTTATCCCAAAGATATGGATCGATGTGCCCATGCCTATGGAGTACGTGACAGAGCCTCTGATCCGGGAGCTGGAGATGCTGGAGCCCTTTGGCCAGGGCAATGAAAAGCCCCAGTTTGCCCAGAAGGGGATACGCATCCGCAGCGCCAGGGTGCTGGGAAAGAACCGGAACGCGGTGAAGCTGGCCATGGTGACACCCCGGGGAGTGGCTGTGGACGGGATCGCGTTTACGGACGGGGACGCGTTTGTGGAGGAGATGGGAGAGCGAAGGGAGATGGATGTGATCTACTATCCGGGGATCAATGAGTACAATGGGAACCGGACCATTCAGATGGTGGTGAAGGAGTGGAAGTTTCACTAAGGAGGGGGAAATGCAGTGGTCGCAGGCATCCGGCCTACGCGTAAGCGATTTTCATGGCCGGATGCGTAACAGTTCAAGGGCCATCTAAACTGTTACATCAGATGCGTCCAAACGATGCGTCCAAATTGACAAAATGCGTGACTTTCTTCTTGTTTTGTGGTATACTATTAAAACTATCCATAAGAAAGGAGGTTACTATGGAAGACTTAATGAATGTTGCTTCCTATATTGGCAACAGATACAGAGCAGAGTATGGAACTCAAATTGATGAGATGAAACTGCATAAATTATTGTATTTTTCACAAAGAGAATCTTTCGTTCAAAATAGGGAACCCCTTTTTCATGCGGTTTTTTATGGTTGGAAATATGGGCCTGTTTTAAAGGAGATTCGGGAAGTATATCGTGAAAACGCATTTTATTCCACTATTCCCAGTGAAGTTGTAAATCGTATTTCTGGCGTTATGGATAAGGTATTTGAAGAGTATGCGGCAAAAGATTCCTGGAGTCTGAGCCGTTTAACTCATGGTGAGACAGCGTGGAAAAATTCGCGAAAGGGCATACTTGATGGTGCCAACAGCGATAATCCCATGAAACTGGAAGATATACAAAAGGATGCAGACAGGATTCGTAAGCGCAGAGCCATGCTTGAGCAAATGGGATTGTCATGAGGCGAGTTAGGGAATGAGGATAACAAAAGAACAAGAAGAAATATTAGATCGTTTAGTTTGCGAGAGATTATCCTCTGATGACGCAAATAAGAAATTGATGGAAACATTCGTCAGCAGAAGAGGAGTGTCTCTCGTAAACTATTTTCGTAGATTTGGGATGGAAGAGGATAAAAGCGGTAAGACTGCCTATTATATAATAAAAGACAGAGAAGATGAAGTTTTAATGTTCTTTTCTTTAAAATGTGGAACATTATTTGAGCCGTTGCAGGATGAGCAGGAGGTTAAACAGGATTTTCAGAGACTGATCGTACTTTTGCAGGCAGTACAGAATGCTGACGGAACTGTTTCGGACGAAGAACTGAGAGAAGCCAATACTCTTCTGAATAAATATCAGGTAGGAGACAGAGTCACAATCGAAGATTTTCAAAAGTTGATACTAAAAAAGGCGAAGAATAAGAGCTATTTTTTAGAACTGCTTTTTAACGATAAGGCCAAGGAAGACAATGCTAATATGTTTCGTGTGCAGAGCACTCACCCTGGTATAGAACTTGTTCATTTTTGCACAAATGATAGTCTGAAGCAAAAATGGAAAAAGCTGGGTATGGGTCATACCATGGGGGAGGTTTTGTATTGGAAGTATATTGCGCCTAAGCTTTTTCAGGTTCAGGAGATTGTGGGATGTGAGTATGTATTTCTTTTTGCGGCAGATTTATCTGAAGATGGCTCATTAGTAAATTATTACGAGGTGACTTTAAAATTTAAAAAGAGTCCGGATGTTGGAACCAATAAACCATTTTATGATTTCTGCTGTGATTTTATGTGTCAGGAAGTAAATGAAGTGAGAAAAAGCCGGGAATACTTTTTTGAACATTTTAATGCTGATGTGGAAGATGAAATTGTATAAGTGATTTTAATAAGAAAAATCTACTGATTTACAAACAGATTGAGAGGAGAACAGTCATGGTTAATGAGATTATGGAGTTTATCACCAGGTTTGACCCGGAAGTGGGGCAGGCTATTGAGTCGGAGGCAGCCCGCCAGAGAAGGAATCTGGAGCTGATCGCGTCGGAGAATATCGTGTCGGAGGCAGTCATGATGGCCATGGGCACGGTGCTGACCAACAAGTACGCGGAGGGGTATTCCGGAAAGCGGTATTACGGCGGATGCCAGTGTGTGGATGTGGTGGAGACCCTTGCCATTGAGCGGGCCAAGAAGCTGTTTGGGTGCGACTATGCCAATGTGCAGCCCCATTCCGGCGCCCAGGCCAACATGGCGGTTTTCGTGGCCATGTTAAAGCCCGGCGACACGGTGATGGGTATGAACCTGGACCACGGCGGCCATCTGACCCACGGAAGCCCGGTGAATTTCTCAGGACTGTATTTTAATATTGTGCCCTACGGGGTCAATGATGAGGGATATATTGACTATGATGAGCTGGAGCGGATCGCCGTGGAGGCAAGGCCGAAGCTGATCGTGGCAGGAGCCAGCGCCTATGCCAGGACCATTGACTTTAAGCGTTTCCGCCAGGTGGCTGACAAGGTGGGGGCGTATCTGATGGTGGATATGGCTCACATCGCGGGGCTGGTGGCTGCAGGGCTTCACCCAAGTCCCATTCCCTACGCCGATGTGGTGACCACCACCACCCACAAGACCTTAAGAGGGCCAAGAGGCGGCATGATCCTGGCCAACAAGGAGGCTGCGGAGAAGTTTAACTTTAACAAGGCTATTTTCCCGGGCACCCAGGGCGGGCCTCTGGAGCATGTGATCGCGGCCAAGGCCGTGTGCTTCGGGGAGGCGCTGAAGCCGGAGTTTAAGGCATACCAGGAGCAGGTGGTGAAGAACGCGGCGGCGCTGGCAAAGGCTCTTGAGAACCAGGGCTTTAAGATCCTGACAGGAGGCACGGACAACCACCTGATGCTGGTGGATTTAAGAGGGATGGACATCTCAGGCAAGGAGCTGCAGAACAAGTGCGATGAGGTCTACATCACACTGAACAAGAACACGGTTCCCAACGACCCGCGGAGTCCCTTTGTCACGTCCGGAGTCAGGATCGGCACGCCGGCGGTTACTTCCAGAGGGCTTAAGGAAGCGGACATGGAAAAGATCGCGGAGTGCGTCTGGCTGGCTGCCACGGATTTTGACGGGAAGGCGGATTATATCCGGGAAGAGGTTACGAAGATCTGCGACGCGTATCCCATCTACCAGGGTTAGCGCTGACATGGGGAAATAGTCGCCACATTGACCTGTGAAGGAGGAATCCCGGATGTACACATTTCATGAATTGACGGATATCATAGAAAAACTTCGTTCTGAGGAAGGATGTCCATGGGACAGGGCTCAGACTTATGAGAGTTTGAAACCGTGTCTTGCCGATGAAACCCAGGAGGTATTTGACGCCATAGAAAACCAGGACATGGACAATCTGTGTGAGGAGCTGGGCGATGTGCTTATGCTGGTCTTGCTCAACAGTCAGATCGCAAAGGAGCAGGGGGCGTTTACCATAGAGGACGTTATCGACAGAGTAAGCCGGAAGATGATACGCAGGCACCCCCATGTATTCGGCGGAGTGAAGGCAGACTCTCCGGAGGAATGCTTAGATCTTTGGAACGCAATAAAAGCACAGGAAAAAGCCGAAAGACCTTGACAAACCAGGGCAAAAAAGCTATAGTAAAAAAGCTACAAAATTGAGAAATGTGAAATCGTGGCAAAATCAGGAGCCATAGTATTAGGAGGAAATTTTGATGAATAAGAGCGAATTGATCACAGCGATGGCCGAACAGGCAGAGCTTTCCAAGAAGGACACGGAGAAAGCCCTGAAGGCCTTTGTTGATGTTGTATCTGATGAACTGGTAAAGGGAGAGAAGATCCAGATCGTGGGCTTTGGTACATTTGAGGTTGTGGAGAGAAAAGAGAGAGAAGGAAAGAAGCCGGGTACAGATGAGATCATCACCATTCCGGCGTCCAAGTCCCCAAAGTTCAAAGCCGGAAAGGCGCTTAAGGACAAGGTAAACGTATAACATATGAGATTAGATAAGTTTTTAAAGGTTTCCCGGTTGATCAAGCGAAGGACCGTGGCCAATGAGGCGTGCGACGCGGGGCGCGTGCTGGTGAACGATAAGCCGGCAAAGGCATCCCTGAATGTAAAGACCGGAGATACCATTGAGATCCGGTTCGGCACCAACTCTGTAAAGGTGGAGGTGCTGGACGTTCAGGAGACTGTGAAGAAGGAAGAGGCCAAGGAACTTTATCGCTATATCTGAGCATAAACAGCCAGACCCCCTAATATACTTAACCAAGGACATAAGTATATTGGGAGGTCTTTTTTAATGGAAGAAAAGACAGGCACAAGACCCCACAGACTCATGATGGTAAACCGGTCAGCCCTTAGTGTCAGCGGGATTCGGGACGTGGTCTCTTTTGACGAGAATCAGGTGGTCCTGGATACGGATATGGGGCTTCTGACCATGAAAGGAAAAGACCTGCATGTAAGCCGTCTGACCCTGGAAAAAGGCGAGGTGGATGTGGACGGGACGGTTGACAGTCTGGTGTACTCCTCCAATGAATCCTACCGCAAGTCCGGTGAATCTCTGTTCAACCGTCTGTTTCGGTAAGGAGGGGCCATGAGCGTCAGCATCCGTTATGAGGCACAGTTGTTTTTTATGAGTATCTGTACAGGGGTGGGACTGGCGATGGTTTATGACTGCGTCAGGTTCTTGCGGATCGTGTGCCCCCATAAAACGTGGGTAGTGGGAGCGGAAGACCTGATCTGCGGGATCTACTGCGCGGTTATGACATTTTCCCTGTTATACCAGCAGAATGACGGCAATTTAAGGGGGTTTTGCATCGGAGGGGTTATCCTGGGAATGGTTGTTTATGAGTACGCCGTAAGCAGGAAGATATTAAAACGCTTGCAAAAGGCAGTGGAATGGATTAAAATGAAAATGAGAAAGCGAAAGAACCGATTGAAGCGGGAGAAGAGATGAGAGAGACAGGAAGATCGAGATCGGTACGAAAGAGAAAGGAGCGGCTGGGCAACCGCATGGCCATGGTGGGCATTACCTTTGTGGTGATGAGTATGGCCGTGGTGATGCATATCCGGGGGGAGACTCTGCGGGAGAAAGACCTGGCCTATCAGATAAAGGAGGAGGAGCTGACCCGCCAGCTGGAGGAGGAGAGCAAGCGGGCCGAGGAGCTGGAAGAACAGAGAATCTACGTTCAGACGAAGGAATATATCGAGAAGGTGGCCAAGGAAAAGCTGGGTCTGGTGAATCCGGACGAGATCCTTCTCAAACCCATACAGTGAATCAGAAGAAGATCAGCCGATCTGTGGACTGGCGGGTTTTGCCGGAAGCTGTCGAACATTTTTTTGGACAGGCAGTCTCGATTTGACAAATATTTCCCTTTTGACTGTGTATAATTCATACGGGGGTTTCCTGCATTGCGGCAGAAGGCCTGTATGTAAAGTCAGGAGGGATTTTTGTGTTTTATCGGAAAAAGGTCCGTAAAGATATGGCGGGTATCCATGTATATACGGCCAGAAGGTTAAGTGATATGGCCAATTCCCTGGAAGGGCTGGCAAGAGCTTTTGACAGGGAGAAGAGTGTGGGAGGCCTAAGCAGGGAGGACGGCCTTGCGGCGCTCCAGATGGCTGGAGCCATGGTGTGCGGGGATTGCAGCAAGTGCAATCTGTACTCGGACAGTGAAAAGGAAGACAGTTACTACTTGTATTATCTGCTGAGAGCGTTTGAGCAGAAGGGGAACGTAGGGTCTGAAGATATGCCCAGGCTTTTTCGGGAAAAGTGCGGGCGGCAGGAGGACTATGTAGGACATTTAAACCGCAATCTGGGGCGGGCCACCATGAACCTGACCTGGAAAAACCGGTTTTTGGAGAGCCGGGACGCGGTGATCAGCCAGTTTCGGGAGCTGGCTGTGATCCTGGAGGAGTTTTCCAGACAGATGGAACAGGCCGTGGATGTGACGGAGCAGGCGGAGCTGGCTGTCAGGCGGGGCTTTTTGCGGCGCCATATGGTTATTGACCATATGCTGATGCTGGAATATGATAATAAGCACAGGGAGGCATATATTACGGTGCGGACCAACAACGGAAGGTGTGTTATGGCCAAGGACGCCGGGGAATTTTTGGGACAGGCCGCAGGCGGCCGGGGATGGATCCCGGCAAGGGACGGAAGGTCTGTCATAAACCGCCAGTTCGCCACAGTGCGGTTTATCGAGGAGGGCTCCTACCGGGTCACGTGGGGCGTGGCCAGGGCGGCAAAGAGCGGGGAGACGGTGTCAGGGGACAATTATACATTTTCCCAGAACACTCCGGGGCAGGTTATCATGAGCTTGTCGGACGGTATGGGAAGCGGAGAGCAGGCGGCCAGGGAAAGTCAGAGAGTCATAGAACTGGCAGAGCAGCTTCTGGAGGCAGGGTACACAGCCAGAGCCGCCTTAAAGCTGGTGAACACAGTGCTGCTTCTGGTAGGTGAGGAGCAGCATCCCGCAACCGTGGATCTGTGCTGTATTGATCTGTATACAGGGATTTTGGAGGTGATGAAGCTGGGGGCAGTGGCTACCTATGTGCTGGATGAAAACGGAGTGGAGCTTCTTGAGGCAGCGCAGGCTCCCGCGGGAGTGCTGGAACAGGTGGAACCGGTGCTGCTGTCCAGGAAATTGTGGGAAAACAGCCAGGTGGTCATGGTCAGCGACGGAGTGATTGAGGCGCTGCCGGGGGAGGACAAGGAACAGGTGATGAAAGAGTATCTGGAGGACGTTTGGGGCAGAGATCCCCAGGAGCTGGCGGAGCAGATCCTGGATTTTGCCGCGTCTTTTTCAGAGGAAAATCGGGATGACATGACAGTGCTGACAGCCAGAGTGTGGAAGAGGAACACGCTGGAGGGATAACGGGGTTTTAAACAAAAGAAGCAGGTGAGCGACATGCAGAAAAAAGTAGAGGCATATATCCGGCAGTATCAAATGCTGGAGCAGGGGAGCCGGGTGATAGCGGCAGTGTCAGGAGGAGCGGATTCGGTCTGTCTTCTCCATGTTCTGGTGTCCCTGAGAGAGAAGTTTGGGCTGGAGATACAAGCGGTCCACGTCCATCACGGGCTACGGGGGGCCGAGGCGGACAGGGACGCGCGGTTTGTCAGGGAACTTTCAGAACAGTGGAAGGTTCCCTGTCTTGTGGTGTACCGGGACGCGGCCGCGTATGCCCGGGAGCGGGGGATGAGCGTGGAGGAGGCCGGAAGGGAGCTTCGATACGAGGCGTTTTATGAGGCCGCGGGGGTCCTTCATGGAGCCAGGATCGCGGTGGCCCACCACCAGGAGGATCAGGCTGAGACGATCCTTCACCACCTGTTTCGGGGAAGCGGGCTGAAAGGACTGGGTGGTATGGCTCCGGTACGGGACAAGGTAATCCGGCCTCTTTTGTGTGTGGGACGAGGGGACATCGAGGCGTATCTTAAAGACCAGGGCATTGGCTGGCGTCACGATTCCACCAATGATTCCACGGACTACACCAGAAATAAGCTGCGCCATAAGGTGATTCCCATGGTCTGTCAGGAGGTAAATGCCCAGGCTGTGGCGCATATTGTGACAGCAGGGGAGAGGATGCGTCAGGCCCAGGCCTATTTTGAGAGGGAAGCCGCAAAAGTATTAAGAGCATACGGGAGGGAAGAGACTGGGGAGGAGGGAAGATACCGGCGTATTGGTCTGCCATCCCAGGCTGTGGCTAAGCTTCCGGACATTATGCAGGCATATGTGGTCATGGAGATCACAGGCAGACTGAGCGGGTCCCGCAGGGACCTTTTATCCGTCCATGTGGAGCAGGTGCTTGACTTGACGAAAAAACAGACAGGCAAAACATTTTTCCTCCCCTGCGGCGTCCGGGCGTATCGGGAGTATGATATGGTGTGGCTGGAAGCGGGGGAGAGGGCCGGGAAAACAGAGGAGGGGATGCTTTTAAACCATCCCGCTTTTTCCGTGGAATGCTTTCCGGCCTCCATTTTGAGAGAAAAACACCAGAAAATTCCGGAAAAGAAGTATACGAAATGGTTTGATTATGATAAAATAAAAGGTACGTTATCTGTGAGGACCAGGCAGACCGGCGACTATTTTACTCTGAAGGACGGTAAGAAAAAGACCGTAAAAGCATTTATGATCGATGAGAAGATCCCCAGGTCCAGGAGAGATGAGATGCTGCTCCTTACAGAGGGGCATCATGTGTTGTGGATCATAGGCTGCCGAATCAGTGAATTTTACAAAATAACAGATGAAACGCGACAAATCTTACAAGTGAAAACAGATGGAGGAGAAGAACATGGAGGAAAAGATTCGTGTCCTGATTTCGGAGGAGGATGTGAACAAGAAGATCAGTGAAGTGGCATCGCAGATCAGCAGGGATTATGAGGGGCGGCAGGTGCATCTCATCTGTATCCTGAAAGGCGGCGTTTTCTTTACCTGCGAGCTGGCCAAAAGGCTTACGGTTCCCGTGTCGCTGGATTTTATGTCCGTTTCCAGTTACGGGGCGGGTACAAAGTCCAGCGGTGTGGTAAAGATCATCAAGGACCTTGACGAGCCTTTGGAAGGCAAGCATGTGGTCATTGTGGAGGACATCATTGACTCCGGCAGAACATTGTCCTACCTGCTGGAGATTCTGGAAAAGAGAGGTCCAAAGGACATCCGCCTGTGTACTCTCCTCGACAAGCCTGAGAGAAGAGTGAAAAAGCAGGTGAAGGTGGATTACACATGTTTTACTATTCCGGATGAATTTGTTGTGGGATATGGCCTGGACTATGACCAAAGGTACAGAAACCTTCCATATATCGGAGTTGTGGAACAGAACAGTTAAACAGTAAGGAGGCAGTTAGTTGAGACAGCGACAATCTATAAGCGGAATGGGACTATTGCTGGCCATGATGATCGTCATGGTCCTGGTGTTCCGCATTACGGGAAACATGGGGGAGGAGACGCCGACGCAGCAGGATTACATTCATGCGGTGGAGGAAAGGCAGGTTGTGTCGGCAGTGATCCGTCCCAACAAGGAGACTCCCACAGGGGAACTGGGCCTGAATATGAAGGACGGCAGGCAGTGGGTGGTCTATGTAGCTGACGTGAAGGAGGAGCAGAAGTTTCTCATGGATCAGGGGATTCCCTGTGTCATGGGCAATGTTCCCCAGGAAAGCTATCTGATGTCCATCATCGTTCCTGTCCTTTTGTCAGGCGTGGTTCTGGTGGTGGTGTTCATGATGATGAACGCCAGGACCGCCGGAGGAGGGGCCAATGCCAGGATGATGAATTTTGGCAAGAGCCGGGCAAAACTCAGCCGGGACGCCAGCAAGTATAATTTTAAGAAGGTGGCGGGCCTGCGGGAGGAGAAAGAGGATCTGGAGGAGCTGGTGGATTTTCTCAAAAATCCTCAGAAGTACACCAATGTGGGAGCCAGGATCCCCAAAGGCATTCTTCTGGTGGGACCTCCGGGAACCGGCAAGACCCTTTTGGCCAAGGCGGTGGCAGGGGAATCTGGAGTTCCCTTCTTTAGCATCTCCGGTTCTGACTTTGTGGAGATGTTTGTGGGCGTGGGAGCATCCAGAGTCCGGGACCTGTTTGAAGAGGCGAAAAAGAACGCTCCCTGTATTGTGTTTATCGATGAGATTGACGCTGTGGCAAGACAGCGTGGAACCGGCCTTGGCGGCGGCCACGATGAGAGAGAGCAGACCCTGAACCAGCTTCTTGTGGAGATGGACGGATTTGGTATTAATGAGGGGATCATCGTCCTGGCAGCCACCAACCGGGTGGATATTCTGGACCCCGCTATTTTGCGTCCGGGCCGTTTTGACAGAAAGATCACCGTGGGACGGCCTGACGTCCGGGGGCGGGAGGAGATCTTGAAAGTTCACGCCCAGGATAAACCTCTGGGGGATGACGTGGATCTGGAGCGGGTGGCCAGGACCACCGCCGGATTTACAGGGGCTGATCTGGAAAGTCTTCTCAACGAATCTGCCATCCTTGCGGCAAAAGAAGGCCGGAATTTTGTGCGCCAAAACGACATTGACCGCTCCTTTATCCGGGTGGGCATCGGGACCGAGAAGCGGAGCCGGGTGATCTCCGACAAGGAGAAACGGATCACGGCTTATCACGAGGCGGGCCACGCCATTTTGTTTCATCTGCTTCCCGAGGTAGGGCCGGTACACACCATATCCATCATCCCTACAGGTACCGGCGCGGCGGGATATACTATGCCCCTTCCGGAGAAAGACGAGATGTTTAACACAAAGGGAAAGATGCTCCAGACCATTATGGTATCCCTTGGCGGACGTATCGCCGAGGAGCTGATTCTGGACGACATTACCACAGGCGCTTCCCAGGATATCAAGCAGGCCACGGCCCTTGCCAGGTCCATGGTGGTGAAATACGGCATGTCGGAAAAGGTGGGCATGATCAACTATGAGACGGAAGGCGACGAAGTGTTTATCGGCCGGGAGATCGGTCATGCCAAAAACTATGGTGAGGATGTGGCCGCGGCCATAGACAGCGAGGTGAAACGGATCATTGACCAGTGCTATGCCAAGGCCAAGGCCATGATCCATGAGCACGAGTATGTCCTTCACAAGTGTACAGAGGTTCTTCTGGAAAAAGAGAAGGTTGGGCAGGAGGAATTCGAACTAATGTTCTAAAATATGTCAATATGTACAAAAACAGAGGGTGATTTTTGGTAAGTTTGTGCAAGCTGGTTCTTGGAATATTAGAGACTGCGTGGTATTATAATAGACGTAACCCCCCAATACATTATATAGTTTTTGCTACACCCCATAAGAAACGAAATACCTTCTCCTAAAAGAGCCAGCTACCCCGCTGGCTCTTTTACTTTGCAAAAACCCCAAGAGAAAAAAGAATTATTTGGCAGAATTTTAGGTTGTATTATTTGTGGGAATCATTTAGAATAAGAAGGCAGGGATTTTTCAAATTAGGAAGGAAACGCTTATATGAAGTTTGAAAACCAGGAGACGATCAACAGACAGGCCCTGTTTGCGGATGAGAATGAAGAATTTCGAATCCCCGCGCAGCCGGATGCAGGACAGGTTGTTACTTTGCGGTTCAGGACTGGCAGGGATAACATAGATCATGTATATTATCAGGAAGAAGGGATGGCGCAGGAGGAAGCGCTTATAAAGACAGAGTCGGACCAGATGTTTGACTACTATGAATATAAAAAAGAAGTGCCGGACACTCCGGTCAGATACCGTTTTCGGGTAGAGAAAGGCCAGGAGACCTGTTACTATAACCGGCTGGGGGTATGCCAGGAGGCCCAGGAGTGCTTTGATTACTGCATAACACCCGGGTTTCACACGCCGGAGTGGGTCAAGGGAGCAGTCATGTACCAGATCTTTGTGGATCGCTTCTGCAATGGGGATACTTCTAATGACGTCCAGGATTGCGAGTATGTATATATCGGGAGACCGGTGCGTCAGGTGAAGGATTGGGGCCAGAACCCGTCCACCATGGACGTGGGATGTTTTTATGGCGGAGATCTGCAGGGAGTGTGGAACAAGCTGGATTATCTTCAGGGGCTGGGGGTGGAGGTCATCTATTTTAATCCTCTGTTTGTCTCTCCTTCGAATCACAAGTACGATACCCAAGATTATGATCATATTGATCCCCACTACGGCTGCATCGTGAAAGACGGCGGGGAAGCGCTGGAGCCGGACGCCGCAAACAATGAGAACGCTTCCAGATACAGGATCCGCTCTGCCGACCCGGAGAATCTTAAGGCCAGCAATGAGTTTTTCGCCAAGTTTGTGGAGGAGGTCCACCGCAGAGGCATGCGGGTCATTATGGACGGCGTGTTCAACCACTGCGGTTCCTTTAACAAATGGCTGGACAGGGAACAGATCTACCAGAACAGCGGCAGCGGCTATGAGCCGGGGGCTTTTGTATCGGGGGAGAGTCCGTACCGCTCTTTTTTCAAGTTCCATAAAGAAGATGCCTGGCCCAACAATATCCACTATGACGGATGGTGGGGCCATGATACGCTTCCAAAGCTGAATTATGAGGACTCGGAAAAACTGTATGAGTATGTTATGGACATTGCCAGAAAGTGGGTTTCTCCGCCTTACAGCGTGGACGGCTGGCGTCTGGATGTGGCGGCGGATCTGGGCCGCACCAGCGAGTATAATCATAAGTTCTGGAAGGATTTCCGCAGGGCGGTGAAGGAGGCTAACCCGGACGCGGTGGTTCTGGCGGAACACTACGGGGATCCTGGAAGCTGGCTTCAGGGCGACCAGTGGGATACGGTGATGAACTACGACGCGTTTATGGAGCCGGTTACATGGTTCCTTACAGGCATGGAAAAGCACAGCGACGAGTATAATGAGACTATGTACGGCAACGGGGAGGCATTTTTCCTTTCCATGTTCTACCATATGAGCAAGATGCAGACTCAGTCCGTGCAGATCGCCATGAACGAACTGTCCAACCATGACCACAGCCGGTTCCTTACCAGGACTAACCGGCACGTGGGGCGTATCGGAACGGCGGGATCAGAGGCGGCTGGCGCTGAGATCAACAAGGGGATCTTTCGGGAGGCAGTGCTGATCCAGATGACATGGCCGGGAGCGCCTACGGTGTACTACGGCGACGAGGCAGGCGTGTGCGGGTGGACGGACCCGGATAACCGCAGGACCTATCCCTGGGGGAAAGAGGATCTGGGGCTCATCGAATTCCACAGATATATGATCGGGCTTCACAAGAGATGTCCGGCTCTTAGGAGAGGTTCCCTAAAACAGCTGGGGGCGGATCACCAGTTTATCAGTTACGGGAGATTTCTGGGGGACAACCGCTGCGTGGTGGCAGTCAATAACCGGGAGGAACAGCGGGAGATAACGCTGCCTGTGTGGGAACTTGGGATCACGGATGAAGATACCCTGACCCAGGTTGTGGCTACCAGTCAGGACGGATATGACGGAGCTTTTGTGACACACAAGGTTGAGGACGGGATGGTAACTTTAACTATGGGGTCCTACAGCGGAATTTTGCTGATTTCCAACAAAAAACCTTGATTTTTTGACTTGGCTGTGATAAGATAATTATCGCTTGTCAGAGTCATATGGATGGGTTCCCGAGTGGCCAAAGGGGGCAGACTGTAAATCTGTTGCGATACGCTTCGATGGTTCGAATCCATCTCCATCCATTTTCCATCAGATGATGAGGGATATGCCGCAGTGGCGGAACTGGCAGACGCACAGGACTTAAAATCCTGCGGGACTAATCTCCCGTGCCGGTTCGATTCCGGCCTGCGGCACTTAAAAAGCCTTGAGTTTTCGGGGCTTTTTTGTTTTTTATGCTGTATTTTAGGCAGCGCAGAAAGACCTTATGAGAAGGAGGCAGTATTGGTATGAATAAAAAGGAAGTTTCGGAGATCCGCAAACAGTACACGCCGGAGCGGTGTACCATCTCACGCATATGCGGCTGCTACATAGACGCTGAGAAGAATATTAAGACAGAGCTGAAAGAGGCGTTTCTCTCCCTGCCGGAGGACGACGCGTTTAAGTATTTTACCATTTTTAAAAAGACCCTGTCCGGGACTTTGGGGCGCAACCTTCTGAATCTGGATTTTCCTCTGGAGGAGGAGAAGGAGGGCGGGGCTCAGGAGTTCCTCTTAAAGCTGCGGGACAGCCAGCTAAAGGATGACGAGCTGATACACCAGTTTTACGACAAGATTATTGAGAACTTTGAGTACGGGGAAAATTATTATATTATCCTGATCCATGTGTCCTACGATGTCCCCGGCAAGGCGCTGGACGGCATGGAGATGTACGACGCTTCGGACAGCGTGTACAATTATATTCTCTGCAGCATCTGTCCGGTCCACTTGTCAAAGCCAGGACTGGGATACAATATTGAGAAGAATTGTATTGAGAACAGAACCCAGGACTGGATTGTGGATCAGCCTGTAAAGGGATTTTTATTTCCCTGTTTTAATGAGCGCTACACGGATATTCACAGTATGCTGTACTACACAAAGAACGCCGCCGAGCTTCAGGAGGATTTTATTCAGAAGATGTTTGGGTGCAGCAGGATCCCCCTTGCGGCGGATACCCAGAAGGAGACGTTTAACGCTCTGCTTGCCGACACCCTGGGGGAGGACTGCGACTATGATGTGATAAAAAATATCCATGAGACCCTCAACACCAGGATGGAGGAATTTAAGGATGAACCGGAGCCTTTGGAGCTGGGAAAGCAGGAAGTACGCCGCCTTCTGGAGGACAGCGGCGTGCCGGATGAGAAACTGGAAGAGTTTGACCAGCGCTATGATGAGCGGGCGGGGGAGGCTACGTCGTTTTTGGCGTCCAATATCGCCAATGCAAGGGGATTTCACATCGAGACGGCGGATGTGGTGGTGCAGGTGAAGCCGGAGGCTGCGGATCTGGTGGAGACTAAGTTTATTGGGGGCCGTCAGTGCCTGGTCATTGCCATCAATGAACACGTGGAGGTCAATGGGGTAAATGTGAAGGTTTTGCAGGATGGAGGAGAGGAAGGGCCGCAGCTATAGCGGACCGGCCTCTGTCCGGTTTTTTCCCTCGTGGTATTGGATCCACTCGTCTAAACTCCACGGCTCGTAGTCAGAGTACATGCAGAAGCAGTTGAGCATATTGCAGGGGATGTACCGCTCATTGCCAAGGACGTCGGTTATAACGGTCTGCCGGGTGATTTGCTGGAATTGCTCTATGAGCCGCTGGTCCCTGGTGTCGTGGACATGGCCGTAGAGCATATAGGTTTTGGGAATACCCTTTGCGGTTAAACGGTACTGACCGTTATAGCACATGATAGGGTAGTGGCACAGCACTACTTTCCGGCTGTTGTCCGACAGCTCCGCATAGGGCTTTACCCACACGAACCTGGATGTGTTGGCTTCCTTATGTTTCAGAAACCGGTCGTGGTTGCCCTGGATCAGGTACAGTTTTCCCTGGAGCTGCCCCAGAAGGGCGTTGGTATCCTGAACGCTGCCCCAGGACAGGTCGCCGAGAATGACCACCTCATCTTTTTTGCGGACTTTTTGGTTCCATCGCTGGATCATGTACGCATTCATCTGCGCCATATCTTCAAAGCCTCTCTTGTCCATGTGGGTGTTCATGGCTTGGTGAAAAAAGTGGAGATCTGCAATATAATATCTCATGAAATCCTCCTTGTTTTCTGTTAAATATTTAATATGACGGAGGACTTTGTGGAATTCTCCGAAAATATCTGTTTATTTGGTCCTGGATATAAACATATTACTACGTTTTGAGACTATCCGCAAGGAGAAAAGGGAAGGCGTGGAAAAAGTTACGTGGAAAAAGTTTGAAAGCCGGAAACGGCTTTTGGTTGAGATTTTTTTTTGAATGTGATAGAATGCTTCTTGGAACTTTCCCCGCCAAAATCTTTCGGGAGCGAACACGATAATGTACAAATATGAAATCATTGCCCAGGACATCCAGTCCAAAATCCTCTCCGGCTTTTATAAGCCCGACGAAAAACTCCCCCAGGAGCTTGAACTGTGCAAACAGTACGACGCCAGCCGCATCACCATCCGGGAAGCCATGGAGCATCTGGTACACAATGGCCTCATCACCAAACGGCGGGGGTCCGGCACTTTTGTCAAAGCCATCTCAGGGGGATCCCTTAACCAGGAAGGTTTTGCCAGATCCCAGCAGTTCGGCGGTTTTGCCAAGGACAAGCAGGGACATGAGATCACCTCTGTGATCCACGAATTTCAGCCGCTGAAAGCCTCGGCCAGGATCGCTGATCTGCTCCAGATCCCGGAGGGTGCCTTTGTGTGCTATGTCTGCCGCACCAGAAAAGTGGACGGCAAACCTTATGTGACCGAGTATACCTACATGCCCACGGACATTATCACAGGCGTTACCGAAGAGGTGGTAAAAGGTTCTATTTATTCTTATATCGAAAATACCCTGAAACTGAAGATACAGAGCGGCCACCGCATAGCCCGCGCCTCCATGCCTACAGACAGAGAGAGAGTCTGGCTGGATATCGGCGACTCCCCGATCCCCATTCTGGAAGTGGAACAGGTGGCTTACTTAGGAGACGGCCGAATCTTTGAATACTCCAAATCCAGGCACCGGGGGGACTGTTTCGAACTCCGAACAGTCAGCGTACAGTGAAATATTTCTTTAGAGTTCTTTATACTGCAGATTGATAGCTTTGGCTGGATATCGGCAGTATTTTTTTGCGCTTTTTTGCGGTTTTTCCAGGTGGGAAAATTAGTTGCGATTCATGGGGGAGATGAAATTTGTGTATTGTTGAGTGAGCAAGGGGCGGGGGGAGTCGTGATGCCAGGCAGAGAAGGAGAGATGTCCCGTCCGGGTTCAGATATGCCAAACATTCCG
>CAJUFP010000052.1 GCA_910585645.1 uncultured Hungatella sp. | reverse complement strand
GAATGCTTGGCATATCTGAACCCGGACAGGACCATCCTTCCCTTCTCTGACTGGCCTCACGACTCCCCTCGCCCCATGCTCACTCAATTATACACTTCAAAAAACCGGGCACTCTGCCCGGCTTTTTCTTTCCTACTCAAAATAGTCCAACGGGTCAACCTTGCTCCCCTCATGCTCCAGCTGGAAGTATACATTACTTCCCTCCACGGAATAATACTTGGTGGGCTCGGCCACATACCCCATAACCTGTCCTGCTTCCAGGTACTCATTTTCCACTACCTGGATCTCTTTAAGCTGGCCGCAGGTTGCCAGATAATCATTGCCCAGGTCCAGAACCAGGAAATTGCCCAGCTCCTCATTGGCGCTGACCGCCACCACCTTGGCGTTGGCCGGAGCCACCACCGGCTGGCTCACCTCTGCCTGGATCACCACCCCGGGATTCACCTGATACTGGTCCAGGGTCGGGAAATAGATGGTGGTGTCCATGCTGTAGTCCAAAAGCACATTGCCCATCACAGGCCAGGCCATACGGCTCACATCGGAAAAATCCAGCACCAGAGGAACTGCGTTCTCCACGCCTGAGTCCACCGGCGCTGCCTGGGGCTCTGTCTTTTTGGTCGTGTCGCTCTTTTGTGTGTTGTCAGAAGCTTTGGCAACCTGAGTCGGTTCCTGGGCCCTGTTGTTTTCATGGCTCTGTGTCTGCTCCCTTAAAGCATCCGCAGATCCGGCAACCTGGGTCGGCTCTACAGCCTGGTTCTCCTGCGCGATCATTGCCCCCTGATTCTGCTCCATGTAGGGATTTTCCTCCCCGGGGGTATTTCCTCTTTGAATGGTAACCACGCCTGCCGCGGCAACAATAGTCAGCAGGCCCAACACCAGCATGACAAGGAATAGTTTGTCCTTGAACATTTGATTGAACTTCTCTTTCACCGTTTATCACCTCGGTACTATTCTTACCAATGGCGCCGAAGTTATTCACGGTTCGGGAGAAATAATCTCAATATTTTTATAATAATATGACAGGATCTCCTCCGCCTTCATTCCCCCCGTAGCCTTCACGTGAGCGCCGTACTGGCTGAGCCCGTACCCATGGCCCCGTCCCCGGCACACCGCCCGCACGCCCTCCTCATAGCCTTCCAGGGTGTAGGCCGCCGAGGGCAGTCCCAGAGCCTCCCTCACCGCCTCCCCGTCAAAGCTGTGGCTGCCGATCTGGATCTGGGTCACATACCCGGCCCCGTCCCTTTCGATGACCTGGATCGAGTCCGGGATCTGCTCTTTTCTCACGTTATCCCCCTGGGGCATCCCTTTCACCAGCTCCAGAAATTCCTCCGCGGTCCACACCGTCATTGTCAGATACCCGTCCATCTCCACGTCCTCTCCGGAGTCCGCGCCTGCCAGGTAGGGATGTCCCTCGTCCCCGTCCCGGGTACGCCCGGCGCTGGCCCGGTGAAACATGGGCTCCACACACTGTCCCTCCCACACCATCACCTGACCCTTTGTCCCCTCCACAGCCCCTCTCACCTTCTCATAATACTCCAGGAATCTGGGGCTGCCCCACATCTTCTCCATCTGCTCCTCCCCCATGCCCTCCAGATTCAGGTCGCTCTCCCGGATCTCCCTCTCATCCCCCATCTGCCTGTACAGAAAGGTCCTGGCCACAATGGCCTGAGCCTTCAGCGCCTCCGGTTCATAGTCCGCCGGCATCTGTCTGGCCACCACGCCCACCAGGTACTCCTCCCCGTCCACAAACCCCCGGCCCTCCAGATACACCCGCCTGCCGCTCTCCCAGGCCTCTTCCCCAAAGCTTCCACCCCTTGTCCCTCCGCTCATCCCATGGACCCCTCCGCTTGCCACAAGGGTAAACACATAGGGAAACAGCACTGCCACTGCACAGAACCACCAAAATCTACGCATAAAAAATCCCCCTCTTCATCCTATTCTATGAAGAGGGGAATCCCATTATTAATGATTTACACTTCCACAGTAATCTTGTCCAGATGCCACAGCTCATCCACATACTCCTGGATGGTCCGGTCAGAGCTGAACTTGCCGGAGCAGGCCACATTGAGCATAGCTGCCTTTGCCCACCACTTCTTATCCCGGTAAGCCGTGTCCACCTTCTTCTGGGCCTGGGCGTAAGACTCGCAGTCTTTCAGGATAAAGTACATATCCGCCTTGTCATTGCCGCTTCCGTTCAGCAGAGAATCGTAGATCTCCCTGAACAGGCCCGGATTCTCCGGAGAATAAAATCCGTTGATCAGCTGGTTTAAAACCTTGCGCACATTTTCATTGCTGTTGAAGATCTCCACAGGGTAATACCCGCCGTTCTTCTCATAGGCAATAACCTCGTCCGCGGAAAGTCCGAAGATAAAGGCGTTCTCCTCCCCTACCTCCTCCACGATCTCCACGTTGGCGCCATCCATGGTTCCAAGAGTCAGGGCTCCGTTGAGCATAAACTTCATATTGCCCGTTCCGGAGGCCTCCTTGCTGGCTGTGGAGATCTGCTCGCTGACATCCGCGGCGGCGAAGATGATCTCCGCGTTGCTCACCCGGTAATCCTCGATAAACACCACTTTCAGCTTGCCCTGGATCTCCTCGTCATGGTTTACCTTATCCGCCACGGCGTTGATCAGCTTGATGGTAAGCTTTGCCCGGCGGTAGCCTGCGGCTGCCTTCGCCCCGAAGATAAAGGTTCTGGGAACCATATCCAGATTTGGGTTCTCCTTTAACTGGTTGTAGAGATGCATCACATGGAGGATGTTCAAAAGCTGCCTCTTATACTCATGAAGCCTCTTTACCTGCACGTCAAACATGGACGTGGGGTCAACCTCAATGCCGTTATGCTCCTTAATATAGTCAGCCAGGCGCAGCTTGTTCTTGTACTTGATCTCCATAAATTCCTTCTGTGCCTGCTCGTCGTCCACATATTTTTTCAGGCCCGCGATCTGGGAAAGGTCGGTGATCCATGCATCGCTGCCAAGCTTTTCCGTCACCCAGTCAGCCAAAAGGGGATTGCCGTGGCGGAGGAAACGCCTCTGGGTGATACCGTTGGTCTTGTTGTTAAACTTCTTTGGCATCATCTGATAAAACGCCTTCAGCTCCTGGTTCTTCAGGATCTCGGTGTGGAGCCTTGCCACGCCGTTGACAGAGAAGCTTCCGGCAATGGCCAGGTAAGCCATGCGCACTTTCCCGTCATAGAGGATGGCCATCTTCTCCACCATCTTCTCATCGCCGGGGTACTGGCGGCGGATCTCGATCTCAAAGCGGCGGTTGATCTCCTCCACGATCTGGTACACGCGGGGGAGAAGCTTGGAGAATAAGTCAATGGGCCACTTCTCCAGAGCCTCGGCCATGATGGTGTGGTTGGTGTAGGCGCAGGTCTTGGTGGTCACATCCCAGGCCTCCTCCCAGGTCAGCCCCTCCTCGTCGATGAGGATCCTCATCAGCTCCGGAACCGCAACCGTGGGATGGGTGTCATTTAACTGGAACACGTTCTTCTCGTAGAACTTGCGGATATCGTCGTGGTTTCTCTTGTACTTCTTAATAGCCCGCTGCACGCTGGCGGAAATGAAGAAATACTGCTGTTTCAGCCGCAGCTCCTTGCCCGCATAGTGGTTGTCATTTGGGTAGAGCACCTCGCAGATGTTCTTGGCCAGGTTCTCCTGCTCCACTGCCTTCTGGTAATCGCCCTTGTCAAAACTGTCCAGGCTGAAGGTGTTAATAGGCTTGGCATCCCAGATCCTTAAGGTGTTCACCACCTTGTTGCCGTATCCCACAATAGGCATATCGTAGGGAATGGCCATAACGGACTGGTAATCCTCCTGGATATACTCCTCCTTGCCGCCCTCCCAGTTGACCCGCACCCGGCCGCCGAATTTCACCTCGGTGGCATACTCGGACCGGCGGATCTCAAAGGGGTTGCCGTCCTTTAACCACTCGTCCGGAACCTCGATCTGATACCCGTCCTCGATCTTCTGCTTGAACATGCCGTAATGGTAGCGGATGCCGCAGCCGTAAGCCGGATACCCCAGAGTTGCCAGAGAGTCCAGAAAACAGGCTGCCAGACGGCCCAGGCCGCCGTTGCCAAGGGCCGGATCCGGCTCCTGATCCTCTAAAAGGTTCAGATCCAGGCCCATCTCCTCCAGAACCTCACGCACCTCCTTGTCCGCGCACAGGTTGATGATATTGTTGCCAAGGGCCCGGCCCATGAGGAACTCCATGGACAGATAGTAAACCGTCTTGGCGTCCTCCTTGTCCATCTCCTTCTGTGTGGCGATCCAGCGGTCCATGATAAAATCTTTCACCGCGTAGGACACAGCCTGGAACAGCTCCTGGGATGTGGCGTCCTCCAGCCTTTTGCGGTACATATTTTTAATGTTGTAGATGATGGTGTCCTTAAATTCCTCTTTGTCAAATCTGCCCTTTGCGTCCGCCCCGTCCGTACTCTGGGACTGAACGCTCTGGGACTTAACCGTTTCTTCTGTCTTCATGACTGGCTTACTCTCCTTTGTGTGGTCATTATTTTTTTTTACGCCAAGCCTTACCTGTTCTCCGTTGATATTCCAGTCTTTTGTATAGCCGTCCATCTGGCCGATACGGATCTCGTCGGCCAGCACATCCGTCTTGATGGCGGTCTCATAGGCTTTCATAAGCCCTGCAAGCCTGTCGTTATCCTGTTCATAGACCGTGATGTGGTCAACAACCTCAAACCCGGCTTCCTTTCTCATGGTCTGAATCTTGCTCACCAGCTCCCTGACAAAGCCCTCCTCGATCAGCTCCTCGGTCAGGTTGGCGTCCAGCACAACGGTCACCGTGTTGTCCGCCTCGGTCACATACCCTTCTTTCTGGCTCACGTCAATGAGCAGATCCTCCTCTGACAAGACCACCTGGGTCCCGTCAAAGTCAAACGTCAGGCATCCCTTGGCTTTCAGGGTGTCCATGGCCTCATTGCCGTCCACCTCTGTCAGGGCTTTGCGGATATTGTTCAGCTGTTTCCCGTACTTTGGCCCCACGGTCTTAAGCTGGGGCTTAAAGGTGTAGGATGTAAACTCCCGCACATCCTGGGTAAAGGTCACCTTCTTCACGTTCAGCTCATCCTCAATGATCTCCACATAGAACCGGGACAGATCCTGGGGAGCCTTGACAAACATCTGGCCAATGGGCTGACGGTTCTTGATGCCGCCGCTATTTCTGGCAGCCCGGCCCATGACCACCACTTTCAGCACCTCATCCATATCCTGCTCTAATTCCTTGTCGATCCTGGCCTCGTCCGCCTGGGGGAAGGTACACAGATGGATGCTCTTTGGAGCCTTCTGATCCACCTTGCGCACCAGATTCTGGTAAATAGACTCGGTCATAAAGGGGATCATAGGCGCTGCCGCCCTGCACACGGTCACCAATGCCTCATACAAGGTCATGTAGGCGTTGATCTTATCCTGCTCCATGCCCTTGGCCCAGAACCGCTCCCGGCTCCTGCGCACATACCAGTTGCTCATGTCGTCCACAAAGCTCTGGAGGGCCTTGGCAGCCTCCGGGATCTGATAGTTTGCCAGATCATTGTCCACATCTTTTACCAGGCTGTTTAACTTGGACAAGAGCCACTTGTCCATAACGGGAAGCTTTCCGTAATCTAAAGTATACTCCGTCGGGTCAAAATCGTCAATATTGGCATACAGCACAAAAAAGGCGTAGGTGTTCCACAGAGTTCCCATGAATTTTCTCTGTCCCTCTGTCACCGCCTTGCCGTGGAACCGCTTTGGCAGCCAGGGCGCGCTGTTGATGTAGAAATACCACCGGATGGCGTCCGCGCCGTAGGTGGCCAGGGCGTCAAAGGGATCTACCGCGTTGCCCTTGGATTTGCTCATCTTCTGCCCGTTCTCGTCCTGGACATGGCCCATGACAATGACGTTCTTGTAGGGCGCCTTGTTAAAAAGCAGGGTGGAGATGGCCAAAAGGGAGTAGAACCACCCTCTGGTCTGATCCACAGCCTCGGAGATAAAGTCTGCCGGGAACTGCTTCTCAAACAGATCCTGGTTTTCAAAGGGGTAGTGGTGCTGGGCAAACGGCATGGCGCCGGAGTCAAACCAGCAGTCGATAACCTCTGGCACCCTCTTCATCTCTTTCCCGCACTTCGGACAGGTTACAGTTACATTGTCAATGAACGGACGGTGCAGCTCAATCTCATCCGGGCAGTTCTTTGACATGGACTTTAATTCTTCGATGCTGCCGATGGAGTGCTGATGGCCGCACTCACACTCCCAGATATTTAAAGGAGTTCCCCAGTAGCGGTTTCTGCTGATGCCCCAGTCCTGGACATTTTCCAGCCAGTCGCCGAAACGGCCCTTGCCAATGCTTTCGGGGATCCAGTTGATGGTGTTGTTGTTGCGGATCAGGTCCTCCTTTACCGCGGTCATCTTGATAAACCAGGACTCCCGGGCATAGTAGATCAGAGGGGTGTCGCACCGCCAGCAGTGGGGGTAACTGTGCTCAAAGGACGGGGCCAAGAACAGAAGGTTCTTCTCCTCCAATGCCTTTAACACCTTGGGATCCGCCTTCTTCACGAACACGCCCTCCCACGGGGTCTCTTTTGTCATATTGCCTTTGGCGTCAACCAGCTGGACAAAGGGCAGGTCATACTTTCTCCCCACCTTGGAGTCGTCCTCGCCGAATGCCGGGGCGATGTGTACCACGCCGGTGCCGTCGGTGAGGGTTACATAAGTGTCGCACACCACGTAGAATGCCTTCTTATGCTGCTTTTCACAGACAGCTGTGGCATAGTCAAAGAGAGGCTCGTACTCCTTGTACTCCAGATCTTTTCCCGTGTAGGTCTCTAAGATCTCATAGGCAGGCGTCCCCTTCTCCTCATCTTTAAGACTCCCTAACACCGTGTCCAAAAGCGCCTGGGCCATGTAGTAAGTATAGCCGTCCCCTGCCTTGACCTTCACATACGTTTCTTCCGGGTTTACGCACAGGGCCACATTGCTGGACAGGGTCCAGGGGGTGGTGGTCCATGCCAAAATGTAGGCGTCCTCCCCTTTTACCTTGAACCGGGCAATGGCTGACCGCTCTTTTACGTCCTTGTACCCCTGGGCAACCTCATGGCTGGACAGAGGGGTTCCGCATCTGGGACAGTAGGGTACAATCTTAAAGCCCTTGTACAGAAGGCCTTTCTCCCAGATCTTTTTCAGAGCCCACCACTCGGACTCAATGTAATCGTTGTGATACGTGACATAAGGGTCGTTCATATCCGCCCAGAATCCCACGGTGGAGGAGAAATCCTCCCACATGCCCTTATACTTCCACACGCTCTCCTTGCAGTGGGCGATAAAGGGCTCCAGACCGTACTCCTCGATCTGCTCCTTGCCGTCCAGCCCTAAAGCTTTCTCCACCTCCAGCTCCACCGGCAGGCCGTGGGTGTCCCACCCGGCTTTCCTTGGCACCATGCTTCCTTTCATGGTGCGGTATCTGGGGATCATATCCTTGATCACCCTGGTGAGCACGTGGCCGATGTGAGGCTTTCCGTTGGCCGTAGGCGGGCCGTCGTAAAACATGTACGTGGGGCAGTCTTTCCGGCTCTTGATGCTCTCCGTGAAAATGTCCTGATCCTTCCAGAACTTCTCCACCTCTTTTTCCCGCTCCACAAAGTTTAAGTCTGTGGAAACCTTGTCATACCTCGCCATAATAACCTCCATTGTTCTGTTTTTCATACAGCTTGAACCATAACAGATAACCGGTTTGCGGAGTGTCCCCAGGCCTTTATGAGCCCGGAACGCTTCCGAAAAATAAAAAAATCCCCGCCCTGTAATAAGGACGAAGACCGCTTCGCTGTACCACCTATTACTGCATACCATCATATGCGTTCCCTGTAACGGCGGAAAAACCGGCCAGGCCTACCAGTCCTGCCGGGGGATGCTTCCTGACTTCCCCAGACTCTGCCCTTCAGCCCGCGACTCCGAAGTGATGTTCCCCTCTGCCCTACTGATACCGGCTTCCCACCGCCGCCGGCTCTCTGGAATGTTCGCGACAGGGGTACTGTCTTCCTCTGCGTCTTTCTGATTTTATACCCTTTTATTATAGTAAGAGGGGGTGGGGTTGTCAAGGGGGAATCCGATTATATTCCTGTCTCTTTTTCAAAAAGGTCTGGAAAGTTGGGGTGAGCATGGGGGCGAGGGGAGTCGTGGGGCCAGTCAGAGAAGGAGAGATGTCCCGTCCGGGTTCAGATATGCCAAGCATTCCGCCCCCCATAAACGGTAACATTGCCAAACCATTCATGTTAATAAATAAAATTAGAGGTTGCTTTATCCAGACAAATGATATATAATAAAAAAGAGCAGAAATCCTGCCCAAAGAGCGACGAACTCCTGCCAATAAGTGGAGAGTGAAAAGAGCGGTGAACTCCCGCCAATAAGCGGAGAATAAAAAGAGCGGCGAACTCCTGCCAATAAGTGGAGAATGAAAAGAGCGCAAAGGCGGAGGCGGTATTGTCTGTCTCCCCTTTTACATTTAGGAGGTGAGTCGGCTGAAAAAGCTGAAATTGTACAAGATTTCCGAAAACTATATAGAGTTTCTCAGAAAAACGGACCCTGTAAACGTGAAGTATAATAAAAACCAACGCAGGTCGTACATAGGAATTGTTCTTGAGTTAAACCAAATTCTTTATTTTGCTCCCCTGTCTTCCCCCAAACCGAAACATCTCAAAATGAAAACTTCCCTGGACTTTATAAAAATAGAAAATGGAAAACTTGGAGCTATCAATCTTAATAATATGATTCCCGCCCCTCCAAAAGCCATATTATAATTCGATATTTCAAAGGAAGAAGAATCTTATAGAAATCTCCTCTACGGACAACTCAAATACATAGACAAACATAGAGAAGAAATTTGTTCAAAAGCGGAGAAACTGTATATATCGGTAACACAATACCATAGCTATCTGGAAGAAAGATGTGCTAAGTTCAAAGACCTGGAAGAAAAAAGTCTGTTGTACACTCCGTAATTTTGCCGCCAGCCAGCGAATTTAAGCTTTTGCCAGGTTCCAGAAACCACCAGCTTGACATCATCAAGGAATCACAGATTGTTATTTTATTAACATTCCCTTTGTATTTCCCCCATTCTGTGGTATACTCTCTAAAAATCAGCGAAGCCGGATCACCGAACACATACGAAAGCTTACTTCCGGCGGCCGCCCCACTTTAGGAGGATACTATGGAAACGAGAAATCTCACCCTGCTCACAGACCTGTACGAGTTGACCATGATGCAGGGCTATTTTAAGGAAAAGGACGCCAACGAGACGGTCATCTTTGACGCGTTCTATCGCAGCAACCCAAACAACAACGGCTACTCCATCTGCGCAGGCCTAGAGCAGGTCATTGACTACATCAAAAATCTCCATTTTGATCAGGAAGATATCGACTACCTTCGCTCCACCGGCCTGTTTGGGGAGGACTTTCTGGACTACCTTAAACAGTTCCATTTTTCCGGGGATATCTACGCCATTCCCGAAGGTACGGTGGTATTTCCCAGGGAGCCTCTGGTAAAGGTTATTGCTCCCATCATGGAGGCTCAGCTGGTGGAGACGGCGCTCCTAAACATCATCAACCACCAGAGCCTTATTGCCACCAAGACGGCCAGGGTTATCTACGCGGCCCAGGGTGACGGGGTTATGGAGTTTGGCCTTCGCCGGGCTCAGGGGCCGGACGCGGGGATCTACGGGGCCAGGGCAGCCATGATCGCAGGCTGTATCGGCACCTCCAATGTGCTGGCAGGCCAGATGTTTGACGTGCCGGTAAAGGGAACCCACGCCCACAGCTGGATCATGAGCTTTCCCGACGAGCTGACCGCCTTCCGCACCTACGCCAAGCTGTACCCTACCGCCTGTATCCTTTTAGTGGACACTTACGACACCCTAAAATCCGGCGTCCCCCACGCTATTCAGGTCTTTCAGGAGATGCGAGAAGCCGGGATCCCGCTGACCTTTTACGGCATCCGCTTAGACAGCGGCGACCTAGCCTATCTGTCCAAGAAGGCGAAAAAAATGCTGGACGAGGCAGGATTTCCCGATGCAGTCATCTCCGCGTCCAATGACCTGGACGAGAACCTGATCAGCAGCTTAAAACTTCAGGGGGCTGCCATCAACTCCTGGGGCGTAGGGACCAACCTTATCACCTCCAAGGACTGTCCCTCCTTTGGCGGCGTCTACAAGCTGGCCGCCATCATGGATAAAGCCACAGGAACCTTTGTCCCCAAGATCAAAGTCTCGGAGAACGCGGAGAAGATCACAAACCCGGGCAACAAGACCATTCGCCGCATCTACAACAAAGAGACCGGGAAGATCATCGCGGATCTCATCTGCCTGGTGGAGGAGGAGTATGACTCAAAAAATTCTCTGCTGCTGTTTGACCCCATTGAGACATGGAAAAAGACCCACCTGGCCCCGGACAGCTACACCCTGCGGGAACTGATGGTTCCGGTATTCTTAAAGGGCAAATGCGTCTATGAGTCGCCTAAGGTCATGGACATCCAGAAATACTGTAAACAGGAGCTGGCCACTCTGTGGGAGGAATCTCTCCGCCTGGAGTACCCTCACCGCACTCATGTGGATCTGTCCACGCCTCTGTGGAAGATGAGAAATGATCTGCTGGACCAGTACCATTTTAACGAGTAAAAAGGTTGCAAAAGGTTACCGCCCGGCACCGTTCACATTTTGTTAACAAATCTTTCACAACCCTTTTACAACCGCGATAAATTTTCTTCATATTCGGGGGGTATACTTTAACCATCAAAAGAAAAGAGCTGCTTACATTTTGATAAGATTTTTTTCATAATCCGCCGGTCGGCCCCTTGGGGTTTGACCGGCTCCTCCCTTTTTCAGGGAATATTTTCTCCCATTCCACATAAAATTTCCTGGTCATGGGCATACTTCCTACGAAACCGTGTTTTCTAAACAGGAAGGAGTGTATCTCATGGATTTTTCAAAAAATATACAGGAAACGATCAGATCCATGAACCAGGCATTGGATGTGGCGTCCAACTTTGACGTGGTCTACCGCACCCTGACCATCGGCGGACGAAAGGCCTGTGCTTATTTTATAGACGGATTTACCAAAGACGAGGTTCTCTTAAAAGTATTTCAGGTTTGGGAGGCTATAAAGCCGGAGGACATGCCGGAAGATGCCCACGGCTTCTCCAAGCAGTATGTTCCCTACGGCGAGGTGGGGCTCATAAAAGATTCCGACGCCATGATGGTCCAGCTGCTGACAGGCATTACCTGTATCTTTATTGACGGGTATGACGTCTGCCTGACTCTGGACTGCCGCACCTACCCGGCCAGAGGCGTGTCGGAGCCGGAAAAAGACAAGGTCATGCGGGGCTCCAGGGACGGGTTTGTGGAGACTCTTATTTTCAACACCGCCCTGATCCGCCGCCGCATCCGGGATCCGAAGCTTACCATGGAGATCTTAAGCGCAGGGGAAAGCTCCCACACGGACATCGCGGTGTGTTACATGAAAGGCCGGGTGGATGAGCAGATGCTGTCCATGATCAAAGACCGGATCCAAAACGTCCATGTGGACGCCCTGACCATGAACCAGGAAAGCCTTGCCGAATGTCTCTATCCCAGCAAGTGGTACAACCCTTTTCCCAAGTTCAAGTTCTCGGAACGGCCCGACACGGCGGCAGCCTCCATCCTGGAGGGCAACATCATCATCCTGGTGGACAACTCCCCTGCCGCCATGATCCTGCCCTCCTCTGTGTTTGACATCATCGAGGAGGCTGACGACTACTATTTCCCTCCGGTGACGGGAACCTACCTAAGGCTGTCCCGCATGGTTATCTCTTTGCTGACCTTGTTTCTCACTCCCACCTGGCTGCTCCTCATGCAAAACCCGGATATTCTGCCGCCATGGCTGGAATTTATCAAGCTGTCGGAAGAGCCGTTTGTCCCTCTGTTTTTTCAGCTTATGATCCTGGAATTTGCCATTGACGGCCTGCGGCTGGCAGCCATCAATACGCCCAGCATGCTGACCACCCCCTTAAGCGTTATCGCCGGTATCGTCCTGGGCGAGTATTCGGTCAAGTCTGGCTGGTTTAACAGCGAGACCATGCTCTACATGGCTTTCGTCACAGTGGCCAACTACTCTCAGGCCAGCTTTGAACTGGGTTACGCGCTGAAATTTATGCGCATGCTCATGCTGATCCTTACAGCTCTGTTTAATTATTGGGGATTTGCCGCAGGGGTGATCCTGTCCGTGTGCGCGGTTGTGTTTAATAAGACTATCGCCGGAAAAAGCTATATCTACCCTCTGATCCCGTTTAGCTGGTCAGAATTAAAAAAGCGGTTCTTCCGCGGAAGGCTGCCTCATGGGGAGAAGGGGTGAACTGGATAAAGCGGGACTTTGGTTTCGTTATATTAGGTGTTTAATTGGATGAGCAAAAAGGCGAGGGTAGTCGTGAAGCCAGGGAGGGAAGGGAGGCTGTGTGCCGTTCGGGCTCATCGGAATGTTTGGCATATCTGAACCCGGACGGGACATCTCTCCTTCTCTGACTGGCCCCACGACAATCCTCGCCCATTTGCTCACTCAACAATACACCAATTCTGCCATCTCGCACAAAAAATCGTTCCTAAAAACCTAAAAAGCCATCTCCCTTTTATCCAGATCCGCCTGCGCCCTCTCTAAGTCCTCCCGAATAGACAGCTTCTGCGGACAGGCGGCCTCGCATTTTCCGCATTTGACACAGTTTTTCGCCTGATGGCTCTCCCCGATATTCTTCTCCCAGTCCTGTTTTACCAGGTTATAATTCTGGTAGATATGGTAGTTGTTCCACACCCCAAAGCACCCTGGAATATCCACTCCTGCCGGGCAGGGCATACAGTATCTACAGCCTGTGCATCCGTTTTGGACCCTTCCTCTCATGGTGTTTACCACATCCCGGATAACCTGCTGTTCCTCCTGGGATAAGGGCTTGAACTCACGGAAGGTTTTCAGATTGTCCTGCACCTGTTCCATGGAGGACATGCCGCTTAGGATCACTTTTACATTGGGGAAACTGCCTACCCACCGCAGGGCGAAGGACGCCGGTGACGCGTTTTCATCCAGCTTCCTGAATTTTTCCGTAATGTCCCTGGAAAACGCTGCCAGCCTGCCGCCTTTTATGGGCTCCATGATGATCAGAGGCACCTGTCTTTCGGCTGCCAGCTCATACCCCTTTAAGCCTGCCTGCTCCTGGGTGTCCATGTAGTTAAACTGGATCTGGCAGAAATCCCAGTCCCTGTAGCTTAACACCTCCTCAAACACCTCGTAGCTGTCGTGGAAGGAAAAGCCCAGATACCGGATCTTCCCCTTCTCCTTCAGCTTCTCCAGAACCTGTATACAGCCCATGTCTCTCATTTTATCCCACCGCTCTTTGTTGACAGCGTGCATGAGATAAAAATCCACGTGGTCCGTCTGAAGCTTTGTAAGCTGCTCCTCAAAGATCGCCTCCACATCCTCCAAACGCTCCACCTTCCAAAGAGGCAGTTTTGTGGCCAGATAAAAGGAATTACGGTCATATTTTTTCAGGGCCTTTCCCACCACGATCTCACTGTTGCCCTGATGGTAGGGGTAAGCGGTGTCTATGTAATTGACCCCCGCGGCTATGGCCGCGTCCAGCATCCGCTCCGCCTCCGGCTCGTCAATATTTCCCTCCGGCGTAGTCGGGAAACGCATGCAGCCAAATCCCAGAAGGGATGTGTCAATACCAAGGTTTTCGAATCTTCTTTTTTCCATGGGTTTGTTCTCCTCGTTTACAAATTTATTTTCCGCCTGCCTTACATCCTGTCATAAACCCCCTGCAGATATTCCACATCCCCATGATACCTCTGGGGATTGGAGTTCTCCAAAAGCATGGCAATGTAAGGTTTCTGCTCTTTCACCTTCTTCATCAGCGTCTCAAAGCGCAGCAGCCCGGTTCCCACATAGGCAAACTCCGGCTCCCCGTCTTTCATGACAAAATCCTTCACATGGATCACGGAGATCCTGTCCCCGTACAGCTTAAACGCGTCCTCGATTACCTGGTCCTGATTCTGATGATTCTCCCTGCTGATCAGATTCACCGGATCCAGGATCGCCTCCACATTAGGGGAATCTATATCCTCCAGAAACCGCCTCATCATCTCCGGGCAGTACAGGGTGTGGTCATGAACCGCCTCAACCCCCACGATAACGCCAAGCTTCTCGGCAGCAGACACAATCTGTCTCATGCTCTTTAACAGAAGCTGGTAGCACCCTTCCGTGTAGGTATAGGGTACAACGTCAAAGGCCGCGCTGTAACGCCCTGTCTCCGTCCCTACCATGTCAGCCCCCATGGCTTTGGCGTACTTTAAGTGCTCGATAAACTTGCTCACTTCCGCCTGCCGCGTCTTCTCATCCGGGTTAACAGGATTGATATAGCAGCCAAGAACCGCCACATGGATATCCCGCTCCTTTAGCTTCCTGCCAATAAGGCGTCCAAATCCCGGGGAATAATGGCCATAATTAAAATCATAACCGGAAATGGACTTTCCCAGAGCCAGCTGGATCTGGTCAATACCATTATTTTTTACCGCGTCAAACACGGTATCCATATCTGCCTTTGGACAGATATCATGACATCTCATTCCAAAATTCATGTGATTACCACCCTCTCCTGTGTTTTCTGCCCCACCCTATAACGGTTTGGCGGCTTTATAGTCTGTGCTCTTATTTCCCAACAGGCGTTTTGCCCTATGATCCTCTCGCGCATCCTGGTCTGTCGCGCCGGCTTCATCTTGTATCTCTGTATCCCGCCAAAGTCATTATACCCTGAAATCCTGGTCATATCAATTAGATTCTGGTCAACTTACGATATTCTTACCGAAAAAGCAGAAAATTGTTACGATTTTCCAACGATAAACCGCAGCAATTTTCTGCCCTTGCTCCATTACTTCAATGTCGCACCCTTCCTGGCCGTACTGACCGTCTGTGCATACCGGCGAAGCAGTCCCTTTTCCTCAGCCCGTTCTACCGGCCTCCATTCTGCTCTGCGTCTCGCCAGCTCCTCCTCACTGACCTCCAGAAGGAGCTCTCCCCTGCTCAGATTGACGGAAATTTTATCCCCGTCCCTCACCAGTGCAATGGGGCCTCCGTCTGCTGCCTCCGGACATAAATATCCGATGCTGAGTCCGCCGCTGGCTCCGGAAAACCTTCCGTCCGTGATCACGGCTGTCCGGGGAATCCCCTTGATGATTTCCGTAATCCGATGCAGCTCCTTCATGCCGGGTCCACCCTTCGGTCCTTCATAGCGTACAATGACCGCATCCCCTTCATGAATCTTCTTTTCCCGAAATGCCCCATAGCATTCGTCCTCACTGTTGAACACCCTTGCCGTTCCGCTGAACACACGGACATCCTCCGGCACAGCCGAGGTCTTCACCAGCGCTCCGTCGGGAGCCAGGTTGCCGTAAAGCACCTGAATGCCATCCGCCTTTGACACCGGCTCCTCCATGGTATGTATGGTTTTCCGGTCACCCTCCGGCACCTCATCCAGGATTTCTCCCAGAGTCCTGCCGGTGACTGTCATCACATCCCGGTGCAGAACCGGCCTCAGCTCCTTCATCACAGCCGGGATTCCTCCTGCATAGTGCAGATCCACCACGGTCTCATTGCCATTGGGCACAATCGCCGTCAGCACCGGTGTCCTGGTGGTGATTTCCGAAAAATCATCCCAGTCCAGCTCGATTCCCAGCTCGGCCGCCAATGCCGGAAGATGAATCAGGGCATTCAGAGAGCCGCCGATGGCGCTGAGAAGGGTGATGGTGTTCTCCAGCGCTTCCCTTGTCATAATCTGAGACGGTTTTATCTGCTTCTCCACCAGCTTCATCACCGCACGTCCTGACTCCCTGGCCGAAAACCGGCGCATGCTGGTGCTGGAGGGTATCAGACTTCCCCCGGGAAGCATCATGCCCAGGGATTCACACAATGCCCCCATGGTATTGGCCGTGCCCAGAAACGGGCAAACCCCCGGCCCTGTATAATATTTCAGGGTTCCCTCGATGACGTCCCGCTCCGTGATCTCCCCCCGCAGAAAACGCTGGCGAAGCTCCTTCGATTCGTTGGGCTTGATCTTGGCAAAGCAGGGACCTGCAGTCACGATAATGGACGGCAGATCAATCCTCGCCGCCGCATTGAGCATCCCCGGTACAATCTTGTCACAGGATCCCATATAGACCACACCGTCAAACACACCTTCTCCCACAATAATGGCCTCCGCCGAATCGGTGATAATCTCACGGTGGGGCAGGCAGTAGCGCATACCCGAATGTCCCTGGGCGATCCCGTCGCACATGGCAACCGTATTAAATTCCACCGGCTCACCGCCCGCTTCCAGGATTCCCTTTTTCACCTCCTCGGCCAGCTGCTTCAGCGGCTCATGTCCGGGACAGATCTCATTCCAGCTATTGGCAATAGCAATTAATGGCTTTGTATCCAGAGCATCCATGGATACGCCTGCCGAAGCGAGGTGCGCCTTTGAAATCGCCCTCTGAAAAGGTTCCAGCTTATCAATCGCTCTCATCGTCATTTCCTCTTTACTTTAATAGTCCGCCGCCGAACAGGCGGCATCCATTCAGTTATTCCCAATGCGCCCCTCAGGCCTCCGCCACATTCTGGCGTCCTCTGCGGGCCATCACAAACCATACGGCTCCGATCACAAGCAGCATAACCGGAATGGAAATGATCAGATTTCCTGTAAATGCCGTATATATCAGATAACTCACCGTAAGACTGGGTCCTGCAAAGGAGGTTATCATATTGCTTCCCAAATCCAGTCCCACCTCTGTGGCAAGCGCTGTCAGAATCGGAGATGTCATTGTGCCTGCCAGCAGAATCGCTGCCGTACAGAACAGACCGATAATAATATTCTTAAACAGATTTCCTTTGGTCATAGCCACCGGCAATGCCACACGGAAGGTCACAACTGCCAGGTCAGCAAAAGGCAGCACCCGGTTTCCAGGCAATATGGCTGCCATCAGGATGGTCAGCGGGATCACGATCAGAGAGGTGGTAATAACGTCCGGATTTCCCACAACAATCGCCGCATCCAGACCGATCAGCAGATTTCTTCCCTTAAATTTCTCCTGACAGAATTTCTTTGCCGCATCCGAGATCGGCATCAGGCCTTCCATAAACAGAGAGGTCATCTTGGGAATCAGCACCATGACGGCAGCCATATTCACGCCAAGGGTGAGAATTTCCGACACCGAATAACGTGCCAATGCCCCGATCACACAGCCGAAAATCAGTCCCAGCATCATGGGCTCCCCAAAAATACCCAGATATTTCTTCGCATCCTTTACACTGAAATCCAGCTTGTCCACACCCGGTATCCGATCCAGAATCCAGTTGACCGGCGCCGCGATAATCACGCTGGACAATGCCGACATAGTCGGAAGAGACACTCCGGGAATCCCGAAGAAATCCTCTACCAGAGGCGCCGTCCAGTCTGACAGTTTAAAGGAGACTACTGCCATGACCACAGAAGCGGAAACTCCTAAAAACACATTTTTTGTCACATAATATACCAGGATTCCTACGATTGCCATGTGGTGATAATTCCAGATATCCACATCCAGCGTGTCCGTAATCTTTAACACCAACATGATAATATTCGTCGCCAGAATCGCAAAAATCAGCAGAGCGATAATCGGAGACGCCCAGGTCACTGCCGCGATGGAGCCCCAGCCCACATCCAGGATATCCAGATGAATCCCAAAATTCTCAACCATTGCCTGAGCCGCCGGGCCGATGCTGCTCTTCATCATATTGATTACCAGATTGATACCGGCAAAGCCGATTCCCAGCATCAGGCCGGAACGGAATGCCTTTCCCAGCTTCACACCGAATATGAGGCCTACAATCGTGATGATAATGGGAAGCATCACTGTGGCCCCGGCATCCAGGATCACATTAAAAATACTGTAAAATATCTGCATCTTGCCTTCCTCCGTTTATATTACTGTATTTCTCTTTTTCTGTATCCCCTCCGTCTATTTCTTCAGCTCCTCCACGATCTGTTCCAGGGTCGCATCCTCGCCGATTCCGGTCAGCAGGGAAATCGCGGTGATCACCGGGATCGTCACTGTGCCGCCGGTGAACTTTCCTGTGGTAACTAACAGATCATAATCATCCGCCTTGGATTCCACTTCCAGCAGCTTGCACTGGTTCACGGTGACCGCAACACCGTTTTCCTCACATTTTTCCCGAATCTTGGTCGCTACGACCGTAGATGTTGCAATTCCGTTTCCACATGCCACTAATACTCTCTTCATAATTATTTTTTCCTTTCGCTCTTTATTTTTTCTTTAAAAGTCCGCCGCCGAACGCATGAAACTTTCTTTTATGCCTCCAGCAGATATCTCCGGATTACCTTCTCGATGGCTCCCTTATCCTCTGCTGTTATAATCTTCCTCACATCCTCCTGGTTCTGGATCAGCCCCACAATCTTCTGCAGCATTTCCAGATGTCCGTGAGGCTCCGTGAGCACCAGCATGATTACCAGGCTCACCGCCACGGCATCCTCCGGCTCATCCATGGCATGAAAATCCACAGCCGGATCCAGCACTGCCACACACAGAGAGGCCGTATTCACATGGCACACATCTGCATGGGGAATCGCTACGTTGATACCATGCGTATTCAATCCCGTGGGGAAATTCTTCTCCCGCTCCAGAATGGCTCCGCAGTAGGTATCCTTGACGATTCCCTTCTGACAGAGATGGTCACACATCTGTTTCAGAACCTCCGTATTCGTTTCTGCATTTTCAATCCTCAGAATCAGGGATTGGTCAAATGCAATACCCATACCATCACTCTCCTTCCAGCTTCCGCAATGTATTCTCCATCTCACAGATGGATTTCTGAATCCCCTCTTCGTTCTGACTGAGGATATCCTCCTTGTTGAATATCCCGGAGGCAATCCCCGCAAACGCCGCGCCTGCCTGAAAATACTCCGCAATATTGGCAGTCCCGATTCCTCCCACCACCATAAGCGGCATTTTTCCCAGAGGCGCCGCTATATCCGACAGATATCTGCTCCCCAGCCTGGCTGCCGGAAACACCTTCACAATATCCGCACCATCATCAAAGCTCTTTTTGATTTCCGTAGGAGAAAATGCACCTGGTACGCTGATCACATTTCTCTCCTTACACAGATCCAGAATCTTCTTGTCCAGCATGGTGGGAGACAAAAGAAAGGCTGCACCTGCCCCGATCGATGCCTGTGCCTCCTCATAGGTAAGCACGGTGCCTGCGCCGACCATGACGGAATCCCCGAACTCCTGGCTGATCTTCTCAATCGCTTCCAGAGCTCCGGGCGTGTTCATAGTAATCTCAACAGAGCGCAGGCTGCTTCCCACAAGATTTTTTACAACTGATCGAATCTGCGGATAGGTGTAGCCTCTTAAAATGACTGTTACTTTTGGGAAATTCTGAATATCCATATTGTCCTCACTCCTTTCACTATCTATGTAGAGCAAGAACCGTGCCACTATTTGTCTGATTTTGTACTTTTACATAAAACCTGATAGATTTCCTCCGGTCTCTCACAGCCACGAAGCGCAGAAACCATGGATTCATCCGATATAATCTGATATAATTGCTCAAAATATTTTTTTGATTTCTCATCGAGAGCCAGGACAAAAATCAAATCCACCGTGTTAATTCCGTCCCAGGCCACCGGTGTGTCCAATTTTGTTACCGCGATGGCCGGTTTTCGGACATGCTCCGGATTCCCATGGGGAATCGCAATGCCTCCGTTTAAAACCGTGGTCATCATCCCTTCCCGCTTATATACACTCAACAGGAACTCCTGATCCACATACCCATCCTCTGCCAGTCTGCCAATCATCTCATCCAACAGCTCATCCTTGTATCTTCCGCCTGCAGATAAGGAGATATGACGGGAGTGAATGACCTCCTTAAGATCGTTTTCCTCCATCAGCTGCCTGCGCTTCAGAATCCTTCGGAGCGTGCTCAGACCGTTGCCTGAATACACCCTCTGCAGGGATAAAAAGGGATATGATTCCTGCTCGGGATCAATTGTCCCCACAATCGCCAGAATCTCATAATTCTCCTCAACCTTGCCGATGATCTGGCTGACATCCGCCGCCTCAATGTAACCCCGCACCAGTACCTCGACCCCGTCCAGACTGCTCTTTAACCGTTCCGTCACAAAATCCCGCAGCATCCTTGCCGAGCCTTCACCGGTAATGCACAGACACAGCACCGCCTTTTTGTTTGGCTTCTTTCCCGTCTCCCTCGCACCTGCAAAACGTTTCACGTCCAGCGCCTCCACGATCTGTTCCAGACTGTCATCCGTCCAGAGTGTCCTGCGCACTGCTTCGATCACCATCATGGTGTCTGTCCTTCCCACGATTCCCACAGAAATCCCCAGCCGCTCCCGAATCTTATCCCCCACCAGCATCAGAGAACCCATGTCCGCCAAAATGATGATTCCCTTTCCCTGATTCAGCACTAATGCCGCCTGGATCACCTTCTCCGTCATCTCCGCCGGAGAATCCATCAGATTCATCTCCAATCCCCGGGCATGATCAGTTCCCAAAACGGCATTTGCCACCTCTGCCATCCCACAGGCCACCGCCCCATGGGAGACCACCAGTACACTGATCCGATTCTTTCCTGCCTCCTCATGTTTCCGGAACCGGTACAGATACATGGCCAGAAACCCTATCTCCTCCCTCGGCATGCTGAGGTAATATTTCCGGCTGATTTCCTGCCAGATCTCCTCTGCTGCCTTATATTCCTTCTGATAACGATCCTTGAGTCCCTGCACCCTGGTAGCCACCCGGCTCCTTCCCTCACTTCTTTGAAGCGCCATTTTCATATGTACTGCCAGGGGATATAGAAGCGTTTCCCGCAAATCCGGAAAATATTTCCTTGCCATCTGATAGATATCCCGGGTCACCTTCAGGACCTCTCCGCCCACGATGGTCTCCATCTCGTCTCCGCTGAAACGGGAGCTCTCAATCTGGCGGATCCCCTGAGAAAACTGCGCCTCGATCTCCGCGGTCAGCCTGCTGTTGATCTCTCCCTCACTGACGCCTGCGCGTACAAGCCGGTCATAGGTACGCTCCAGTATCCCGTAAATATCCCAGTTTTTCAGCTCCTCCCCCTGCCTCGATTCCCCTGGTATCTCCTCCGGATAAAAGTACATATCCTCCTGGACCAGACGCAGATTAGGATTGGAGTAATCCAGGGAGCGTGCTCCCTTTAAATCTCCGGTCAAGCATTCAAAATTGACTTCAATGATTTCCATCCTCCTGCGTTTACTCTCCAAAAACGCCTTTGCGCAGCATACCTTGATATCTGATTTTACCTGACCAACATTTCCCGCATAATCCACGCTCAGCAGATATTGCAGTACTTCCTTTTTCACAACAATATATCTTCCCAGAAGACTGGCTTCCTGCCAGAAAAATCTGTTGATAAATTCCAGGCACTCCTCCTGGGGACGCTCCCGCAGAGGCGGAATCTCAATAATCATAGGAATCCTTCTGCGAAAGGTCACCAGCAGGGAGCTCTGAGGATTTTCCGTTGTGGCAGCGATAATCATCAGGTGACTCTCCCGCTGGGTTTCCACCTCCCCCAGTCTGCGGAATTTCCCTTTGTCCATCAGATAAAACAGGATCTCCTGTCCCTTCGGTGACAGACGGTGTACCTCATCTAAAAACAGGATCCCCCCGTTGCACAGTTCCACCACACCCTTATGGTCCCGGTCCGCCCCGGTAAAGCTGCCCTTATTATAGCCAAACAGCTGAGCCAGAAGCAGCTGGGGATTATCTGCGTAATCCGCACAGTTAAAGGCAAAATACGGCGGATTGCTCCCGAAATTTTCCGTCCCGCAGGCAAAGCTGTGCATCAGCTCTGCCAGATAGCTTTTCCCCACGCCTGACGGCCCGTAGATCAGACAATGAAGACCTTTGGGCGGATAGAGAACCGCTGCCTGCGCCTGCGAAATCTGATTCATCAGACTGCCTCTGTAACCGATAAAATTCCGAAATACGCTGGCATCCGGCTTCTCCTTTGCGGCAGATAAACCTATATCCGCCTCATTCTCTGATCGGATATCCGATTTCTTCTGTCCTTTCTTACCGGCTTCTGCCGTATCTTTTCTCCAGGCTCTTTCTGTCTGCGGCTGCTCTCTTGTCTGCGGTTGCTCTCTGCGGATTTCCTCCGCCAGCCTGCCAACCACATATTTGCCCACGGCAAATCCTTCCTCCTCCAGCCGTCTGGTCAGTTCACGCTCGGACATGGAAGGAATGGTTGTCATCAGCTCCTGCAGCCTGGCCTTCAATACCGGCCTCTTTCTCTCCCTGGAATCCGCAATCCCCGCCTCCTGGCGGTTTATCGTGACTGTCTTGCGGTTAATTCCCAGGCGGACGGCAATCTCATCATCCGTCAACGGGTTTTTCCTGTCTTCTCCTTCAATCAATTTCAAAATCCGCTCTTTCATAACCGTCCCTTTCCTGTATGCCCTCCCGTTATCCCTTCAACTGCCGTCTGACTGCTATAGGTAAAGACAGCCTTTTTCCGGCTTTCCAATAAGTTAAGGCTATTTTATCTCAATTCGCGGGATAATGCAATTGCTACAAGTCAGGGTTATTTTTCTGAGAGGCTGCCAAAGAACATAGAAAGCTTCGCAGAGGAAGCGACAAAACAGATAAATTCAGTAGAAATTTGTCGAAATCAGGCAAATAGAGACAAAAAACTTTGTGGATGGCGTGTGAATATCATTTGCAGGGATTTTAATATGCGATATGTAAAAAAATTGTGATAGATATTGTTCATAAAACATGATAAAATAAATAAAAAATATGGGAGTTGATTTTATGTTAGTCAGTATAGATAAAAAATGGGATTATGCATTAGGTATGATTAAAGTAGATGGATTAGAACCATCCCCAGAATTCAAAGAATTAGTTGAAAAAGAAAGTCGTGGAGAAATGACCACGGAGGATATGCGTAAAGTTTTAGACAAAAATATAAAATGAAAGAATAAAGCCAATATGATGAATGATCCATATTTATATCCACTTACAGATATTCTGAAGAATCTTGCTAATATACGGGACAGAGAAGTGTTATCGTGCATGGAAGCAGAATATACGAGTATACGGCTAGCGGAACTTGTGACAGGAGAATCCGTCAGCCGTTTTGATTTTGCAGCGCTTTGCGATATGCATCACTATATTTTTCAAGACAGGAGTATTTGGAGAAGATAGTTTTGGATGCCTTGGAAAAAGGACAGGAAATGAAACAAAGGGTTTCGGATGTTATAAAAAGAGCTGGATTTAAAGCAACAGAAGGACGAATCCGTAAGATTGTATATTGGAATCGTTTAGAGCGGCATGAGCATGGGGAACAGGATGTTAGATTATATTTATTACAAAATGGAGAAAGTGAATAAAGGAGCCGGATTCCTCTGGCTCCTTCAAATTCTCACGCAAACCACTCCCTCATGCACCCCAGCACCCGCACCAGCTCCTCCTCCCCAATCACATAGGGAACCATGGCATACAGGTATTTGAGGAACGGTCGGGAAAACACTCCCCGCTCATAGGCAAACTGCTGATATCCCTTCAGTACGGCGGCATCCTTCACCTCCACGCAGACACAGCCTCCCATGATCCGAACCTCCTTCACCCGCGGGTCGCAAAATCCCTCCATCTCCCGACGGGTAATCTCCTCAATCCTGCGGATCTTGGACATATAATCCTGTCTCTCAAAAATCTCAATGGATTTAAGCGCCACCGCACACGCCAGGGCATTTCCCATAAATGTCGGCCCATGCATCAGAGCATGATCCGGATTGTCATCATAAAAGCCCTCGAAGACCTTCCGGTTAGCCACCGTAACGGCATGTCCCATATACCCACCAGTCAGCGCCTTCCCCAGCACCAGGATATCCGGCAGCACCAGATCCGCCACAAACCGGTTGCCGGTACGGCCAAAGCCCGTCGCCACCTCGTCAAAAATCAGCAGCACTCCATACTTATCACAAAGCTCTCTGGCTCTTTTCAAAAAGGACACATCATACATCCGCATCCCCCCGGCTCCCTGCAAGAGAGGCTCCACCAGCACACAATTAAGCCGGTCATGAACCTGCAAAAAGGCTTCCTCCAGGGCTTCTGTCTCCGTGGGAATATGCTTCACATAGGGACTGTCGCCATAGGCCTTGAGGACAAAATGATAGTCCTCGTCATCCCCCGCCTCCATCGTCTTGAAGGTATCCCCGTGATAGGCATGCTCCAAAGCCAGGATCATGGTACGCTGCTCCTCGCCCCGGTTCATATAATATTGCAGCGCCATCTTGAGCGCCACCTCTACCGCCACACTGCCGGAATCCGAGAAAAACGAGTAGTTCAGATCCCCCGGCAGCCAGCTCTCAAGCTTCTCGGAAAGCCTCTGCACCGGCTCATGGGTCAGACCCCCCAGCATCACATGAGAAAATTTCTCCACCTGGGATACAATCGCCTGATTCAATTCCGGATGCTTGTAGCCGTGGATCACACTCCACCAGGAGGAGACTGAATCAATCAGCCGTTTCTCCCCCGTGTCCAGATACACGCCCTCAGCATCCACAATCTTCCAGGGCTCCTTCATGGTTTTCATCTGTTCATATGGATACCAGATCATTGCTTCTCCTCACATTCTTCACCCGTAACCGTTCAGATAACCCCTGAACGGTTACCCCTCACCCATTCTCCCTCCGTCACGCCAATATATATTCCTTCGTCGCTTAACCATATAATGACTGTAAAAGCTCCAGGGGAATATCCAGCTCCGTGTCCCCGTCCCTGACACAGGCCACCGCCTTCACCCCCGTCAGATGCTCACACATCCTCCGGTTATCCTCATGAAGTACATTTCCCGGCTCATAATGATTGAAGATAATCCCCCTCACAGGAATCTCCCTCTCCCTCATATAAAACACTGTCAGTCCCACACGGTTGATGGTGCCCAGTCCTGCATCCGCCACAATTACACAACCCAGATGGCATGCCTTGATGATATCCTCCAGCCACAGCTCCCTCTCATCATAGCAAATCGGACACAGAATCCCGCCAGAGCCTTCCATTGTGACATAAGAATACCGGTCACAGACCGTCTCAAACCCCTGTTGAACCCGCTCCGGCTCCACCGGATTACCCTCCATCCGCGACGCCAGATGAGGAGACACTGCCCTTTCATAGACATAAGGACACATTTCCTCCAAGGGCTGCGGGATACCTGACATTTCCTTCACCATAACTCCATCCCCAGGTATCAGACTCCCGTCCTCCCGGCGCTCGTTTCCGCTCATGGCCGCCTTGTAATAGCCGGCAGACAATCCACCCTGATGCAATTTCTTCAGAATCAGACCGGTCACGTAGGTCTTTCCCACATCCGTCCCGGTTCCCGTGACAAACAGACCTCCCACTCTACGCATCCTCCCGTCTCACCTCATATCCCAGCTCCCCCAGAAGCCTCTTATCCGTCTCCACCGTGATTCCCGCCGTTGTCAGCATATCCCCGGAAATAGCCGCATTGGCGCCGGAACAAAAGCATTCACGGCCCTTATCCGGCATCAATCCCCGCCCTCCTGCCAGACGGATATCCGCATCCGGCAGAATAAACCGATAAACCGCCACAATCCGCCGCATATCCTCCTCCGTCAGCCTTTCATTCTCCCCAAAGGGCGTACCGGGGATAGGATTAAGCATATTGACCGGAACACTTTTGATCCCCAGCTCCCGCAGGGTAAGGGCCATGTCAATCCGATCCTCCACCGTCTCCCCCAGCCCCATGATTCCTCCACTGCACACAAAAAGCCCCGCAGCCTGAGCCGCACGAATGGCATTTATCTTATCCTCAAAGGTATGAGTCGTACAGATATGGGGAAAATTCCTCCGGGAGGTTTCCAGATTGTTGTGGGCTCTCGTCGCACCTGCCTCCCGCAGCCGGCGATACTGCTCCTCATCCAAAAGACCAAAGGAAACACACACTCCGATCCCAGTCTCCGCCCGAATCTGCCTCACTGCCTCACACATCCGGTCAACCTCCTGATCTGATAACCGCCTTCCTGATGTAACGATCGAATAACGCAGCACCCCCTGCCGGTCATTCACCCGCGCCTGCTCCAGGATCTCCTCCGTTCCCAGCAACGGATATTCCGCCGCCCCGGTATGATTGTGAGCCGACTGGGCGCAAAAACGGCAGTTCTCCGAGCACCGCCCGCTTTTTCCATTGATAATCGTACACATATCAAAACGATTCCCGCAAAAATGCCGGCGAATCTCATCCGCCATCCCACACAACTCCTCCAATGGCTGCTGATACAGCCACAGAGCCTCCCGGGCAGAAAGCATTTTCCCTTCTAAAACCTCATTGCCCAACGTCCTGACTTCCATTTTCTCTTCCATTTTCTCCTTCATTTCGCGCCTCTTTTGCACATCCTCCTCATGGCATGAATATTGCATGAGCACAGACTGGCAGCATCTCTAAAGCTACGCCTCCCCACACATCATGCCCCAGGAATATTGCATGCCTCACCTGACCAAATCCAGACAGATATAATCCGCCCCCGTCACCATCCCCGCCCTGCCCGGATAACCGGAATCATCCTCTTTCCCAGAACCGCCCCCAACACGCACAGCACAATATCCCCCGGCACCACCAGGAGAAAACAATATAAAAACAGAGTCCAGAGTCCAACCGGCGTTTCCAGATAAAACCTGCTGATCAGATAATTGTCATCCTGCAAGCAATATGTAACTTTTCCCTTTATCATTAAGGGAACAAACGAACTAAAAAATGTTGAAAATAAAGGAGTTGGGGGTGAAAAGTTACATTTTGCATGCGGCATGAAAATGCTAATATTTTATTGACTAAGGGAATTTTACAGTACAACTAAAAAAGTCCTTAAAACGTGTTTAAATCAACGTTTAACGGGCTTTTTTAGTTACTTTTTGAGCTGTTTGATTAAGGGAAAGCTAACGAAAAGCATGTTTGCATAAATATTAAAAAATATGAATAATATTTCATTTTATAAAGCAGTTATAATAATTTATGTTTCTTCGTTAGTTTCATATATTATTTCTGGCTCTTTTATACGGTCATTTAGGTTTTCTTCTCTCAGTGCGTCAAGAGCTCCATAAATATCTTGTTCTATGTGTTCCATAATCGGCTTGTATAAATCAACATATACATTTTTTAAACTATCTTCGTCCAGACTCAAAAGATGATCTAAATGAAATAGAAGTGATCTGATATGAGTTAGATAATATTGATCACTATTATCCTTTATATTATTATTAGATAATAATTTCAGAATTATCGATGAACAATAAGCATAGTCAACGGAACGAGTTCCTATGAGTCCTGATTTTTCATTGATGGTTTCAAAGTTAGCACGAAAAAAAGAGTTAATGTTTTTATATTTATGACCGGTGCCTTCTTTTAACCAGAGATAATTGATACCACAAATTGAGCAAATTAATTTTATAATACTATCTGATGGTATTTCTTTTCCAGACTCAATACGACTAACAAATGGCCTGGAAATACTTAAAATTTCTGCAAAATCGGCTTGTGTCATATCCTTTTCTTTTCTAACTTGTTTAATTCGATCACCTAATGTATAAATGCTTTTCATTTTAGGCCTCCAATAGTTAGTTACATTACATTTTTCTGTTGACATGTTAGCTACATTATAATATAATATAATTGTAATGTAGCTAACATTTATTATACTCTAACCAAAGAATTTTATCAAGAGAGGAGGTACATTACCGCAAAAAAGCCTCTGCCGCATTTTATCACGACAGAGGCTTTTGGTTCAGGGAAGTTTTTACAGTCCCTTCTTAATATTACGCCAGGTTTTTCTTTTTTTCCGCGATGGCTTCCTGGATCTGGGCCATCCGCTCCGTGGTCAGGGGATAGAACTTCATGGCGATCAGTGTGGCTAAATGTCCCAGGCACGGCACAAGGCAGAAACAGACCAGGATCATCCGGTTGAAGGAATCGCCCATAAAGGTATTGGGAATAATCTGGGTGTTGCTCATTCCCACTGCCGCCATGGCGAATCCCACCAGCATGGTGGATAAGGATGAGATCAGCTTGTCCACAAAGGAGAACAGCGTTCCCATGATGCCCGGCACAAATTTGCCTGTGCGGTACAGCTCATAGTCGGCGCAGTCCGCCACCATGGGAATCGCCAGACCTCCCGATATCTGGAAGCAGCCGCTGTAAACACACAGCATGACCAAAAACGGAATCGGATTCTTTGGATCCGCTCCCACAATAAACATGGCCAGGGATAAGACGCATCCGCCTGCGGCGCCCAGCACGGTGGCCTTTTTCAGTCCCACCTTCCGCGACCACGCCATGCCCGCCATAGCCACCAGGATCGTGGGGATTACGGTAGCTGTGGAATAAATCCCCTGAAGGGACAGGTTTAAAAACAGATTTGAGAATAAATATGTGGTCACTCCCAGACGCATCATCATGGCCAGTTTGTCTGTGGAAGCGCCGATGATCAGCATCTGAAGGGGCTGGTTGCCCTTTAACACCCTCCAGCAGTCGCTGAGGCGCACCCGCTCCCCGTTTTTTCCGTACCCGAAAAATTCCGTACGGTCCTTCTCCCAGATCCCGGTCACGGCCAGGGCGGTAAATGCCAGGGACGCGGCCGCAAAGATCAGGGACGCGTGACGCCAAAGCATGGGATCATTGATGCTTTCCCCATAGTGGGGCGCCATAAACGTATTGATGATCAGCGGCGATACGGCCATTAAAATCGCGTTATAGGTCGCGTCAAACATGGAGAACACCGGCCTCTGTTTGGGGTCATTGGTCAAAATCGGCTGAGCCGCCTTGGTCACCGCGGTCTGGAACGTATAGCCCAATATGTACAGGATATAGAATATGGTGGTGTAAATGTATCTCCCTGTCTCCGGCAGGGAAGCGGGGCACTAGAAAATCGCGATATTTCCTATGATTTTTTGTACTGCCTCATGGATATAAGTCTCTGTGGATGCATAGGCATTTACATAAGTCTTTACCATAGGCACGTCCGCCAGGTGGAACGGGGCGTTCAGCGACACAAACACCGTGGGCACCTCCGTGGCATACCAGGGGATATCCCTCCCCACCGGGGAGCCCCACTTGATCCGCAGCGGATTCTGCTGCCCGAATCCCTGGACATCCGCAAACAGGAATACGGCGTCGTATTTCTCCTTAAAAGCGCGGACGGACTGCTTGGCGCTGAGCATTTCCATAAAGGTCGGCACCCTTTCCCCGTTTTTCCTGCTTATCTCCACAGGAGATTCGTACTCCTCCACAGTAAAACCGGCTGCCTCTAATTCTTTCCTGACCGTCTCCCCGCTGCGCTTAAGCGCCTGCCCAAAGAAAATCTCCTCACCGCCCAGCATGATAAGCAGCGCGCGGGGATACGTTGACGGACATAAGGGGATCTGTCCCCTGGTATTCTTCACCAGGGTAATGGACCGGTTTGCAGTCTCTGCCGCAATCTTTTGGTGTTCTTCACAGCCCACCACGCTTAATCCCTCAACCGGCGGCACCAGCGTGCCGGCGGCTTTCTTTTTGTGCAGGCCAATGGATGCTTTCAGCCCCAGAATCCTGTGCAGGGCATCATCCAGCCGTTCCTCCGTGATAATCCCCCGCTCCAGCCCCCTGCGCATAAACTCCAAGTCCTCTTTCGGATCGCTGAAAAACAGGAACATATCGCAGCCAGCCGCAATGGCCCCGGGAACCAGATCCTCCCTTTTCATCGCGCTTATGAAACCGCCCATATTGGAAGCGTCGGTAAGGATCACGCCGTTGAACCCCAGTTTCTCCCTCAGAAGGCCCTCCAAAAGCTCCCTGGACGCGGAGGCGGGCAGAATCTCCTCATCCTTAAGCGCCGGGTTCAGTTTTCTGCTGTAGGCCGGCTGCATGATATGGCCCACCATAATGCTCTGCAGGCCCCCATCGATCAGCCCCCGGTAAACCTTCCCGTAGGTATTGTCCCACGTCTCACAGTCCATGGAATTTACCGTGGTCAAAAGATGCTGGTCCCGCTCATCCACCCCGTCCCCCGGGAAATGTTTGGCGGCGCAGGCAAACCCGCTCTCCCAGATCCCCCGCAAATATTCCAGGGACATGGAAAGTACCGTATCCGGGTTGTCGCCAAAACATCTGGTAGCCGCCACAGAATTTCTCCAGTTATAATTAATATCCACCACAGGGGCAAAGCTCCAGTTACAGCCAACAGCCGCTCCCTCCACCCCGGCAACCCGCCCCATCTCATAGGCAAACCGGGGATCCCCGGTTGCGCCGACGGCCACCGGAGCGCCCACCAGCGTGCCGCCCAAACAGGCTCCGTTCCCTCCTGCTTCCACATTGGTGGCAACCAGAAGGGGAATCTTTGCCTTGTCCTGCATATAGGCGTTTTGTTCGTACACCTGGGCCGCCGTCCCCGGGTTATACCGGACGCCCCCTACATGGTACTCTGTAACAATCCGGTCCAAATACTCCTTTTCAAAGCTGGAGCCCAGATTGATAAACAGCTGTCCGATCTTCTCGTCCAGCGTCATTTCCCCAATGGTCCCTTCCACCCACGCGATATCCTCATCGGTCAGGTTAAATGGTTTCGCCTTTAAATCTACCATATCTTCTCCTCCTGTTCCTGATTTTCCCCATGCAGGGTCATCCCTCCCGCTTCCTGTCGCAGAGCCTGATAAACTCCGTGGGAGACATTCCCTTCTGCTTGCGGAAAATTTTGGAAAAATAATTTACATTGTCAAAGCCGCACTGGGCCGCGGCCTCCTTTACGCTGACATCTCCCAGTTCAAACAGCCTGACAGCCTCATCCGTCCGGATCTGGTTAATAAAATCCGGCAGCGCCATTCCCATTTCCCTGTTAAAGAGGTTGGAAAAATAATTGGGGCTGACATTCACGGCCCTGGCCACCTCTTTTAGGCTTAAATTTCCGCCTGTATTGATTTGGATGTAATTGATGGCCTGACGGATGATCGGGCTGTGGTTGCGCAGGGACATCTTATGCACAAGGTCGCAGTAGCAGATCATCATATTATAATCCGTCTCCTTCAGCGCCTCCAGACTTGACGCCTGGTTGATCTCATGGAAAAATCTGTGGTACATGCTGTCCAACTAAACCACCACCGGCTAGAAGCCGGTGGGTTTGGGCTAGCTGCTGAAAGC
>CAJUFP010000051.1 GCA_910585645.1 uncultured Hungatella sp. | reverse complement strand
AAACAATAAAAAAACCCAATAAAATCAATGGGTTTGGCAATTTAACAATTGCCTATATAATCAAAAGAAAAAGGAGGAGACAGCGTGAATTCAATGTTGCTGGATTTAACGGAACGGCTGGTTCCCATTTCTGATTTCAGTCAAGGCAAAGCAGGAAAAATCTTTAATGATGTGGCTCAAAATAACAAGGAATACATCGTTTTAAAGAATAATCAACCTACAGCAGTATTGTTATCCATAAAAGAATACCGGGAAAATCAGGAAAAGATATGGAAATTGGAAAGACTGTTGGAGAGGATTGATAATATCAGATTGTTAAAGCTTGCCCAAGGCAGGGAAGGCAGCCAGGTATCTTCGTTTAAAGACTTTGTGGAGGAACAGGGATACTCTATGGAAGAACTGGAGGCGTTATCCGAAAGTGTGGAATTTGAATAATGGTTTGGGAGATATGTATAACGGATGAAGCGAAGAAGGATTATCGCAAACTTGAGGGAAATGTAAGGAAGCAGGTTTTGGCGGGGATTGTTAAGGTTTCCAAAGCGCCGCTGCCAAGCCCGGATGGGTATGGGAAGCCTCTGGGAAACAAGAGGGGGAATGATTTAACAGGTTTTTTTAAGATTAAATATCGGGGAATCGGAATCCGGGTTGTCTATACGCTTGTGATAGATAAAAAGGTTATGAATATTGTTGTAATTTCAGAGAGAAATGACAATGATTGTTATGATTTAGCCGGAAGGCTGTATGAGAAATATGGCGATGATATTTTCAAAGATATATTTGACGAATTTGGATAGAGTTCTGAATGCAGCCTGGGGATTCCCAGGCTGTCATTCGGACTTTTTGTTTTACAGCATAAACTGAACAAGACAGAACGCCCCATAGACAGCCAGAAGCCCAATCCCCTGGGCTCTGAAAAGCCTGCCCCGGATAAGAGCCGGAAGGGTCATGAGAAGCATGACCCCAAACATGACGGGAATCTCCAGCACCAGGGACGCGTTGTATCCAAATAAGGTGGAGCTTTGGGGCACGGCAAAGGGAGCCAGGGTGACGGACACGCCGTTGACCAGCACCAGGTTAAACAGGTTGGCCCCGATGACATTGCCCAGGGACAGGGCTCCATGGCCTTTTAGCAGGGAAGTGATGGCAGTTACCAGCTCCGGAAGGGAGGTGCCAAGGGCCACAAAGGTCAGGGCGATGACAGACTCCGGCACGCCAAGGGCCTGGGCGATCAGGGTTCCGTTGTCCACTAAAAGGTTGGCCCCTACGGCGATCAGGGCCGCGCCGATGACCAAGAGGACGATGTTATTACCCAGGGACCGGTTTGTTTCCTCCTCTTCCTCCTGGTCCTGACCGTCCTCCTCTGTTGAAGGACCCCGTTTCATCTGAACAATGGTGACTGCCATGTAAGCCGCGAAAATAGCCAGCAGCCCAAGACCCATGGCGCGGCTGAAAAATCCGCCCAGGTAAGCCACTCCCGCGTAGAGCAGGGCGGAGACAAAGAAAAACAGCACCGGGGTCCGCAGGGTTTTTTTGTTTACCGGGCCCGGCTTCACAGTGATGGTGATGGCCGCGATGAGGGCCGTGTTGCAGATAATGGAGCCAATGGCATTGCCGTAGGCGATCTCGCTGTGGCCGGTCAGGGCCGAGGTGGTGGAGACCATAACCTCCGGCAGGGTGGTGCCGATGGACACAATGGTGGCGCCGATCAGCAGTTCCGGCAGATGGAATCTGCGGGCGATTCCCGTGGAGCCATCCACGAACCAGTCTCCGCCTTTAATGAGACAGATGAGACCGACAGCGAACAATAAAATAGGGATCAGCATATGTTTTCTCCTTGTAAGTATGTTCATAGATTTATCATGCGCAGCCAGGTGGTTTCTCATACCTAACGGCGCGGTTTCGTTTCTTGTTCAGCTCTGCAGCATCCTCCACAACGTAGTCCTTCCGATGCCCAGCCGCCTGGCAGCCCGGCTCTGGTTGCCTTTTTCCTCCGCGAGGACACGGCGGGCAATATCCAGGTTGATCTCCTCCAGAGTACGGTTCAGGTCAAAGGCTGGGGCCTCCGGGGAAACCGCGGCCGGCTGTTCCCGGGTCAGCAGCCTGGACACAGAGGCCCCTTTTATATAGGAAGAATCGGTGATGGCAAACAGTTCGGTCATAATGCGCTTAAACTGATTGTAATTGCCAGGCCAGCCGTATTCTTTCAAGAGGGACGCTGCCTCCGGTTCCAGGCCTATAATCTCCCTGGCAAGCTGCATGTTCAGATTGCTGATGTACACATTGGCCAGGTCCGGGATCTCCTCCCGGTTGGCCCGCAGAGGGGGAAGGGTCAGGGACAGACAGTTAAAGTGGTTCATAAGCAGTTTGGCGTTTTCGTTTATGTCCTCAGTCTCCCTGGTGGTGCAGGAAAAGATCATGTGGTTGCGTATGTGCAGGTTCAGGTCCCGGATAATGGAAAACAGCTCCTTAAACTGGCGGTCAGAGAGAAACTCGATTTCCCGGATGTAGATGGTGGTGTCCGTGTCGCTGAAGGGGGAGTTGGAGTGTTCGGTGAGGAACTGCCAGCCCCGGTCTGTGACGCGGGAGCAGTCAATGATGACCATGGGCTTATTCTGGAAACGGCTCTGACAGTAGAGAAAGGCCGCCATCTCCTCCTTTCCCGTGCCGTCCTCCCCCAGAAGCATTACCGGGGCTCCGGTCTGGTTCATCTGCTCTAAGTAGGGAGCGTGGACGCCGGAAGGGTTGGTCAGGCCGTAGAAACTGGAATAGAACTGCTCCATGGCCTGGCTCTTGTCAATATAGCGGACCCCGTTTTTGATGAGGGTCAGAGGGACTCTTCTTGTGCTGACATAGTAGACCACATAGGTCTGGCGGTACACCAGCTTTCGCACGCCCCGTATGGCCACCAGAAGGTTTCCCTCATCTCTGTAAAACTTCTTGCTGTTCTCAGTCAGGATCTCCGACACATAATTTTGCATGGCAGTGGTGACAGAAGGCGAAAAATTGTGCTCTTTGGAGGTGTAGATCAGTTCCCCTTTTTCCGTGTACACAAACATATAGTAAGGGTGGTCCTCCAGCAGGGTCCGGAAAAATTCCGACTTGGATATAAGGGCCTCGTAGGTTCCGGCGGTCTTGACTGCCTGGTCAAAGGCTGCCTCAATGCTCTCGGACCCGGAGGTGAAGAGGATGGAGCGCATACCCAGCCTCTGGGCCTGGGAGTTGGTGACCACATCGCACAGGACCATCCGGTAGCCCTTGGCAGTAAGGCCGGTCAGAACGTGAACCACCTCATCCGGGTCGCGGATGGTGTAGATGTCAATATCATACTCCAGAAGGTCGCAGAGAAAATGGGCGTTTTTGGTGATGCCCGGAAATCCTACGATGGCGTAGCGGTCATTATAGTTCTCTGCCAGCTTGATGGCCCGGAGAATGTCGTAGGCAGACAGCTGGATCTCCACCACCGGGATGGGGGAAATGCGGGATATCATCTCAGCCGTGCCGCCCCGGGACAGGATGACATCATAATCCTGAAAAGAATGCCTGGAGGCGATCTCGGCCCCGGTCTCCAGATCGCCTACATAGACCGTCAGGTCAATGTCTTGCCGCTGCCCTGCCAGCCGCGTCATCAGGGTCTTCATGCCTTCATAGGGAGCGATCCCAAGTACCTTGGTTTTTTTCTCCATAGAAAGTCCTGCCTTTCCAATAGAATGTTTCTATTTAAAACAAATATATCACAATATCCATAAAATTACAAGAAAAATATTAATGTTTCAAATTAAGACAGCAAATTAGAAAAAAATAGGGAAATAATTCTTGAATAATGGAAGGATAATTGGTATTATTAAACAAACAAAAGGGACAAGGAAAAAGACTTGGAACCAACTGTTTATAAATGAAACAAAGGGAGGTGATAGGAGAACATGATAAAACTTCTTGTGATTTCCGATGATTTTACCGGGGCTCTTGATACGGGGGCCCGGTTCGCGGGGAAAGGGCTGGCTACAAAGGTGCTTAACCAGGTTCCGGAGGACAGGCGTATGTGGAGCGAGACCTTAAAGGAGATGCAGGCCAATCCCCGGATCCAAGTGCTGGTGGTTGACGCCCGGACCAGGCATCTGGACGGCGGGGAGGCGTATCAGAAGGTCTGGAACCTGGTAAATGCCGCAAAGGAGGCGGGGATTCCCTACATATATAAAAAGACGGATTCCGGGCTGCGGGGAAACATCGGGAAAGAGCTGGAAGCCGCCCTCATGGCCAGCGGGGAACAGTACCTTACCTTTATTCCGGCATTTCCCGCCATGGATCGGATAACCGTAAGAGGGATCCATTATGTTGAGGGGGTTCCTATCCACGAAAGCGCCTTTGGGCGGGACCCATTTGAGCCGGTTTTGTCCGCTAAGGTGGAGGATCTGTTTGGCCAGGTGCCGGTAAAGACTGTGCTGTATGGGGAAAGCGGTCCCTATGAAAGAGGAAAGGACAGGGAGATCGGTATTTTTGACGCGTCCAGCCAGGAGCATATGGAAAAGATCATGGAAGATCTCATGGGCCGGGACGGATTAGGCGTCATGGCCGGCTGCGCCGGGTTTGCCTCTGTGGTGGGGGATTTTCTGAAACTGGAAAACGAGAAGGCCCGGCCGCAAACATTTCATGGGGAGAGCGGGAAACCGGTTTCAGAAGTTTCGGAGGATTCCGGTATCGGGATGGCGGGGGAGACGCCTCTCATTCGGAACCGGCTGCTGATCATCTGCGGAAGTATCAATGAGATTACAAGAGGGCAGATTGAGTACGCGGAGAAAAACGGGATGAAGCGGATCACGTTGACCCCGGGTCAGCAGTTTTCCAAAGACTTTCTGCAGTCAGAGGAGGGGAAGGCGTGGCTTGGCGGCGTGAAAGCGGACTGTGAGGCAGGGGTTACCTGCATTATAGAAACTGGGATCTCCCACATGGAGCAGGTGGAGGAGTTCAGGAAAAAACACGCCATTCCCCTGGAGCAGGCCAGGATCACGATCTCAAGGAATCTGGGCAGGATCTTAAAATTTCTGCTGAACATGGGGCTGGAATCCACGTTCATGATCATCGGCGGCGACACTCTGGCCAGCTTTATGGCAGAGACAGGCTGCGGGGAGATCACCATTTACAGGGAGCTGGACCAGGGGACCGTTCTTTCATCCGCAAACGTGGCAGGGAAAGGACAGTGGATCATCTCAAAATCAGGGGGATTTGGAGAACCGCAGCTTTTAATGGAAGTGGAGCAGCTGGTAAAAGGCTGGTCAAAAACAGGATATCAGGAGGAGAGGAACATGCTGGAACAATATTCTCTTGCCATGCCGGGGACGGTGTACAGCGGCATGGGGGCATTAGACAGGATCAAGGAGATTGCCCGGGGAAGATTTAAGAAAGCCGTGGTATTTACGGATAAAGGGGTGGAGCAGGCAGGGCTTTTGACCATTCCTGTAAACGATTTAAAGGAGGCCGGCGCGGATGTCCATGTGATCGGAAACCTTCCGGCAGAGCCTGACTGCGACCAGGCTCAGGCTGTGATTGACGAATTTCGCAGGGCAGGAGGGGATCTGATCGTCGCCATCGGCGGCGGAAGCGTGATGGATGTGGCAAAGCTGGCTTCCATCGCGGCGTCAGGTTCCCCGACGGTCCGGGAACTTTTGGATGATCCGGGCCTTGGAAAGAAGACGGTTGCCACACTGATGATCCCCACCACCGGGGGCACAGGCTCGGAGGCTACCATGAACAGCATTGTGGCGGTGCCGGAGAAGAAACTGAAGGTGGGGATCGTAAACCGGGCCATGATTCCGGACTTTGTGATCCTGGACGGAAGCCTGATCAGAAACCTTCCAAAGAAGATCGGAGCGTCCACAGGGATCGACGCCATGGCCCACGCGGTAGAGTGCTATACCTCCAACAAGGCAAACCCCTTTAGCAATCTGTTTGCTAAGGAGGCGGCCAGGCTGATCTTTGGCAATATCCTGGAAGCCTGCGAGAACCCGGAGGCGCTGGAGGCAAAGACCAATATGCTTACAGGCGCGTTCTACGCGGGGGTGGCCATCTCCTCGTCGGGGACTACGGCGGTTCACGCCCTGTCCTATCCTCTGGGAGGGACGTACCACATCCCCCATGGCGTGTCCAACGCCATGCTGCTGCTTCCGGTGATGCGGTTTAACAAACCTGCCTGCGCAAAAGAGCTGGCAGAGCTTTACGACGCTGTGGCAGAGCAGCCGGGATTTGGGGCGGAACCCGGGTCGCTTACTCTGGAGGAGAAGGCGGATAAGCTGCTGGATCTGATGGAAGGTATCATCCGGCGGCTTGAGATCCCTTCGTCCCTGTCAGAGTTCGGCGTGGGAAAGGAAGATCTGGAGGATCTGGTGGCTGCAGGGCTGGATGTAAAAAGGCTCCTTGACAATAACAGGAGAGAGATCTCTTATGAGGATGCCCGGAGCCTGTATCTGGAGATCATGGGTTAACCGAGAAAGGAGAACATAATGAGTGTCTTAAAAGGTATTATCCCTCCCATCATCACCCCCATGAATGAGGATGAGTCGATCAATGAGGAGGAGCTGCGCAATCAGGTAAACCGGATGATCGGCGCGGGAGTCCACGGACTGTTTCCCTTTGGCACAAACGGGGAAAGCTACATCTTAAGCGAGAAAGAGAAAGAGCGGGTTTTGTCTGTTGTCATTGAGGAGAACAGAGGCAGAGTCCCTGTGTACGCGGGAAGCGGATGTGTGGGGACCAAGGATACCATCCGCATATCCAGGATGGCAGAGTCTTTGGGGGCCGACGTGCTGTCAGTGATCACCCCCTGGTTTGCCAAGGCGTCGGACGAGGAGCTGTACGACCATTACCGCGCGGTGGCAAAGGCGGTAAAGATCCCGGTAGTGCTGTACAACATCCCGGCAAGAACCGGCAACAGCCTGTCCCCGGCCCTGGTGCGGCGCTTGTCAAAAGTAGACAATATCGTGGGCGCCAAGGATTCCAGCGGAAATTTTGACAACATGCTGCAGTACATCGAGAAGACCAGGGATCTGGAAGATTTCGCCGTGCTGTCGGGCAATGACTCCCTGATCTACTGGAATCTGCTGGCGGGAGGCAGCGGCGGCATAGCCGGATGCGCCAACGTGTACCCAAAGACCATGGCCTCGATCTATGAGAAGTTTATGGCAGGGGACCTTGAGGGCGCGAGAAAAGCCCAGGATTCTATCCGGTCCTTCAGGGACTGTTTTCAGTACGGCAATCCCAACACCATCGTAAAGACGGCGGTAGCCATGTTGGGATATCCGGTAGGAAACTGCCGGGCGCCTTTTAACAGGATCCCGCCTAAGGGCATTGAGGCTATTCGGAAGGTGCTGGATGAGAACCGGGAACTTGGACTTGAGTAGAAAGGAAGAAGAATAATGAAACCTTTAATTGGCATCACTCTTGGGGACCCGGCTGGGATCGGGCCGGAGATCACCGTAAAGGCTCTGGCAGACCACCCGGTTTATGAAACGTGTTGTCCCCTGGTGGTGGGAGACGCGGATATTTTAAGGAACGCCGCCCGGACGGCAGGAAGGCTGGATATAAAGATCCACGCCGTTCAGAATCCGGCAGAGGGGCTTTATGTTCCCGGTACCATTGACGTACTTGACATGAAGGTGGTGGACGCGGATAAGCTGGAGATCGGAAAAGTGTCCGCCATGGCAGGGGAGGCTGCCTTTCAGTATGTGAAAAAAGTCATAGAGTTGGCCATGGCCGGACAGGTGGACGCCACGGTGACAAACGCCCTGAACAAGGAGGCCATCAATCTGGCGGGCCGCCACTATTCGGGACATACGGAGATCTACGCGGAATTTACGGGGACAAGCAAGTATACCATGATGCTGGCCCATAAGAACCTGCGGGTGGTCCACGTCTCCACCCATGTATCTTTAAGGGAGGCCTGCGACCGGGTGAAAAGAGAGCGGGTCCTTGAGGTGATCCGCATCGCCCACCAGGCATGCATAGATATGGGGATGGAAAAGCCCAGGATCGGCGTGGCCGGTCTAAATCCCCACTGCGGGGAAAACGGGCTGTTTGGCAGGGAGGAGATCCAGGAGATCATCCCGGCTGTGGAGGAGGCGGTTAAGGAGGGGATCATGGCCGACGGCCCCATTCCCGCTGACACCGTATTTTCCAAGGCAAGAGGGGGATGGTACGATATGGTGGTGGCCATGTACCACGACCAGGGCCATATCCCTCTGAAGGTCGTAGGCTTTGTGTACAACCAGGAGGAGAAGAAATGGGACGCGGTGGAAGGGGTGAACATTACCCTGGGACTGCCCATCATCCGGACCAGTGTGGACCACGGCACGGCTTTTGACCAGGCAGGCACAGGAAAGGCCAATGAGTTAAGCCTGCTAAACGCCATTGAGTATGCCGTAAATTTCGCATCTGGTAAACAAAAATAGAGAATCATATTATATATAAGGAGGAAGCAACATGAAAAAGAGAATGGTATCCATGATCCTGACTGCGGCCATGATGGGAAGCGTGCTTTCCGGCTGCGGCAACAAGGCGGCACAGCAGGACAACGCCGGAGGGGAAGGTTCCGGCGGCGCTAACACCTACACCATGTTTATGAGGAGCACCTATGTAAACTGGATCAAGGAGCTGAAATGGTATGACGCGGCGGAGGAAGCCACAGGGATCCATGTAGAGTATGTGGAGGGGCCTGACGACTTTAACGATGTGTACGCGGAGGTTGACCAGAGGATCATCTCCGGAACCCTTCCGGACGCGGTGATGACAAAGCTGGCCCAGACCAACGTGTACGGCCCCCAGGGAGCCTTTGCGGATCTGGCGCCCCATATCCAGAAGTACGCGCCCAATCTTCAGAAATATATTGACGCCAACCCGGACTACAAGGCTCTTGTGACTGACGACAGTGGGGCCATCTACGGGCTGGTGAAGGAATCACCTATTTTCACCGACTATCTGGGCTACCGGGCGGATCACCTGGAGAAGGCGGGAGTTGACGCGGATTCCATTAAGACGGTCAATGATTTTACGGAAGCCATGAGAACGCTGAAAGCGTTTTACAGCAAGGACAACCCCAACTATTATCCTCTGGACGGCAGGGAGAACCCCATCCGTTTCGCGGCGTGGTTCGGATGCCCCAGCAGCATTTCCCCGGAAGCGTCTAACGGCATCTACATCAACCACCAGAAGGACGGCTCTCTGGATATTATGGATGAGAAGGCTTACACCATGGTGGAGACCATGAAGACCTGGTACGACGAGGGGCTGATCAATCCGGAGTTTGCCGCCAACACCAGGACAGAGGGAGACTGGGAGGCTGCCATGATCAACGGAAACGCCACCTTTGAGTACGATTTCTACAACAGGCCTCAGTGGTTTATGGCAAACGGCGGGACGGACGCCGACCCGGATTACCAGATGGGCGTTTTGGGCATGTTTCAGGATGAGAGCGGCGCTGTGATGAAGGGAACCACCAATGTGAAATACAATGAGGAGTGTGTGACAGCGGTAAACGCCAAGTGCAGCGAGGACAAGATCAAGACCATTCTGACCTTTATTGATTATTTTTACACCGAGGAAGGCCTGACTGTGGCCAACTACGGGGTGGAAGGGGAAAGTTTTGAGACTCAAAGCGACGGCTCCAAGAAATTTATCGTGGATTACACCAAGGAGGAGGCCACCCCGGAGGGTGAGAAGAGATGGTCTTTCCTGGGCGACCGGTTTACGGTGTGCAGGCCCATTGACAATGAGGCGTTCTTTGCCTGGAACGCTCCCCTTATCGCGGACGCGGCTGCCAGGATCAACACGGAAGAGAATCTGATGGAGGCTGTGAATGTTAAGTACACCGTTGAGCAGACAGAGGAGCTGTCCAATCTGGTGGCGACAGTGTTTGACGCGGAGATCTCCGGTATCGTGTCCTTTGTGACAGGCAATAAAGAGTTTAACGCGGATACATGGAAGGCGTTCCAGGAGGAGATGAACGGTCTGGGGCTTTCCAGGATTGAGGAGATCCAGCTGGAAGCCTACAAGGCTACATTCGGAAATTAAGTCTGGAAAGGGGCGTATCGTATATGGCAGGAAAGGAAAAGGCCGGGGCGGCTTTGGCGTCCGGGCAGAAAAAGAAGGTTACATTGCAGGGACTTGTCAAGGATATTAAGAAGGACTGGATTTTATATCTGCTGCTGCTTCCCGGACTTCTCAGTCTTATCCTGTTTAAGATAGGGCCGGTTGGGGGCATGGTTATTGCCTTTGAGAAGTTCAGCGCGTTCCAGGGAGTTTTTGGCAGCCAGTGGGTGTGGTTTGACAATTTTAAGCGGATTTTTACGGACCCCTACATTCCCAAGGTGGTGGTAAATACCATCATACTGGCTGTGCTCACCATTGTGGTGGTGTTCCCGATCCCCATTATCTTTTCCCTGTTTTTAAATGAGGTCAGGCTGAAATGGGTCCGGTCAACAGTGCAGTCTTTAAGCTTCCTTCCTTATTTTATATCTGCCGCGGTAATGGTCAGTATCCTCTACACCATCCTTTCCCCCAGCTCCGGCATGGTCAACAACCTGATCCGGAGTCTGGGCGGGGAGCCCGTTAATTTCATGGCAAAGCCGGGGTGGTTCAGGCCGCTGTATGTGATCCTGGAGATCTGGCAGACCTTTGGCTACTCGGCGGTGATCTATATTGCGGCCATGATGAATATTGACCCGTCTCTTTATGAGGCGGCGGAGGTGGACGGGGCCAATAGGTGGGACAAGATCATGCGGATCACCCTGCCCTGCATCTCCACATCCATTATCGTGATGCTGATCATCAGCGTGGGAAATATTTTCACGGTGAATCTGGACCGTATTCTTTTGATGTACAACAGCAGCGTGTACGACACGGCTGACGTGATCCAGACCTATGTGTACCGCATGGCCTTTGAGTCCAAGGGATTCCCTGACTACAGCTACGGCACGGCGGTAAATATCCTGAAATCGGTGATCGCCTTTATTCTGGTAAGCTGCGTGAATAAGGCTGCGGACAAGTTCGCGGAGACAAGACTGTTCTAGGGAAGGAGTGGGGACATATGAAGAGAAATAAAGTGCAGGTGTTTGACATTGTAAATAACGCGGTGCTGCTTTTGGTGGCGTTTGTGTGTATTTACCCTTTCCTGTATGTGTTCTTTGTGGCCTGCAGCAACGGGACTTACCTTCAGAGAGGGGAAGTAAGCTTTTTCCCCAAAGGGTTTAACCTGGAAGCGTTTAAGTACATTATGGGCAGCACAAAGTTCCATGTGTGGAGCGGGCTTCGCAATTCGTTTCTGTACACAGCCGGAGGTACGGTGGTAGCGGTTCTGACCACCTATGTGACAGCCTACGCCCTGTCCAGGGAGAGGCTTAAGGGGCGGTATTTCCTTATGGGAGCGTTTATCATCACCTGGGTATTTGACGCTGGTATTATTCCTCAGTATATTATCTTTAATAAGCTGGGATTTATTGACAATCCGTGGGTGATGATCATTCCAGGAGCCATCAACACGCAGTTTTTGATCATTACCAAGACATTTATTGAGGGGATTCCCAAGGAGCTGGACGAGGCGGCTCTCATGGACGGGGCCAATGACTGGACCATCCTGACAAAACTGTATTTTCCGTTGTCAAAGACCATTATGGCTACTATCGGAACATTTTACGCGGTGTCGATCTGGAACCAGTATCTGATCCCTCAGATCTACCTGAAATCGGATGTGTACAAGGTGATCCAGCAGGTGTTAAAGGATGTGGTCATCGCGGACGCGGGAGCCAGCACGGCATTTAAGAACGTTATCATCAACGGGATCACTCTGAATCAGGAGAACTTAAAGTCAGCGGCGATCTTTGTGTCCATGCTTCCCATTGTACTGGTGTATCCTTTTGTGCAGAAGTATTTTAAGAAAGGCATCATGGTGGGAGCGGTGAAGGGATAAGGTAAGACGCCATAAGGCTGTCAGGCTTGAAAGAGAGGATAGGCTATGAGAGAATATGTGGAATTAAATAAATTAGAGGCGGATGGCAGGTTATGTCACAACAATCTGCTGGACACGGTGGAGGCGCTGCTTCCCAACCAGTTTGACAGCGTACACGCCGTGGACCTTTTGGAGCTGGAAAACGGGGATCTGCTGGCCTGCTGGTTTGCGGGCAGCAATGAGGGGAACGCGGATATCAGCATCGCGGTTTCCAGGTTAAAGGCCGGGGAGAGCGTGTGGGAGCAGGAAAGGATCGTGTCGGACGACCCCACCCGCTCGGAGCAGAACCCATCCCTGTTTGCGGCTCCGGGCGGGGAGATCTGGCTGATGTACACAGCCCAGACATCCAGGACCCAGGAGAACAGCCCGGATTTTAATCTGCAGTACACGGCAGAGATACGAAGGAAGATCTCTAAGGACCAGGGCTATACCTGGGGGCCTACGGAGACGATGTTTTCCCGGCCCGGCTCTTTCTGCCGCCAGAAAATACAGATTTTGTCCAGCGGCAGATGGGTGTTCGGCAACTGGATCTGTTTTCCGGACAAGTCCCGAAACGGCAGCGATATTACGGTGGTGCAGATCTCGGATGATGAGGGAAAGACCTGGCGGCCGGTGGAGATCCCGGACAGCGCCGGGCGGGTTCACGCGAATCTCATCGAGACGGCGCCCGGGAAACTGACGGCTCTGTTCAGAAGCCGGTTCGCGGATTACATCTATATTGCCTGCAGCGAGGACAACGGGGATACGTGGACCAGTCCACAGCCTACCTGCCTGCGGAACAATAATTCTTCCATCTCCGCCATCAGGCTCCAGAGCGGAAGCCTGGCTGTTATCTACAATCCGGTGGGATTTAATGATGACAGGTCCAAGACGGTGTGGCCGGACCAAAGGTGTCCGGTGGCGTTTGCCATCTCGGATGACGGCGGGAAGACCTGGCCTTTCAGGCGCGTTGTGGAGATGGGTGAAGGGTTTGTAGGCGAGTTTAATGATATCAACAACCGCAGGTATGAGTACCCGGTGATGATGCAGTCCAGAGACGGGAAGATCCATGGGGCTTACAGCTATGGGAACCGCAGCTGCATGAAGTATGTGTGTGTGGATGAGAACTGGATTCGGGGGGAGAAGGTTCTCTTTGGGGCGGAGGGCGATGCCGGAATGCCCTGTAAACGATAAGTCCGCAATGGATCTGTGAGCAGGCGAACCGGATATCACAGGGCGGGGACAAGTCCCGCCCTGTTTTTTGGATCCATTATTTGGCGCCGTCGGTGCGCGTCAGCTACATGATCCTGCCGGAAAGGCTCATGGTCCGGTATGTGGAGCGGGCGAATTTTTATTCCAACTCAGCCTCCAGCTGCGAACAGTATGCCCTGGCCAGGTTCCTGGAGAGAAGATGAGTGAGCAGCGATAGCATGTGAGCCGTTGATTGGGAGGACTTCCGGGAATTACTTTAGAAGATTCCCGGAAGTTTGAAGGATCATGTAAAATGAAGTTTTTCTGCCGGCAAGTGGGCAGTGAACATGGCGCGCAGTTCCTCAGGTGTCGTCCCCATATGTTCTAGGCTGGTTTGGGGCAGGAGGAAGGCCTGGCGGGGGGATACATACAGGTAGACGCATCCGGGCTGTTCATAGACGCCGAAGATCTGCTTCCAGGTGAAATCCGCATGATCTTTGGCAGATCTGTCGCTGGTTACATGAACTCCGTTTTCATCCATTGTGACGGTGTAGGCCACGGCTGCTTTGTTTAGCTTCAGGGTTTTGGACTGGAGCTTTAGGGAGTGGAAAAAAGTGCCGAAGTAAACGGTGGGAACCCCCAGGCCTACTGCCAGCAGTACGGTGCCAAGGACCGCGGCGCCTTCGGTTCGCTTGACCATGAAAAAGCAGATGATGGCACAGGACAGGAAGATGCCTGCGAAGATGGCGGGGGAGAGCCAGCGTCTGCGCAGTTTTAAGGTGTCAAATATGGCAAATCGGTAGAAGGTTTTCGGGTCGATTTTCGAAGCGATGGTGATGGCGTGGGGCTGCATAATTTTGGCTCCTTTCCGAATGGGGGTATGTTTTTTAAGGCTGTACTTGCTTTCTATATGGTAACGTAAATTGTGGAAAACTACAAGGTTTTTGTGAGAAGTTTGTGGTTGTTCAGTGGATTTTGCGTTTTCCAGATTGCCGGTGTATTAGGCTCTTAAACGCAATTTCTTGCGTAAAATGGAAATTCCGTTTTATCCAGGCCAGGAAGTATAAAAACCAGCAAAAAGGTTACATTATAGCGAAACAGCTTAAGGACAAGGACACCAATTATAGAAAAGAAAAAAGCATCTGACCAACTAATATATTAGTTGACTAGATGCCGGATCTGATGTATAATAAGACCATCAAAGAAACCTGGCCAAGTTCAGGACAGAAAAGGAGAAAAAGCATATGAAAATGACATTCCGCTGGTATGGGTCCGACAGTGATTCCATCACATTGAAGCAGATCAGGCAGATTCCCGGCATGAGCGGTCTTATGGGGGTTCTTGATTACAAGGCGGCAGGCGAGGTGTGGACAGAGGAGGAGATCGAAAAGTATGTGAACGAAGTCCACGAGGCAGGCCTGGAGTGCGAGGTCATTGAGAGCGTGAATGTCCATGAGGACATTAAGATGGGACTTCCCACCCGCGATGAGTACATTGCCAACTACATCACCACGATCCGCAACCTGGCCAAGTACGGGATCAAGGTGATCGTGTACAATTTTATGCCTGTGCTGGACTGGCTCCGCACGGATCTGGCCCGGGTGATTGAGGAGGACGGCTCCAACAGCCTGTACTATGATGAGGCGGAGCTGGGAAGCATGACTCCCATTGAGATCGTGAGAAAGACGGCTGAGGACAGTAACGGGTTTACCCTTCCGGGATGGGAGCCGGAGCGTCTGGCAGAGCTTGAGAAGACATTGAAGCAGTATGAGAGCATTACGCCGGACATGCTGCGGGATAATTATAAGTATTTTCTGGATGCCATTATTCCGGTTTGCGAGGAAGTGGGGATTAAGATGGCAGTGCATCCCGACGACCCGGCGTGGCCTATTTTCGGACTGCCCAGGATTTCCCACAGCCAGGAGGATTTTGATAAGATTGTGGCGCTCCACGACTCGCCGGCCAACGCGCTGTGCCTTTGTACCGGGTCTTTGGGGTCTAATCCGGACAATGACATCCCGGCGATTATCCGCCATTTTGGGGAGATGGACCGCATTGCCTGTCTCCATATCCGCAATGTAAAGTATCTGGGATACCGCAGATTCAGGGAAGCTCCCCATCTGTCACGGCAGGGGGATCTGGATATGTTTGAGATCGTGAAGGCAGTGTATGATACATGTCCTCATGATATCTATGTCCGCCCGGACCATGGAAGGATGATCTGGGATGAGGTTGGCCGTCCCGGGTACGGATTGTACGACAGAGCTCTGGGGGCCACGTACCTTAACGGGCTTTGGGAAGCCATTGAGAAGATGTCATAAAAGCGTGACAAGCCGAAACAGACAGAGGAACAGATCATTCTGGCCGATCATTGGATGATTGGCTGTGTTAAGCGGAAATCAGAATAGAAAGAGCGGTGGGATGCATGAAGTTAAGTTATGAGGGATTGAAGGATAAAGAGGCGTGGAAGAAAGCCGGGGCGGCTCTTCCGGAGTATGACTGGAAGGCCATGTGTGAGGCCACAAAGGAGGCTCCGGTCTGGGTACACTTTGGAGCCGGGAATATTTTCAGAGGGTTTATCGCGGGACTGCAGCAGAGACTTCTCAACCAGGGCCTGGCAAAAAGCGGGATCGTGGCGGCGGAGACCTTTGACTATGATATTATTGACAAGATCTACTGGCCCCATGACAGCATGACGCTGATGGTGAGCCTTAGGCCGGACGGAAGCACGGAAAAAGAGGTTATCGCGTCCATCGCTCAGGGTGTGAAGGCGGACAGCTCGGATAAGGAGCAGTGGGAGACATTAAAGAAGGTGTTTGAGAACCCGGCGCTGCAGATGGCAAGCTTTACCATCACGGAGAAGGGATACGCGATCAGAGATATCCAGGGGAATCTGATGAAAGTGGTTTCCGAGGATATGGAGCAGGGGCCGGACAAGGCGCGCCACGCGATGAGCGTTGTGGCGGCGCTGATGTTTGCCAGGTTCCAGGCGGGGGCGGCTCCTGTGGCCCTGGTCAGCATGGACAACTGCAGCCATAACGGGGAGAAGCTGAAGGGAAGCGTTCTTGCGATTGTGAAGGCGTGGAAGGAAAACGGGCTGGTTCCGGCAGAGTTTGAGGCGTACATGAGCGATGAGGAGAAGGTTTCCTTCCCCTGGAGTATGATTGACAAGATTACCCCAAGACCAGCGGAGGTTATTGAGAAGCAGCTTACAGACGCAGGGGTGGAGGACATGGCTCCTGTCATTACCAGCAGGAACACTTACATCGCTCCCTTTGTCAATGCGGAGATCCCTCAGTATCTGGTGGTGGAGGACCGGTTCCCCAACGGACGTCCGGCTCTGGAGAAGGCAGGGGTGTTCCTGACCACCAGAGATACGGTGAATATGACGGAGCGGATGAAGGTTACGACCTGTTTAAACCCTCTGCACACGGCGCTGGCGGTTTACGGGTGTGTTCTGGGATATGACAGCATTGCCTCGGAGATGAAGGATGAGGAACTTAAGAAGCTGGTGGAGCATATCGGTTATGACGAGGGCATGCCGGTGGTGACGGACCCGGGGATCATCAGCCCTATGGACTTTATCCATGAGGTAGTTGACCAGAGACTGCCAAATCCCTTTATTCCTGATACACCTCAGAGGATTGCCACAGATACCAGCCAGAAGGTGGCGATCCGGTTTGGAGAGACTATCAAGTCCTACATGGCAAGTGATAAGCTGGCTACAAAGGATCTGACCTGTATTCCTCTGACGCTGGCAGGATGGCTTCGGTATCTGCTGGGTGTGGATGACAGGGGAGAGGAGATGGCAGTGAGCGCGGATCCCATGCTGTCACAGCTTCAGGAGCAGCTTAAGGGCGTGAAGGCGGGAGAGCCGGATTCTTATAAGGGACAGCTAAAGGATATTTTATCGAACCCGGTGATCTTTGGGGTGAATCTGTACGACGCGGGGGTGGCAGAGAAAGTGGAGTCCATGTTCTGCGAGATGCTGGCAGGGCCTGGGGCTGTGCGGGCGACTCTCAGGAAATATGTATAGCAAACAGAACGTATTATAATAAGGAAGAAAAAGAAATGCGCCGCTGACGCATTTCTTCTCGTACATGGAAACAGGGAGGTTCTGACCATGTTTGTGACGGAACAGTTGGCCAGGGAAAATGGCCGGGATTATGCCCTGCGCATGCTTAAGGAGAACATCATCCGCCTGGAGCTGGAGCCAGGCAGCAGTATCAGCGACAGGGAGATGGCGGCGCTTTTGTCCCTGTCTCGCACCCCGGTCAGGGAGGCGCTTCTGGAGCTGGCAAAGGCAAAGGTGGTGGACATCTATCCCCAGAAGGGCAGCGTGGTGTCTCTCATTGATTATGACCTGGTGGAGGAGGCGTATTTTGTCCGGAGTGTTCTGGAGGAGGCTGTGGTAGAGCTGGCCTGCCAGAGGAGAGACCAGGAGGCTGTGGTGGAGCTGGAGGCCAATGTAAAATTGCAGTGGTTTTACCAGCAGGACCGGGTTCTTGACAAACTTTTGGAGCTGGATGACGAGTTTCACCGTCTTCTGTTTAAGACTGCCGGAAAATCCCAGGCCTTTGAGATGATGAAGGGGATGATGGTGCATTTTGACCGGGTGCGGAATATGGCTCTTGGAACGCTGAAGGACAAAAGCCTGGTGGAGGACCATGAGAAGATCCTGGAAGCAGTGAAATCTGGGGATGGGGACAGGGCCAAAAAGCTTATGGACCGCCATCTGAGACGGTATCAGGTGGATGAGGAGGAAGTAAGGCGGCGGTATCCCGGGTATTTTAAACCTGCGGCAGGGGGGATGAAAGGGAAGGTATAAGGTGTATAAGACAGAGGAGCTGTAGGCGGTCAGCAGCTTTTTAAATCGGAAGAGGAGGTTAAAAACATGAGGACATTTAAGCTGGTCATCGCAGGTGGGGGAAGCACTTACACGCCTGGCATCGTAAAAAGCCTTTTGGATAAAAAGGACGAGTTTCGGCTGGAGGAACTGCGGCTTTATGATAATAATGAGGAGCGGCAGAGAAAAGTGGGGATCCTGGTCCGCAAAGTGGTGGAGAAGTTTGATCCGGATCTGAAGCTGACTGTGACTACGGACCCGGAGACGGCGTTTGAGGATGTGGATTTCATTTTCTCCCAGATGCGGGTGGGGCTTTACCGGATGCGGGAGCTGGATGAGAAGATTCCCTTAAAGTATGATGTGATCGGGCAGGAGACCTGCGGGCCCGGCGGGCTGGCCTATGGACTGCGGACCATTTACCCCATGGTGGAACTGATCGATTTCTGTGAGAAATACGCGAAACCCGATTATTGGATCGTCAATTATTCCAACCCGGCGGCTATTGTGGCAAAGGCCATGCATGTGCTCAGGCCAAAGGCAAGGATCTTAAATATCTGCGATATGCCGGTTGCCATTATGCGGAATATGGCCAATATCCTGGACTGCGACCGCCACGACATTACAGCGGACTATTTTGGACTGAATCATTTTGGGTGGTTTACAAAGATCCGTGTGAAGGGCGAGGACAGGACAGAGGAACTGAAGGCCTATGTAAGGGAACACGGATATATTCCCCCGGAGGACAGAAGCGAGATCCGCCAGGACGACCCTTCCTGGAAACATACGTATGATAATGCCAAGTATCTGGTGCGGATGTTCCCGGACTACCTGCCCAATACCTATATGCAGTATTATCTTCTGGGGGATCAGATCGTGAAGGACGCGGACAAGAACCACACCAGGGCCAATGAGGTTATGGAGGGGCGGGAAAAGAGGATCTTTGACGCTGTTGACACATACGAGAGAACCGGCAAGATCGATATGACGCCGTTCTTTACAGGGGTCCACGGGGAGTTTATCGTGGAGGTGGCCATGAGCCTGGCTTTTAATCTGCGCCAGCGCCATCTGGTGATGGTTCCAAACTGCGGGGCAGTAAAGAATGTGCCGGATGACGCCATGGTGGAGATCCCGGCGTACATAACCAACGAGGGGCCGGAGCCGGTGCGGATGGGGGAGATCCCTACATTTTATAAGGGTATGGTGGAACAGCAGGAGGCCTGCGAAAAGCTGGTGGTGGAGGCTGCCATAGAAGGGTCCTATAAAAAGGCCCTGATGGCCTTTACCATGAATAAGACGGTTCCGTCGGCTTTTGTGGCTAAGCAGATCTTGGATGAGATGATGGAGGCCAACAGGGAGTTTTGGCCGGAACTTAGATAAGGGAGGGGAGCGCGATCACGCGCTCCCTTTTTAACAGCCGTGGGAATCATCCTGTTCCAATTCCTCCGGTGTGGGAAATCTTGCTTCATCCTCATCAAGAAAGTCACCAGTACAAGCAAAACGGAGAAAAAATCGCTCCGTAAGGTTGGATTCTGTTAATGGCTCTCTCCATAGTTGCGGTTCACGTTCTTTCAGTATATCCAAATTCTTTTTTGCCGTTGTCATAAAAGACTCCTTTATTTTCGGCGCCATACCCCAAACAGGCTTTTCTTGTAATGCTTCAGGGCCTCCATCGCCGGTCCATAATTTCCCGCCGCTTTCAGCGCCCAGGGAAGCGCCTCTTTATCGTTATCCTCTGTATAGGCCAGATAATGGGCATAGGCATACATCCACTCCGGGTAGCCCCGCTGCGCCCCCTGGCGTATAATGGGAACTTCCTTTCCCGGCTCCGGCGGAATGTATTCTCCCCGGCCATACTGGTAGTAATGACCGTAATTCCGCCCCGCCAGTATCATGCCGCCGGAAAATGCTTTCTCAAACCAGGGGAGGCACTGTTTAATTTGCTGGCGTTTCCATTCGTTCCAGGCTCCCTTATTTGCAAATTCACTTTCCTTGCGATCTTCGATCTCTATGATGTCCAGAAAATAATAGGTGTTCCCAATCATGTACTGGCAGAAAGCGCAGCCGTTTTCCTGTTCTGTTATGTTTTCTCATGATCTGCTCCCTGCCTGGATAATACTGCCTTTTATTATACGCTTTTTTCGGTCTCCATTCAATATTTCCGTGCATTTGAAAAGGGGTAGTTTGAAAAGGGGTAGGAAAGCATCCGTTAGGTTCTGGGTCCGGGCATATTTTTCCATTTCCTTAAAAAAACCCTTGACTATATAGCTGCTATATGGTGTTTAATCATAACAGAACCAAGACTCATATGGGCCTCCCGTAACCGGCGACCCCTTAATGGAAGGAGATTGTTATGAAAGCTAAAGAAGCGGAACAGTTAACCGGGCTGTCCAAGCAAACGTTGATCTGGTATGAGAAGGAAGGCCTGATTCATCCTGAGCGAAAGGGAAACCGATACCGGGAATATTCGGACCAGGACATCAAGACTCTCCTGCTCATTAAGCTTCTTCGGGGTATGGACGTCTCCATAGACGATATCCGCCAGATCCTGGAACAGCATGTATCAGTAGAAGAGATTTTGGAAGAGCAAAAAGTCTATCTGGAGAGGGAGAAGGCCCGAATCAAAGACCTGGAAAAAAGCATCTGCTTTTATGCCGACACCAAGGCCCCTCTGATGGACGATCTGCAAAAGATCCATAGACCGGAACCCGGTTTTGGAGGGCAGGAAAAACCCCTTAAGCCTTTTCATATCGGCACCCGCCCGGACCGAAAGACATTTGGGAAGCTGCTTTTTGGCAACAGCTTGTGGATCTTAAGTATAGGCGCCGTCTCCGCCCTGTTTGCGTGCCGGTTTCAGCGTGTGTGGAATATTGCCGTGCCGCCTTTCTTCCTCCTGCTGCTCCTGGCAGCCGCCATTGTGTTGGGCCTTTTTGGCGCCGGGATTCCCCAGCTGGGACTGAGCAGTGTGATTGACCGTTACTCCCAATACGCGGAATTTTCCAGGGATGGTATGTCCTATGTCCGGGCAGAGACGTTTTGTGAAAAGCTTCGGTTCCTGGGAAAGATTTTCCGAAACCAGGAGACTCTGACCTGGGTGTCCTATGACCGGATCGAAAAGGTGAAGGTTATTCATGACACGAAATACGTTCGGGCCTTTCTCCCCATCGCCAGTGAACTTACGGTCGCCAGCTTTATCTTTCACCTGAAAGACGGAACCTCATTTTCCATTCTCCATCGGATGTTCTACGGAAACGATGAGGAAATCATCCTTCAGATTCTTGGGGAACAGGTGGGATGGGAACGGATCCAGGTGAGGGAGGGGTGGGGAGATTAAGAGGTGGAATCCGTTATGCCCCTGCAGCGTCAGCTCATTTTCCACCAGGATGGCATCTGTGGTGCGAAAATAGGAGGAAAACATTCAGCGGTAATAGAACAAAGAATCCTGCTTTGCAGGATTCTCCGCCTGGGGAGGGGCGCTTCAGCGACATAATTCCTTCTCGCCGCAGTGCGATCTTAAGCGGAGCGTTTTTTCTATAGGACGAACTTTCCTATAGAAAAATAAAAAAGTGCCTGAATCAGGCACTTTATGCGGATAACAGGAATCGAACCTGCACGGTCTCCCACCAGAACCTAAATCTGGCGCGTCTGCCAATTCCGCCATATCCGCAAATTTGAAACTATTGAACATTGTATCAAAGGCGTTTGTATTTGTCAATATAGAATCTTTTATGCGGCACATGAAAAAATAAGAATGTTTTATACATTATATCCAATAATCCCATCATATTTTAAGCAAAATAACCAATAATAATTACAGTTACAAATGGTTTGTTACTCTCCGGAGGCTTTTCCGTAAAAATACAAGTTATTTTGTGTTTTTCGCAGAGCGCTTCGGCTTTTTTATTGCCTTTTTGAAGGATAGGTACAGAAAATGATTGTGGTGAAGGAGAATGGGGTTGAGCTTGTTACTTATGATGATCTATGATACGATATGATTTTAGCCAGAGGGGACGCCTCTGGCTTTTTTATGGAAAGACTGGAAAAAATTTAAGAAAAAAATTGACGAAAGTAATTGATAAAAATATCACAATATGCGATAATAGAATAAGCTGTGAAGTTTTCAACTAAAATCTTAATATGCGGAGGGATAAGTTATGAAAGTAACCATTTGTATCGGAAGCGCGTGTCATTTGAAGGGGTCCAGGGAGATCATCAAGGAGATGCAGGATCTGGTAGCTGCCAGGGGGGTAAAGGACAAGGTGGATTTAAACGGCGCGTTCTGCAGCGGCAACTGCGTGAAGGAAGGGGTATGCGTAACCGTTGACGGGACTCTGTTCTCCTTAAAGCCTGAGGACTGCAGTGAGTTCTTTGAGAAGGAAATCGCAGGGAGGCTGTAATCATGGCAATCATTGATTTCAAGGCTACGAAGTGTAAGCATTGTTACAAATGCGTCCGCAACTGTGAAGTCAAGGCGATCATGATTAAAGACGGCCGGGCGGAGATCATGCCAGAGAAGTGCGTTCTCTGCGGAACCTGTTTACAGATCTGTCCCCAGTCAGCCAAGAAGCTGGTCAGCGATCTTAGCAAGGTAAAGGGGTACATATTAAGCGGGCAGAAGGTGGTTGTGTCCATTGCCCCGTCCTATATGGGGCTTTTGAAGTACAAGACTTTAGGGCAGGTGAAGGCGGCCTTAAAGAAACTGGGATTTGCCGACGTGCGGGAGACCTCCGAGGGGGCTGTGCTGGTGACGGAGGAGTATACCAGGCTTTTGCAGGAGGGGAAGATGGAGAATATCATCACCACCTGCTGTCCCAGCGTCAATGATCTGATCGAGATCTACTATCCCCAGCTGGTTCCTTATCTGGCCCCGGTGGTGTCCCCGATGATCGCCCACGGCAGGCTTCTTAAGAAGGAGTACGGCCAGGAGACCAAGGTGGTATTTTTGGGGCCGTGTATTGCCAAGAAGAAGGAGTCCCAGGATCCGCGCCATGAGAACTGTATTGACGCGGTGCTGAATTTCGGCGAGATCGAGAACTGGCTGAAGGATGAGGACATCTGCATTGAGAACTGTGAGGACGATCCCTTTGAGCGCATCAATCCTAAGGTGAACCGGCTCTACCCGGTGACCAACGGGGTTATCAATTCCGTTATGGCCACAGAGGGGCGGGTGGATTCTTACAGGAAGTTCTATGTCCATGGGACAAAAAGCTGCATGGATCTGTGCGAGAGCATGTGCAGGGGAGAGATCAAGGGCTGCTTTATTGAGATGAACAACTGTGACGGCGGGTGTATCCAGGGGCCAACCGTGGAGCCGGGGACGGTTTCCCAGTTTAAGGTGAAGATGGATATGGAGGACGCCATTAAAAAAGACCCGGTGGATTCCAGGACCGTGGCCCAGATGCTGGTGGATGTGGATATGGGGAAGACCTTTACGGACCGCTCTGCCAGGGAGCCTATGCCTACGGAGGAGGAGATCCGGGCGATCCTTAAGGAGACCGGAAAGAACCGTCCGGAGGATGAGTTAAACTGCGGCGCCTGCGGGTATCCTACCTGCCGGGAAAAGGCCATCGCCGTGTTCCAGAAGAAGGCGGAGCTGAACATGTGCATTCCGTTTATGCACGCCAAGTCAGAGTCCTTTGCCAACCTGGTTATGGAGACTTCGCCGAATATCGTGCTGATCGTGGATAAGGATATGAAGGTTATGGAGTATTCCGCGGTGGGTGAGAAGTATTTTGGCAAGACCAGGGCCGAGGCGCTGGATATGTATCTGTATGAGTTTATTGACCCGGTGGATTTCCAGTGGGTATATGACACCCACCAGAGCATTCACGGCAAGAGGGTGAAATACGAGGAGTACAACCTGTCCACCCTTCAGAATATTGTGTACATAGAGAAAGAGGACGTGGTTCTGGCTACGTTTATTGATATTACCAGGGAAGAGGAGCAGGCCAAGGCGGACTATGATAAGAAGCTGGAGACCGTTGACCTGGCCCAGAGGGTTATCCACAAGCAGATGATGGTGGCCCAGCAGATCGCGGGGCTTTTAGGAGAGACGACGGCGGACACCAAGACCACCCTGACCAAGCTTTGCCAGTCCATGCTGGAAGACGGCAATGAAAGCGAGGTTCGATAGATGGGAGTTACGGTTGACGTTGCTTATAAGAGCCTGAATAAATTTACGGAGATTCTGTGCGGGGACAGTGTGGAGATCCTTAAGACCGCTGACTCTGACATTTTGATTCTGGCAGATGGTATGGGCAGCGGCGTTAAGGCCAACATCCTGTCTACCCTGACCAGCAAGATTTTGGGAACTATGTTTTTAAACGGCGCTACCCTGGACGAGTGCGTGGACACCATCGTGGAGACCCTTCCGGTGTGCCAGGTGCGGGGGGTGGCTTACTCCACATTCAGTATTTTGCAGGTGTTTCACAGCGGGGACGCTTACCTGGTGGAGTTTGACAATCCGGGGTGTATTTTTATCCGGGACGGGAAACTGATGGAGATCCCCCAGAGTATCCGGGAGATTGACGGGAAGAAGATCAATGAGTTCCGCTTCCGGGTGAAGAAAGGCGACGCCCTGGTGCTTATGAGCGACGGGACGATCCACGCGGGGGTAGGGCAGCTTCTGAATTTTGGGTGGCTGTGGGAGGATATCGCGGACTACGCGGTAAAAGAGTATGGAAAGACCGTGTCCGCCATCCGTCTGGCTACGGCCATCTGCCATGCCTGCGATGAGCTTTATATGTTCCGGCCCGGGGACGATACCACGGTGGCCTGTATGCGCATCATTGACAGCAAGCCGGTACATCTGATGACAGGGCCTGCCAGCAACGCGGATGATGATGAGCGGATGGTGGCGGATTTTGTGGGGGACCCAAGCGCCAGGACCATTGTGTGCGGGGGGACCAGTTCCACCATTGTTTCCAGAGTGCTTAAGAAACCTCTGGATGTTTCCCTGGATTATGTGGACCCGGAGATTCCGCCCATTGCCTTTATGGAGGGCATAGACCTGGTGACCGAGGGCGTGCTGACCCTGAACCGGGTGCTGCAGCTTCTCAGACGGTATGTGAAGAAGGAGAGCGTGGCGGAAGATTTTTTTGAGGAGCTGGATAAGCCCAACGGCGGGTCCATGGTGGCCAAGATGATCATTGAGGACTGCACGGAGATTCATCTGTTTGTGGGCAAGGCCATTAACAGCGCTTACCAGAACCCGGGGCTGCCCTTTGATCTGGGCATTCGGCAGAATCTGGTAGAACAGCTTCGGAGTACCCTGGAGGAGATGGGGAAACCGGTTACAGTGACTTATTACTAGAAGCGGAGGAAATGGAGGAGAGAGAGCTATGGTGACAAATGACGCAACCATTTTGAAGGTAAAGCATGACGTGCTGCGGGAGGTGGCGAAGCTGGCGTGGGACGGAAAACTGGAGGAGGGCAGGGAGGAAATGCCCTACAAGATGATTCCGGGACCTCAGGCCCAGTTTCGGTGCTGTATCTATAAGGAGAGGGAGATTATCCGGCAGAGAGTCCGTCTGGCGGAGGGGAAGTGTCCGTCAGGGAAAGATTCCATGAATGTGGTCCAGGTGATCGGGGCTGCCTGCGAGGAGTGTCCCATTGCCTCCTACGTGGTGACGGACAACTGCAGAAAGTGTATGGGAAAGGCCTGTCAGAACTCCTGTAATTTCGGGGCTATTTCCATGGATGACACCAGAGCCCATATTGACCCGTCCAAGTGCAGGGAGTGCGGCAAGTGCGCCCAGGCATGTCCTTACAGCGCCATCGCCCATCTGGAGCGGCCCTGTAAAAAAGTATGCCCGGTGGATGCCATTACCTATGATGAGTATGGTATCTGTATTATTGACGAGAAGAAGTGTATCCAGTGCGGGGCCTGCGTTCACAGCTGTCCCTTTGGGGCCATTGGGACCAAGACCTTTATGGTGGATATCATCCGGCTGATCAATGCCGGGAAGCGGGTGGTGGCCATGGTGGCGCCTGCCACGGAGGGGCAGTTTGGGCCGGATATCACCATGGCAAGCTGGAGAACCGCCCTTAAGAAGATCGGGTTCGCGGATATGATCGAAGTGGGTCTTGGCGGCGATATGACGGCGGCCTCGGAGGCGGCTGAGTGGGCCGAGGCTTACAAGGAGGGGAAGAAGATGACCACCTCCTGCTGTCCTGCTTTTGTCAATATGATCAGGCAGCATTTCCCGACGCTTCTTGACAATATGTCCACCACGGTTTCGCCTATGTGCGCGGTGTCCAGGCTGGTGAAGGAGCGGGACCCTGGGACGATCACCGTGTTTATCGGGCCCTGCATTGCCAAGAAGAGCGAGACACTGGATCTGAATATCCAGGGCAACGCGGATTACGCCTTGACCTTTGGCGAGGTTCGGGCTATGATGCGGGCCAAGGATGTGGAGCTGGAGCCTGAGGAGAACAGTTATCAGGACAGCTCTGTGTTCGGCAAACGGTTTGGCAACGGCGGCGGAGTGACTGCGGCTGTGGTCCAGTGCTTTGAGGAGATGGGCGAGGATATCAAACCTGAGGTGATGAAGTGCAACGGGGCGGCGGAGTGCAAGAAGGCGCTGCTGCTTATGAAGGTTGGCAAGCTGCCGGCGGATTTCATCGAGGGTATGGCCTGTGTAGGCGGCTGCGTGGGCGGTCCCAGCAAGCACAAGGCCGAGATGGAGGCAAAGAAGGCCAGGGATACGCTTATCGGCCAGGCTGACAAGAGGAATGTGCTGGAAAACCTTGAGAAGCTGGGAGCGGATAAGGTGCATATGCATCGGAGTTAAGGCGCCGGCAGATGAAGGCAGAATCGCTTTGAATATGGGAAAGGTAAGGTCCCTTCCGGCCAGAGGCAGGAAGGGACTGACTTTATGGCGGAGGTGAGGTTTGTGCTGGCAGCGGAAGGGATTTACAAGCGTTACAACAGGAGGGAGATCTTAAAAGGCGTGGATCTGACAGCGGCTCCGGGGGAGTGCGTGGGCATCGTGGGGAGCAACGGGTGCGGCAAGACCACGCTGCTCTCCATCCTGGCAGGGGCCCTGAAGGCGGACAAAGGGCGGGTAAGCCTGGACGGAAAGGAGATCTCCACAAGGCCTGGGGATCATGTCAGGGCAGTGGCTTATGTGCCTCAGGAGAATCCGCTTATGGAGGAGTTGACAGTGAGGGACAACCTGCTTTTGTGGTACGGAGGAGACAAGAAGGCCATGGAGCGGGACCTGAAGTCCGGGGCAGCAGCTTTTTTGGGGGTGGGCGACATGCTTAACAGGACCGTGGAGAAACTGTCCGGAGGTATGAAAAAGCGGGTGAGTATCGCCTGCGCGCTGTGCGGCCGCAAAAAGGCGCTGATCATGGACGAGCCCGGGGCGGCTCTTGATATGGAGTGCAAGGCGGATATCCGCGGCTATCTGGAGCAGTACCGGAGGGAGGGAGGAGTTGTGGTGCTGACCTCCCATGAGATGATGGAGCTGTCAGCCTGCACGAAGATGTATGTGCTTAGAGAGGGGAAGCTTAGGGCTATCGAGAACGGGCTGTCGGAAAAGGAGCTGGTCCGGATCTTTGGACAATGAAAAAGCGCCTCCTCCGGCTCTTGGTGAAGAGAGCCGGAGGAGGCGCTTGCCTGTGTAAATTTAATACTTGGATGTGTCTGTAAAGCTGCTGTCGGAAAAGTCCTGGTGCTGTGGAGCGGAGTAACTGCTGACACTGGCTCTGGGACTGGGAGCGGTACTGCCGACAGCCTGGATGTCCTCCAGACGGAACCGCGAGATCAATTCCTTGAGTACATTGGCCTGGCTGGAAAGCTCCTCGCTGGCAGCGGCGGACTCTTCGGAGGTAGCGGAGTTGGTCTGGACCACGCTGGAGATCTGATCCACAGCAATGGCGATCTGGGAGATGGAGGCAGTCTGCTCCTCAGCGGCTCCGGCGATCAGGCCTACCGCGTCCAGAACCTTCTTGGAGCTTTCCACCACGACCTGAAGGGCCTGGCTGGTTTCATGGGAGAGATCAAGTCCCTCCTTAACTGCTTTCACGGTACCTTCGATCAGGGTTGTAGTGCTCTTGGATGCCTCCGCGGATTTGCTGGCCAGGTTGCGCACCTCGTCGGCTACCACCGCAAAGCCTTTGCCGGCAGCGCCGGCGCGGGCAGCCTCTACGGCGGCGTTCAGCGCCAGGATATTGGTCTGGAACGCGATGTCCTCGATGGTCTTGATCACTTTGCTGATCTCGGTGGAATGTGTTTCGATCTTGTTCATGGCGTTCAAGAGGGATTCCATATCATGGAAGCACACACCGATCTGCTGGTGGGACTGCTCGTTTTCTTTCTTGGCGGTTCTGGCGTGGGAAGCGGTGGATTCCACCTGCTGGCTGACCTCCTGAATGGTGGCGGCCAACTCCTCCACGGAAGATGCCTGCTGAGTAGCGCCCTGGGCCAGAGCCTGAGCGCCGCTGGACACCTGCTCGCCTCCGGCGTTAACCTGATCCGCGGCAGACTCGATCTTGGAGAGAGTCTCGCTCATGGAGGCCTTCATATCCCGCATGGCCTTTAGGATGTCAGCGTAATCGCCGATATAGGCCTCGCTGCTGCGGCTCTTTACCGTAAAGTTGCCGTGGGCCAGCTCTTCCATGCAGTAGTTGATGTCGCCGATCAGGGTCTTGACAATTTCTGTCATGCTGCGCATGTTATCCGCCATCTCTCCCAATTCATCCCGGGACTGGTATGTAATCTCTACATTCATGTCGCCTTTGCAAACCCGGGACGCCACCTGGCGCATCTCCTCCACAGGCTTGCGCACGCTGTCGCTCATGAAGAGGGCCAGAAGGATGCTGACCACCACTGCCACCGCGATCAGGGCAATTACGATGGTGTCCGCGATACCGGCCTGCCGTTCGCCCTCCTCCACGCTGGCCAGAGCGTTGGTCTCGGCGGTTTCACAGAGACTGGTCAAAATGTCGCGGCTGGAGTCCATATAAGGCTTGTAATTAGACTTGTATAACGCCAGCGCATCGTCGTCTTTCTGCTGTTTGGCCAGATCCAGGATCTGGGGCAGGTAGCTGGAGGCCTGGTTTAGGTTTTCCTCCACTGCGGTCAGCTGGGAGGACCCTCCGGACGAGCCGACGATCTTCTGCTCAATCTCCTTTAGCTCATCTACCAGGGTGTAGATGTAGTCGAAATCGCTCTGAGCGTTGGTATGGGCTTCTTCACTGTACTCTACAATGGTGGAGAGGATATTGCCCCGGGCGGAGAATACGGTACGGCGGGCATTCATGGCCAGCGATACGGTTTGAAACTGCATGTCATAGAACTTCTGCAGCCTTTGACTTGACTGATTGAGCATGACGATGGATGTAATACCCACAACGAGCAGCAGAAGCACAATAATAAAATAGGATATGAGCATTCGGCTGCGGATTTTTAAGTTCTTAATCATTTGATTTAACATTTCATAAACTCTCCTTTGTTAGATTTCACCTTCAAAAAATAGTGGACGCATTTTTCAGGCTCACCCACTGCCGCCTCCCTCTCTTTGTAACTGTATTACACTACGTTCAGACATATTCTCCTATGTCCTCACCTCCCCCTTAAATAAATTTCTTTGTTCATTATAACTCAAAACTTTCCTTTTTAACAGACTGTTTTTATTTTTTAGTATAATTTCCTAATGTTTCCAGTCCGGCCGCCAGAGACAGAACCGGTTCACAGCCAAAAAGGGAAGAAAAGGTTATCTATGGAAGCTGATTACCGGCAGCCCTGTACACCTGATACCACTCACTTCTTGTCAACTCTACTTCCGCGGCTTTTGCGGCATGTTTGAGGCGGTCAGGGTTAGTGGTGCCGATGATGACCTGCATTTTGGCAGGATAACGCAGAAGCCAGGCGTAGGCTATGGCGTCGCTTGTGACGCCGTATTGTTTGGCCAGGGCATCCAGAACCTGGTTTAATTCTTTGTAGTCCTCGCTTCCGATAAATGTCCCGCCAAAGAAGCCTTTCTGCAGAGGGGACCAGGTCTGGATGACCATGTCTTTCATCCGGCAGTATTCTAAGGTCCCACCGTCCCGCATGACGGCGGCGTCTGTCATCATATTTACATTGATCCCGGCGTCGATCAGGGGCGTGTGGGCAACGCTCATCTGCAGCTGGTTTACAGCCAGGCCGTCGGACAGCTGATTCTCAAGAAATTCTATCTGATAGCGGTTCATATTAGATACCCCGAAATTCAGGACTTTTCCGCTTTTTTTCAGGGTTTGAAAAGCGTCTTCCACCTCGTTTGGCTCCATGAGGGCATCCGGCCGGTGGAGCAGCAGGGAATCGAGGTGAGAGACCTTAAGCCTTTTCAGGATCCCGTCTACGGATCTTAGGATGTAGTCTTTTGAGAAATCGTACATGGAGTCATGGATGGCGCACTTGGACTGGAGAAATATCCTATTTCTTAAGGAAGGTTCCCGTGAAAGAAGGTCCCCGAAGATCTCCTCGCTTTTTCCGGAGGCGTAGATATCCGCGTGGTCGAAAAAGTTTATGCCCTGATCCAGGGCAGTGTGTACATAGCGGTCCAGCTGGTCGCTGGTCATCCCGGCAATGCGCATACAGCCTACGCCGATGGCGGATACGGGTTCGTTTAGGTTGCCGAGTTTCAGATATTTCATAGCAGACACTCCTCTCCTTTTCTTTAGTTTAGAGTGGTTGAGGGGATTTGTCAAGCTGTGGATACCCTTTGTGGGGATAAAATGTCAGGATGTTGATATGAATGAAACGAGGGGGGAGGGGGTATGGGCGCGAGATCTTATATTAGGCTTCTTTAGTTCATATTATTGACAAAATCTTCCATGCGGTGTATGATTAAGTGCAAGATTGTATATTAAAGCAGTCTAATGATAATGAGGGAATGAGAGAGAATACGAAGGGATCGGAAGAGACGAGAAAGCGGCTGGGAAGGAAGCGGGACTCATGGAGGAGAAAGGGGGCGGGAGCGAATGATGCTTCAAAATCTTCTTTTTATGATGTCTTTGTCAGGGACGGTTGTGTTTGTCTTTTATCTGGCAGTATATCCTGTGGCAAGACGGTATTTTTCTATAGGGTGGAGATATGGGATATTGAAGATGGCTATGGCGTTTTATTTGATTCCGTTTTCCCGGTGTAAGTATCAATTAAAAAGATTCCTGTGCAGTCATTTTGCGTTTATACGGGAAATTCATAATCAGATGCCGGTGAAGGCAGGTGGGGAATACCAATACGCGGTTATCGTAAATCAGGGGATCGTGCGGATTTCGGAGAAGACTAAGATCATGAATGCGAGTGTAGCTGTTGCTTTGTTGATCTCGATTGTCTTAATCGGGCGGCAGGTGGTCCAATACCGGATGATAAAAAGGAGGGGAATCTGGAACGGGAGCTTTTTGGCAGATAAGGAGACGGAAGAACTGTTTGTTAAACTTGTACCAAGTCGCTAGCGCGACGGCTAGCCCCAGTTACATGAAACCACCACTTT